>JABIRP010000034.1 GCA_018699735.1 Rhodospirillaceae bacterium | reverse complement strand
CAGATGCCGGTCGATGTAGATCAGGCAGGTGCCATCATCCTGGACGTCGACCAGATGCGACTCCCAGATCTTGTCGAATAGCGTGCGGGGCTTGGCCATTGATTGTCTCCGGTCGGAAAGGTCACGCGTGTCGGATATTATCTGTGCTAGCGCGGGACCATAGCGTCACCGCTGATCTGTTCAAACCCGAATTTCCGCCAAACCGCCCCGCGAAGATAGGGGATGCGTGGATCTGCTACTCCACAATACTCCGTTTCCCGGTTTGGCAACGCCAACACCGGGATCTCGATCTGGCGAATACGCTGCCGCGAGATCCCGGCTCGCGCTACGCTTGGCCGGGAAGTGGTAAAAGGTGGAGGTAGGCGAAATCCCTATTCCTCAGGCGATCGCAGCACCATCCTGTTCACGCCTTGGAAGGCGGTGAAAAATTGGGCGAACTGGGTGCGAAAGTCGTCTTCTGACAAATCGGGCCGGCTCTCGGCCCGGATCGCTGCCAGCATCTCTGCCAAGCTCCGCCCATCGCACAGCCGCAGGATCACGGGTGCTAGCGCCGGCAGCGGCGCCATGTAGGGGTGACCACCAAGTTCGGCCGTGAGCGTGCCGCCGGGCTTGATGCCCTTGGCGATCTCGGCTGGATCCATATCGAGAAATACTGGAATTAGGGACAGATCGTCGGGCTTTGCCTCGGTATCCTCCGCCCGCCCTGCCGGTACCGCATAGGCGATGTGCTTGGTTATGGCACCAGACAGCAACTCTGCCAGCGCCCAGCGGTGATCCGCCGGCAGCACCAGTGCGCGCTTCAGAAGCGCCGGGTCGTCGAGATAGGTTTCAGGCTCGTAGAGCGCCGGTTGAATGAGCCGGGCCACTTTGAGATCGGCCGCTGTGATGAGGCCGAGCAATTCGGGCACCGTGTAGGCGCGATCGCGTGCGTGCAGCAGCAAGTCGAAAATTCCGGCATCACCGCCGGTTACATGGTCGCCGACGAAGGGATTGCGTCTTAACCAGTTGCCGCTTGGCAAACTCTTCAGCAACCGTTTGACCAGACCGAGCCGCTGATTGTCCGGTTCGCCGGCCGCCAGCAGCCGCATTGCCTCTTGGGTGTGGTATACACCGGTCCGACCGAGCGCGCCGTAGACCATCAGCCCCATGCCGCCGTCTGGAGCCAGCTGCTCGACCAATGCCTTGAGCCCGACTGTCGGGTCGGCCAGGTGATGCAATACGCCACAGCAGTCTATGTAGTCGTAAGGTCCTGGGGCCAGAGCTTTAACGTGTTCGATCTCGCCCAGCACGAACCGGGTGTTGTCGAGCCCGCGTGCCTCTGCCCTGGCTCGGGCTACGCCCTGTGACGCAGAGGAGAGATCGAGGTGCGTGACCTCGGCCGCAATGCCTGCGTCGGCCAGTTGCTGCGCCAACATGATGAAGGCATCGCCGGTTCCGCCGCCGGCGACAAGGGCGCGAAACGGAGACCGCTCCGGCAGACCGCCGCGAAACAGATAGTGACGGATCTCGCCAAGCTGCGAGGGAGACCCTATGACGAGCCGTTTTGCCTCGTCGGCGGGATTGCGTTCAGGGTATGGCAGCGCTTCGTACTGCTCGCGAACCCGGTCGGATTGATCAGACCCAGTCATTTACTATCACGGCCATGCCCCGCCCTATCTCAGAATGCGATACCGGGTCCAGGGCGAATGGCGCCAACCAGCGTGCCAGCCCAATTGCGAACCTCCGGCTCGACATGGTCGGACAGGCGTTTGGTCGCGGCCTCATCCAGGATGCCAAGGCGGCGTAGTACGGCGGCGACTGCGACCTGAGAGGCCCGTCCGGCGCCATCGTCAATCTTAAGGCAGATGCCCAAACCGAGTTCTGGCACCGCCGCCGCATAAACCCCCTCGGCCCCGCCCTTCAGCAAAGTCCGCTCACCGGTCTCGGCCAGAACCACGGAGTTGAACGCCCCGGTGCCGGAGATCAGGTCCGGCCAGGCGGCGCAGGACTTGACGATGCGGCGGCATGCGGCGACCCGATCGTCAGAGAGGCCGCTCGGGTCGGCCAGCCGGGCCATCGCCCGGGCCAGCGCCTTGACCGGCGCGCCATAGACCGGGATGCCGCACCCATCGACGCCGCGCGCGGTGCGGGAGAGATCGATACCCGCCATCTCCTCCATGATCTGGACCAGTCGGGTTTGAACCGGGTGTTCTGGGTCAGAATAATCCTTAGTCGGCTCTCCCAGATGGCTGGCCGTGGTCAGCATGCCGGAGTGCTTGCCGGAGCAGTTGTTATGCGCCCGGGTCGGATGGACACCGGCCTTTATCAGAGCCTCGGCGGTGGCCTCGTGATAAGGCATCTGCGGGCCGCATTCGAGATCATCGGCAGAGAGGCCAAGGCGCTCGAGCCAAGGCACAACCCGGTCGGTGTGGATCGGTTCGCCCTTGTGCGAAGCACAGCAAAGCGTGATCTCGTCTTCGCCAAGCGCATAGGCGTCAGCGGCGCCGCTTTCGATCACGGCCAGGGTCTGGATCGGCTTGATGGCGGACCGGCCGTAGATCGACCGATCGATGTCGCCCCAGGCATGCACCGTCTTGCCGGCGGCATCGACCACTGCAACGACGCCCCTATGGATACTCTCGACCATGGAGCCGCGGGTCACCTCGACGACAACCTCGCTCGGTTCTTTGTCGGAGAGATAGACGCGTTCGACCGCTTGGCTGTCTTTGGATGTGCGTTCGATGTTCATATGGGGCTCCTGGCCTGGAGGTTAGATTAGCCGGACCTTGCCTTCACCGGCCCGAATGTGCAAGGTCCGCCGCTATGCGTGGATATTTTGGAATAGGCGTCGAGGGCATCTCGAAATCGCACAATGTGGGTGCTGTGTATCGCACCGCGCACGCGTTTGGGGCTGGCTTTGTTTTCACCGTCGGCGCGGCCTTGCAGCTACACGAGCTGAAGCAGGTCGACACCTCGGGCACGGCGGCCAATTTGCCGTTCTATCGCTTCGAGACAGCCGAAGAACTCATGCTGCCCGAAGGCTGCCAGTTGGTTGGTGTCGAGATCACCGATGATGCGATCGAGCTGCCGAGCTTCCATCATCCACGACAATGCGCCTACGTGCTCGGCCCCGAGCGCGGCGGATTGTCAGACGGCATGATCGAGCGCTGCGACTATGTGGTCCGGATCCCAACTAAATTCTCGCTCAATGTCGGGCTCGCCGGCGCCTTGGTGATGTATGACCGGGTGACCTCGCTCGGCCGCTTCGCTCCCCGTCCGACCCGCCCGGGCGCACCGACGGAACCGGTGCCCGCAGTGCCCGAGTTTGGTCAGCCGCTCTGGGTCAAGAAGCACGCTCGGCGGGACGCGGCGGAGAAGGCTAGCGAGTAGGTGTTCTTCGGTTGGCCGTCATTCAACGAGCCACCAGATCCGGTCTCGTTCGATCCGCGCCTTGATCACCGCGATTTCCGCCATCGCGGCCATCTTGAGCGGCGGGTGGGCGAGGGCCAAGTCTTTTGCCGTCGCAAACAAGCGCCGTGCTTTTGCTGCTTCTCCGTTCCGGGCCCGGTACTTTGCGAGGCCGGCAACCGCCAAAGCGCGTTTGGCGTAAGGGTTGTCACCGGGAGAGATCTCCGGAACGAGTGCGGCCAGGTGTTCCGCGAAGACAAGCGCCCGGCGGTCGATTTCCACGAATTCTGGTTGCGAGGGGGATTGCAGAGTGGCCTCGATCGCCTCCAGAACCGTGCTCGGGTCATGCGTAGAACTTTCGAGCCAGTTCTGAATGTGCCGCCGGGCCCAGATGGCCACATTCGGGTCGCGGTCGAGGATGAAATAGGCAAGGCCCGACATAGTGCTGACCATCACGGGAACGTCGTACGGATGTCGTAGGGGGGCTGCCAGAACATCCGGCAGGCGGCAAAGTGCTGCGATCGATGGGTTTTGCCTATCGCGTTCGATGCCCAATGCTTCGGCGCTTTGCTCGGTGGACATCGCAAGACTGCTCAGTGCTTCCGCCTCGACTGTGGCATTGATCCAGGCTTCCGCTCGTCCGATCGCTTCTTTTGCCAGCTGATTACCGTCCGAGGTAAGAGATTTGAGTTCGGAGGTTGATCGCTCCGAGACTTTTAGTGTGCCATGGGCCCCAATTTGAGCTTCCGCGAGGCGCAGCATCCTGCGCGCGGGTTCGATCTTGTCATGCGCCAAAAGGTCAAGAGCCGCACGGATCGTTAGCTCGATATCGGCTTGCGGGGATATAGCGACCGGGTCGGTTTTGGGGGCAATGCAGGCCGCCGGCAAACCCGACTCGCTCGCCCATGCGAATTGGGCCGATAAAGCCAATAGAGCTATCGATATGGCTATTGGCGACTTTCGCAAATATTTCAATACAATTGCCCCATTCTCGGAATTCGCGAATCTTTGAATCAAACTGGTCTGTGGGTCAAGAATCTGAAACCGAATTTGGGTCGGCGGCCTTGTGAATGGGGTCATCTTACAGCCGCTTCCCGGCCGAGCATCGCGAGAGCCGGAATCCAGGGCCACAAACACGGCGTAGCCCGCCCGGATCCCGGTCTTGGCTGCGCCAAACCGGGAAGCGGAAACTCTTGAGCTAAATAGTATTGCGCAGTCTCGACCCTACAAGGTTTCAACGCATACTCTCGGATAACCAAATTAGTCCGCACCCCAATGGGCCGGCCTCGGTTCTGGTTCCGTGTCGGCCGGGATAGCGAGCATTTGGCGGGCATAACATTCTTTTGACGACCTCCGAGAGGCCAGCGCATGACAATCCAGGCACAAAGCTACGGTCCAATCGCTGGCGAGCTGATTAACTCAGGCGAACGGCTCACGGTGATCGCGAAGTTCGAGCGGAGCCTT
>JABIRP010000005.1 GCA_018699735.1 Rhodospirillaceae bacterium | reverse complement strand
TTGAAGGTCGTGATGCGGATATAGGCGGCATTTTCCATCATGCGCGATCGTACCGACCGGATCTTAATGACCGCACGTAGAATGGTGACGTCAAAGGGTTCGGTGTCTTTGCGTCTTATCGATAGGACGATCTTGGAATCAACCGGCCCTCGCATGCGGTCGACCGCTTCACCGAGGGTGAGCCCGAGTACCCCATCCCCATTCAGGTGGGTGATGAGGTCGCCGGGCTGGAGGCCAGCCCTCGCGGCTGGCGTGTCATCGATCGGAGAGACCACCTTGACGAAACCCTGGTCCATGGTGACTTCGATCCCAAGGCCGCCGAATTCGCCTTTGGTCTGAACCCGCATATCCCGGTAGTTCTTGGCGTTCAGATAGTTGGAGTGCGGGTCGAGGGAGATCAGCATGCCATTGATCGCGGCCTCGATAAGCTTCTCGTCGCCGATCTTGTCGACATATTCTGAGCGCACACGCTCGAACACATCGCCAAACAGATTGAGCTGACGATAAGTATCGGCTGAGTTTGTATCCTGAGCGTGGCCCGGCATCGAGGGCGTGAGAAAGGCCGCCAACGCCAAGCTCATTACGGCCGGTCGCCAGGCTGCTCGGAAAGTGCCACGAAGGTTGAGTTTCATCGATTCACCTTGTTCGTCCGCTTTGAAAACCATGGTATCGGATTGATCGGTTCGCCGGCATGTCTGAGTTCAACGTACAGGCGGTTTCTATCGCCATTTACTTCCTGCTTGTTTCCCTCGGTCATAATGCCGACCGGTTCGCCCGCCAGGAGCCCTTGGCCGACCGTTAAGTCAATACGGCCAAGACCAGCCAGAAGAGTATGATATCCCTCGCCATGATCAATGATTAAAATATTGCCGAAGCTGCGGAACGGCCCGGCGAAGGCTACAATTCCATCGAAAGGTGCCACGACCTGGGCCCCTGGTCTGGTCGCAAGCGTGATGCCCTTGGCAGTAAACCCGCTGTCGTCGCGCTGGCCATAGCGTTCCGCGACCCGCCCGCTGGCGGGAAACGCCAACCGGCCTTTGTTGGCCTTGATCGATGGCGCATCTGGTAGTCGAGCGATAAATTCTGGTTGTGCGGTCGGTGGCTGAGTTGCTGTTGACCGGGTTTGATTTCGCACGGATGGCCTGGGCGGCGCGGTCGGTTCCGTAAGCGACGGCATGGGGCTTTGGCGAGAGGGTTTCGTGTCCGACCTTAACATTTCTTCCAGGCGATCGGCTTCGCGATTTCTATTCGCTTGGCTCCGTTTGAGGATTTGGACCAATTGTTTCAGGGTGTTGGCCGATCCAGCGAGATCACGCAGCTGTTGTTCCAGCTCTTGGCTTTGGCCTTGGGTCCGCTTGCGAAGCTTAGCTTTGCGCGCGAGCAACGCTGACAATTGCAGGCGCTCTTTTGTCAAGGCAGTGCTGGCCTGCTGAAGGCGTGTGCGTTGATCTCGAATATCGCGGTTCAATCCCTCGATTTCGGCAATTTCGGCTCGCAGATCTTTCGCCTCGCGGGCCATGGCCGGAACAGTTGATCGCAGAAGTATCGCCGCACGGGCCGCCTCGACGGGCGGAGTGCGGGTCGCGAGTAGGTACCGGGCCGGCCGTTTGGCCAACCGGTGTAGGGCATCGGCCACTTTGATCAATCGCGCGCGCTTGGCGCCGAGTTGACCGCGTCGGCTCTCTGCCTGGAGTTGCAGCGCGGTCAATTTGGTTTCAACCATACTCAAGGTTTGCTCGCGTCCTTGGGCTTCTCGGGCAACCCGAACCAATGCCGCACGAACTTTACCCAGTTCGGCATCCAGAGTTCGAGCAAGTGTTTGCAAACGCTTGCGCTCCGACTGACTTTGCTGAACTTCGGTCTCAATCGAGCGCAATTGGCGGCCGGCATCATCGGCATCGGTCGCCTGAGCAAGGCTGGTTTTGCTCGGCGCAGCACTTAGTAGCGCAATTGCAATGACCCAAGCCAAACCGGCCCGGAGCCGGTCCCGGGACATTCGGAGATCAGTCACCAAGTGCGGCACGGGGCTCGCGACCGGTTTCCGTCGCCAGGCGCAGAAGCGAATGCCCAGTCATCTCGGTTGGTTGCTCCATCTCCATCAACCTCAGCAGCGTTGGCGCAACATCGGCCAGCCGGCCCTGGGCAAGCCGAGTGACGTCAGCCGGTCCGTTGACCAAAACCGCAGGGACTAGATTGGTCGTATGAGCAGTGTGCGGACCACCGTTCACGGGATCAACCATAGTCTCGCAATTGCCATGATCCGCAGTCAGGAACATGGTGCCACCGGCATCAACCAACGCCCGCTCGATCCGCCCAAGGCAGTGATCAACAGTCTCAATCGCCTGGATTGAGGCTGTAAGCACGCCGGTGTGGCCGACCATGTCTGGATTGGCGAAATTGGCGACGATCAAGTCGTAGGTGCCCGAACCGATCGCCTCGACAAGTTTATCGGTCACCTCTTCAGCTGACATTTCAGGCTTCAAATCATATGTTTTGACCCTGGGAGAAGGGACCAGGATCCGGTCCTCGCCCTCGAAAACATCCTCCCGGCCGCCATTCAGGAAGAAGGTCACATGCGGATATTTCTCAGTCTCGGCGATGCGCAGCTGTCGCCGACCGGCCTTGGCACAGATCTCGCCGAGCGTGTTGTGAAGCTCAATCGTTGGGAAAAGCGTAGAGAACCGTTTGGAAAGCGCGCTCGAATACTCGACCATTCCTAGCAGAGCCGCAAATTGACAGGTCGCGGCGCGGGTGAAGCCGCCGAAATCGGGCTCGACCAAGGCCGTTAGAATTTCCCGGGCGCGATCGGCACGAAAATGGGTCATCAGAATGCCGTCGCCGTCTTTCATGCCGTCGTAACCGGCGATGACTGTCGGCTCGACAAACTCGTCGGTCTCGCCGCGCTTGTAGGCATCTGCGATGGCGGTGGCAGGATCAGGTGCGGTTAATCCGTCTGCCTGAACCAAGGCGGCGTAGGCACGCGCCACCCGATCCCAGCGGTTATCCCGATCCAAAGCGAAAAACCGGCCGATGACGGTCCCGATCCGACCCGCATCGCCAAGATCGCTGAGGAAGCGTGCCATGTCTGCCTCGGCGGCTTTCGGCGGTGTGTCGCGACCGTCGAGAAAGGCGTGGATCACGACCGTGACGCCCAGGCCGGAAACAGCCGTCGCCAGTGCCGCGATCTGATCCTGGTGCGCGTGTACACCGCCAGGCGAAAGCAGCCCCATCAGATGACAGGTGCCACCGCTAGCTTTTAGTTTTTCGGCGAAAGCGACCAGTTCCGGCATGTGGGGCAATCCACCCTCGGCAATCGCGGCGTCTATGCGCGGCAGGTCCTGCAGCACGACCCGGCCAGCGCCAAGATTGGTGTGCCCGACCTCGGAATTTCCCATCTGCCCGTCCGGCAAGCCGACGGCTTCGGCTGAGGCATCGAGAAATCCGGTTGGGCAGTCGCGCCACAAGCGATCGAAGACCGGCGTCTCTGCAAGGGCGACGGCGTTGTTTTCACT
The DNA here is from genome assembly GCA_018699735.1 of Rhodospirillaceae bacterium. Lineage (GTDB taxonomy): Bacteria > Pseudomonadota > Alphaproteobacteria > Thalassobaculales > Thalassobaculaceae > JABIRP01. The sequence continues at coordinate 4,952 of JABIRP010000005.1, read as the reverse complement.
GCTATCTCGATGGCCCCAGCCGTCGAGAACACAGAGCATTACGGGCCTGACTGACATCCGCGTCTTATACTCGATTTGCTTGGATTCGCCTACCCGGAGATGGGCGGAATGTTTGTCTTGGAGATGGGTCAGTCCCGATGATAGGGATGGCCGGCAGCGATCTGCTGGGCTCGGTAGATTTGCTCGGCAAGTAGGCCACGAACCAGCATGTGGGGCCAGGTCGCGCGTCCGAAGGCGAGGCTCAGGTCGGCGCGCCTCGTAACCGCGGGGTCGAGCCCATCTGCGCCGCCAATGGCAAAGGCAATATCGCTCACTCCATCATCCCGCCAGTTGGTCAGTTTGCCGGCAAAGTCCCGGCTTGAGAGGTCGCGACCGTGCTCATCGAGTGCGATTAAACGGGCGCCAGGCGGAACCTGCTCCAGAATTAACCGGCCTTCCTCGGCGATACGTTTGTCATCGGGCATACGTTTGCGGATGTCGACCTCGCGTAAGGTCAAGGACCAAGTCAAACGATCGGTGAAATGTTCGAAAAGGTCGCGCTCGACGCCCAGGCGAGCTCGGCCGACTGCTATTATCATCAAGCGCATAATGAACGTTGGACCGGAATCCCCTGGTTGGGGTCAGCCGGCCGCAGTCCTGCTTTCACCGCTCCTGCTCTCACCGCCGACATGACTGGTCGGCACGTCTTCCATAGGCTCAACCGTCCACATCTTTTCCAGACCGTAGAACTCGCGAACTTCGGGGCGAAACAGGTGGATGATGATGTCGCCAGCGTCGACAAGAACCCAGTCTCCACGCCGCATGCCCTCGACACCGATGCCCCGGACGCCGGCTTGCTTGAGGCTTCTGACGAGATGATCAGCCATAGCCGAGACCTGACGGCTTGAGCGCCCGGTCGCGATCACCATGTGATCCGCGATGGTGGATTTGCCGGCCAGCTCGATGGTCACCAAATCCTCGGCCTTGTCGTCGTCCAAAGATTTCTGGACCATTTCGATCAGGCCGCTGCCCGCATGGGGCTTTTTCATTTTGGGTATGATGTTCTCCGTCTCTGTCTTCTGTCTTAGGCTTCTACCCCTGGCGTCTACCCCAGGCCTCTATCCCAGGATTGTCTTCCTTTGGGCTTTATTCCGCGCTGTCGCCTCGGCGTGGCGAATTTCGGTTGCCGAGGTTGGGTCGAGCCGTGTGTGGAAATAAATCCACGCTGGCGCCACCCGGTCCGCCAGAGCCGCCGCCGAACTCACCGGAAGCCGAAATCGCGCAAACCGTTGTGCCGCCAAGCTCGACAGCGCTCGTAAAGAATATGTAGGCCGATCAAAGACCGCAATGGAAACCAGGTGAAATATTCGTGACCATCGCTGCCAGTGGCGAAATTGCACCAGATTGTCAGCGCCCATGATCCAAACGAAGCGTGTACCATTGCCGCGGCGAACCAGTGTCTCGATCGTATCGACGGTATAGGCTGTGCTGAGCCGGCTCTCGACATCACGCACGCGAATTTTCGGATGATTGGCCGCGACCTGTCGTGCGGCGGCCAAGCGCCGGCTGATCGATGCCATCTCGGACGCGCTTTTCAAGGGGTTTTGGGGCGCCACCAGCCACCAAATCTCGTCAAGCTTAAGGCGTTTCAGGGCCAGCAGAGCAACATGACGATGCGCTACATGGGCGGGATTAAAAGAGCCACCCATCAATCCAATGCGTTGGCCTCGGCGGCCGCTGCCGTTCCTGGGCACGGCGAATGCAGCCGAGCCTTGAAACGCCGCGCGATCCGGTCCGGCGGAATGAAATCGGCTCATCGGCAACTAGGGCCGGATCTGACCGGAGCCGCGCACCACATATTTGAAGCTGGTGAGCTGTTCCGCGCCGACCGGACCGCGCGCATGCAGTCGTCCGGTGGAGATCCCAATTTCCGCCCCCATGCCGAACTCGCCACCATCGGCGTATTGGGTCGAGGCGTTATGCAACAGGATGGCGCTGTCGACTTTGGCAAGGAAGGTTTCGGCGGTTGCCTGGTTGCTGGTCACGATGGTCTCGGTGTGGTGCGAGCCATACTCCTCGATATGCTGGATAGCACCCTCGACCCCATCGACCAGTCGGACAGATAAGATGGCGTCGAGGTATTCGGTCGTCCAATCCGCCGCAGTCGCTGGTGTCATTGACGGAACCAGCGCGACAGCACCTTCATCGCCGCGCAACTCGCATCCGGCATCGATGAGCGCTTTGGCAACTTGGGGCAACAGGTGCTCGGCGGCGGTTTTGTCAACCAGCAGCGTTTCGGCCGCTCCGCAAACGCTGGTCCGCCGCATTTTGGCGTTGACCGCAATATCGCGTGCCATATTTGGGTCTGCGTCGTGGTCGAGGTAGACGTGACAAAGCCCTTCCAGATGGGCGAAGACCGGCACCCGGCTGTCTGTTTGCACCCGCTCGATCAACGATTTGCCGCCACGCGGCACGATGACATCGACGAACTCGACCATTCGCAACAACTCACCGACCGCGTCACGATCGCGGGTCGGAATCAATTGGACCGCTGCCTCCGGCAGGCCTGCGACCCGAAGTCCGTGGTGCAGGTAATCGGCAATCGCGCTCGAGGAATGAAAGCTTTCCGAGCCGCCGCGAAGTATGGCGGCATTGCCGGATTTCAGACAAAGCCCGCCGGCGTCGGCAGTCACGTTCGGTCGCGACTCATAGATAATCCCAATGACCCCGAGTGGTACGCGCACGCGCTGTATGGTCAACCCGTTCGGCCGGGTCCACTCGTCGATCACCTGACCGACCGACTCTGGTAATGCCGCGATATCCTCAAGGCCTTTGGCGATGGCCTCGATACGACCTTCATCAAGGACCAGTCTGTCGATCATCGACGCTCGGATGCCCTTCTCCTGGGCGTAGGCCAGGTCCAGCTGATTAGCATCGAGGATTTTGGACGTGCCGGCGCGGATGGCCGTAGCGGCGGCATTCAGCGCGTTGTTTCGGGCCTCGGCGCTGGAGGTTGCGAGCGCACCGAGCGCCGCTTTGGCGGCAATACCGATCTCGCGCATCACCGCTGCGATATTTTCGGTTTGACCAGTACTTTGGCCAGCCTCGCGTTCAACAACCGACATGCCGTGTCTCCCTAGCTCAACACCATATCGTCACGGTGGATCATTTCATCGCGGCCACGGTATCCCAGGATTGCCTCTATTTCACGGGATTTGTGGCCGCTAATTCGAGTGGCGTCGCCGGCCGAGTAGGCAATCAGCCCACGGGCGATTTCGCGTCCGTCGGGGTCGTGAACGCCGACGAGATCGCCGCGCTCGAATGCACCCTCGACCCGCGAGACGCCGGCCGGAAGCAGGCTCTTGCCGGATCCGAGCGCCTTGACGGCACCCGCGTCCAGATGCACCCGCCCGCTCGGCTTAAGCGCGCCGGCGATCCAGGCCTTGCGGGCGGTATGCGGTGTCGCGGCGGCACGGAAAACAGTGTGACGAGCGCCATTGGCAAGGGCCGAGAGTGGGTTCGCCTCGGTGCCCTTTGCGATGATCATACGGCAGCCGGCGGCGGTGGAAATCCGGGCCGCCTCAATCTTGGTCACCATGCCGCCGGAGGCATAGGAGTTGGTAGCGGGGCCGGCCATGGCCTCAATTTCACCGGTAAGGGCTTTGACCTCGGGAATATGGATGGCGCCTGCGTTTCCACGGGGGTCGGTCTCGTATAATCCATCGATATCGGAGAGCAGGACTAGACAATCGGCGCTGACCATCTGCGCCACCCTGGCGCCGAGCCGGTCATTGTCGCCAAATCGGATCTCGGCGGTCGCGACGGTGTCGTTTTCATTGATCACGGGAACAGCACCAAGACCGAGCAGCGCCGTCATGGTTGCCCGCGCATTCAGGTGACGGCGGCGCTCCTCGGTGTCGTCGGGCGATAGCAGGATCTGAGCGACCGTGATGGCGTGCCGGGCGAGGGAGGCCTCATAGGCATGTGCCAGCCGGATTTGCCCAGTCGCGGCGGCGGCCTGCTTCTCCTCAAGCCTGAGCTCACGTCCGACCAGGCCTAGGTGGCGTCGGCCGGCGGCAATCGCGCCTGAGGACACGATCAGCACTTGCTTTCCAGCCGCCCGTAGCGCTGCGATATCATCAACCAAGGCGTCGAGCCAATCCCGGCGGATCGCACCGGTTTCGTCCTCAACCAAAAGCGCCGAGCCGATTTTGACGACGATCCGGCGGGCTTCCGATAAGGGCGAATTATTTTGGCGGCCGGTCACACCGGCCTCCAGCTGTCCGTGTCCACTCCCTCGGCTTGGAGTGTGGCGCGCTTGCGTTCGGTCCGGTCGGCGTGGATGTGTTCCAGCAAGGCGCTGAGCACCCGGTCGACCCCAGTGCGCGCGATGCCGGAGATGGTGAATACGGCCCCGCTCGTCTCGGCGGCGAGAGCGGCGCGTACGTCTTCGACCAATTCCGGCTCCATCGCGTCAATTTTGTTGATCGCGATGACTTCCGGCTTGTCGATTAGACCGCCACCATAGGCTTCCAATTCATGGCGGATAACACGATACGCTTCGATCGGGTCTTCCTGGGTCCCGTCGACCAGATGCAGCAAGGCGCCGCAGCGCTCAACATGGCCAAGAAAGCGATCACCCAATCCGTGACCTTCGTGCGCGCCCTCGATAAGACCTGGGATATCGGCCAGAACAAACTCTTCGGTCGAAAATCCGACGACGCCAAGGTTCGGGTGCAATGTGGTGAAGGGATAATCCGCGATCTTCGGCTTGGCGCGAGAGACCGAAGAAAGGAACGTCGACTTGCCGGCATTTGGCAATCCGACCAGACCGGCATCCGCAATAAGCTTCAAACGCAACCAAACCCAGAGCTCTTGGCCGACCCAGCCGGGTGTGTTCTTGCGCGGTGAGCGGTTGGTGGAGCTTTTGTAGTGGGCGTTTCCGAAACCGCCATCACCGCCGCGCAACAGCA
>JABIRP010000269.1 GCA_018699735.1 Rhodospirillaceae bacterium | reverse complement strand
CTTCATCAGCCATGACCTGAGCATGATCCGGCATATCGCTGATCGGGTGGCGGTGATGTACCTCGGCAAAATCGTCGAGGTGGCGTCGCGCGATGACCTTTATGGCGAACCCAAACATCCCTATACGCAGGCGCTTCTCTCGGCGGTTCCGATCCCGAACCCCGAGGTAGAGGCGACGCGTGAACACATTGTGCTGCAAGGCGACCTTCCGAGCCCGGCAAATCCGCCGCAAGGTTGCAACTTCTGCACACGCTGTCCGATCGCAACAGACATTTGCTGGAGCGAAGACCCGGACTGGCGAGAGATCGGGCCCGGACGTCAATTGGCATGTCACCATGTGGATTGAGATGTCATTGTGTCGGGGGCCGGAATCCGGGGAGAGGTAACAATCCGATCCGGTAAAACAAGCGGACGACGTAGGGAAGTTGGAATGTCCGCGTCCATAAAAGGGAGCTTTGGATCATGTTGAGAGCACGAACACTTGTCCTAGCCACCGCTGCTGTTGCGATGTTCGCTTCGGCGGCTCAGGCGGGAAGGGGTACCGACGGCCAGTTGAAGATCCTCTATTGGCAGGCACCGTCGATCCTGAATCCATTTTTGTCCGGTGGCACGAAAGACGTTGACGCGTCTTCGATCATCATCGAGCCACTGGCGCATTACGACGAGAAAGGCAACATCGTCGCGGCGCTGGCCGAGAGCGTTCCGACTGTCGCTAACGGTGGCGTTGCCAAGGACCTCAAGTCGATCACCTGGCAGCTGAAGAAGGGTGTGGTCTGGTCCGACGGTACACCGTTTACAGCGGCAGACGTCGAGTTCACGGCGGATTACTGCTTGCATCCCGAGGGTGGCTGTAACGCGGCCGAACGGTTCCAGGATGTCACCTCCGTCAAGGCGGTCGGCAGCCACACCGTGAAGATCACTTTCGGTCTCGCGAAGCCTTTCCCGTACGGTCCGTTCGTTGGATCGACCTCGCCGGTCATCCAAAAGGCACAGTTCAAGGACTGCATGGGCGCCAAGGCACCGACCTGCACCAAGCAGAACTTCGGCACTATCGGCACCGGCCCGTTCAAGGTCAAAGAGTTCAAGCCGAATGACGTCGTTCTCTATGTCATGAACGAAAATTATCGTGACAAGAACCTGCCGGCTTTTGACTCCGTCCTGATGAAGGGTGGCGGAGATGCAGTTTCGGCCGCACGCGCTGTGCTTGAGACCGGTGAGTTCGACTATGCCTGGAACCTGCAGGTTGAGCCTGAGATTCTCAGCACCATGGCGAAAGCGGGCAAGGGCAAGGTCATCTCGGCTTTCGGCACTTCGGTTGAGCGCCTGATGGTTCAGCTTACCAACCCGGATTCGGCGTTGGGCGACAAGCGCGCGACCTATCAGGGCGGCAAGAACCCGCATCCGTTCAACAAGGATCCGGCGGTCCGTCGTGCGCTTTCCATGGCGATTGACCGTGCAATCCTCGTCGACGCGGGCTATGGCCCGGCCGGTCAGGTGACCTGTAACGTGCTTCCGGCCCCGGCCATCTATGCTTCGACCGCCAATGACTGGTGCAAGACGCAGGACACGGCAGGCGCCAACAAACTGCTCGACGATGCCGGTTGGAAACGCGGTTCCGATGGCGTTCGCGCCAAGGACGGCGTCCGTCTCTCTCTCCTCTACCAAACCTCGACCAACTCCGTGCGTCAGGGCACCCAAGCCTTGATCAAGCAGATGTGGCAGGCGATTGGTGTTGAGACCGAGCTGAAAAATATCAGCGCATCGGTGTTCTTCGGTGGCGATCAGTCCAGCCCGGACACGTTCCAGAAGAACTTCACCGACATCGAGATGTACACCAACAACTTCAACGGCACCGACCCAGAGAGCTACATGCTGCGTTGGACTTGCGACAAGATGCCGTCTCCGGCGACCCAGTGGATCGGCCAGAACATGCCGCGCTACTGCGATCCGAAGTACGACCAACTTGCCAAGGACCTCGCCAAGACTGCAGCGACGGCGGAACGGGCGATCATCGCTAAGAAGATGAACGACATGCTCATCGAATATGGCGCGATCATTCCGTTGATCCACCGTGGTGCGGTGGCAGCGCATGCGCTGTCGCTCGGTGGTGTTAAGCAGAACGTCTGGGATGCCACTCCCTGGAATATCCAGGACTGGCACCGGAAGTAAGCGATACTACTCACTAAGGGTGGCCCGCGGATCGGTGATCTGCGGGCCACTTCCTACTCATTAACGACGTGTCACTGGCGAATTGCGGGTTTCGACCATGTTCAGATATGCAGTTAGGCGATTGCTCTTTGCGGTCCCGACGTTGTTGGTGATTAGTTTCATCATCTTTGCCTTGCTGGATCTGGCGCCCAGCGATCCGACCGCCCAACTTCCCTTGACCATTCCCGAAGAGGTTCGGGAGATGATCAAGGAAAGCCTGGGGCTCGGACAGCCGTTTCACATCCGATACCTGAAATGGCTGGAACAATTCCTGATCAACGAGCCGCTCAACCTCATGGAACAATCCTGGGGGATCGAAATCGGCGACTCCGAGAACCGGATGCGAGTGCGCTCCTGGTCGACCCGTGCACCGGTCGTTGATCTGATCGCAGCCCGCTTGCCGCAGACCCTGATCGTTGTCGGCATGTCCTATATTGTCGCCATCATGATCGCAGTACCGATCGGCGTGATCTCCGCCTACAAGCAGTATTCGATCTTCGATCAGATCGGCACATTCATCTCGATGCTCGGCTTCTCAGTCCCGACCTTTTTTACCGGTACTGTGATGATCGTAATCTTCAGTGTCGTTCTCGGTTGGTTTCCATCGATATACGACACCACCCATGTGGTGAATGATTTCGACAGTTTCGTCGTTCAATTCAAGCAGATGATCATGCCGGTCATGGTGCTTGGATTGTTCAGTGCCGCACAGCTAAGCCGCTTCATGCGCTCGTCGATGCTGGACAACCTCAATCAGGAATATGTTCGAACCGCCCGCGCCAAAGGCATGTCGGAGCCGGTTGTGGTTCTAATTCACGTTCTGCGCAACAGTCTGATCCCGGTCGTGACGGTGATCGCGCTCGGCCTGCCGTCGACCTTCGCAGGCGCTATCATTACCGAGCAGATTTTTCGAATTAACGGCGTCGGCGCGCTTCTGATCGGTGCGATCGAAGGTGCTGATATGCCGACGGTACAAACTGTAACCTTTATTTTTGCAGTCTTGATCGTGGTGTTCAATCTGATCGCCGACCTGCTCTATGGAATGCTCGACCCGAGGATTAGATATGAATGAGATCGCGCAAGCCTCGACAGTGTCAGAGGCGGACTCTCAAGAGGGCGTGCTCCAGCACCGCTCCCTGTGGCTCGACGTCTGGCAGCAGTTTAGAACCCATAAGGGTGCGTTGGCCGGTGTTGGCGTTTTCGCGCTGATCTTGCTCTCGGTTCTGCTCGGCCCGTATCTACATGACATCGACCCGCAGTATCTCGACTACAAGTCCAAGAACCAAGGCATGTCGATAAAGCATCCGATGGGGACCGATAACCTTGGGCGCGACATGTTTGCGCAGGTTTTAGCGGGTGGTCGAACCTCGCTCGCGGTTGGGGTTACCGCCATGGCGTTGTCTTTGACTCTCGGCACATTTGTCGGGGTTTTGGCGGGCTACTTTAACCGGCTCGACGGGCCGTTGATGCGGTTGACCGATCTGTTCCTGGCGCTACCAATTCTGCCGCTCCTGCTCGTCATCATCATGTTGTTTCGAGACCTACTGCGATCAATATTAGGGCCCGAGATGGGTATCTTCATATTGATCGTGTTCGTCATTGGCATAACAAGCTGGATGCAGACCGCGCGTATCGTTCGCGGCGAGGTTTTGGCGATCAAGCAGCGAGAGTTTGTGCTCGCCGCCCGCAGCATCGGAACGCGGCCGCACCGGATTATCACACGTCACATCTTCCCGAACGTGCTGAGCCCGATCATGGTTTCGGCGACCCTGGGTGTTGCGGCCGCGATCATTACGGAAAGCGCACTGAGTTTCCTCGGCCTTGGCTTCCCGTCGGATTTCCCGACATGGGGCCGTCTGCTGTTTGATGGCGTACCGTTCCTCAACATCAATCCGGCGCGTGTAATTTGGCCGGGATTGGCGATTTCTCTGACGGTGTTGAGTGTGAACTACATGGGCGACGGCTTGCGTGACGCCATGGACCCGCGGATCCGGGGGCGTTAAGGCGTAGGAAATTCACCTATAGGAATGCCCGCTCCCCGGATCTCGCACTGCTCGTCCGGGAAGCGGCTAAATTAGTACGTCCGAATACGCCCTAATGGGTCGCATCACCCGGTAGCGGCTTATCAAACCCGACGATTGGTGCCGTGGCTTCCGGGTCGACGACCGCGTTGATCAGATAAGGCCCCGCATAGGCCAGCCCGCGCTGGATCGCGGCTTCCATTTCTCCCGGGTCATCGACGCTCTCGCCACCGCATTTCAGTGCTCTCGCCACTTCCGAGTAATCGACGTCGAGGTAGTCACACTCCAGATAACTCCCCATCACCAGTTCTTCGTAGTGGCGCTGGAAGGCCAAGGTGGAGTTGTTGAAGACGATCACCAACAGGTCGACATTGTAGCGCGCGGCGGTTTCCAATTCGCCCAGCACATAGCCGAAACCGCCATCGCCGGTAACGCAGATGACGGTGCGCTTGGGATCGCCGAGTTTGGCGCCGATGGCGGCGGGCAGGCTCCATCCAATGCCGCCGGTGCCGCGCGGCGACAGGATGTAGCGGCCGCTCGCCGGCACGGCCAGCTGGCTCATCGACCAACCGGTGACATAACTCGCGTCGGTGACGAGCAGCGTGGTCTCGTCTGACGCATTCCCGATCTTATCGAAGATCCGCTCCGGGCGAATTGGGCGCTGGTTGGACCGTGCGACTGGCGTGATTTCACGCAACCATTCCTCTTGCATCGCGGCGATTTCGCCGCCGTTGTCGCGGTTGACGGTTTGTAGACCCGCTTCCTCGGCATGACGGAGCAGATCGCGCAGACTGTCCCGCACATCGCCGACCATCGCCACGTCGGTGGTGAAGTTTCGGCCGATCTCCTCGGGGTCGATGTCCAGGTGGATCAATTTCACGCCTGGCTTCGGCAAGGTCCAATCGCTGTAGCAGATCTGACCGGTGCGCGAGCCCATGATGAACACCAGGTCAGCGTCGGCGAGAAGTGTGTTGGAAATCTTGCCGCGCCCAAGCTTGCCGCCTGTAGAGCTGCCGAGCACGCCGGCGGATAGCGGATGGCTGTCGGCAATCGCCCCCTTGCCGGTCATCGTGGTTGCCACGGGGGCCGAGAACCGCTCGGCCAGTTGCACCACCTCGTCCACTGCCTCGGAGATGATCACGCCGCCGCCGGAGACGATCAACGGGCGCTTGGCTTTCGACAACAACTCGGCGGCTTCGGCGATGGTTTCAGAACTGGCCCGGACCCGGTTGGCTGGATAACTGATGTATCTGGGATCGGAGCTGGTATCGCATTCGGCCTCACTTGCCATGACGTCGGCTGGGCAGATCAAGGCGATCGGACCCGGCCGGCCGGTGGTAGCGAGCCGGAAGGCCTTTCGCACCATGTCACCGGCTTGCTCCGGGTGATCGATCCGGATGATGGATTTTACGAACGGACCCATCACGGCAACCAGATCCATAGCACTACTGGCATGGCGATCCTTGAGCTTCAAGGCGTGGTCCTGCACCAGGGCAATAACCGGCACCGACGAACGGCTGGCCTCAAGCAAGCCAGTCAACAAATTCGACACACCGGGCCCGAAGGTCGAGGCACAAACCCCCGGCCGGCCGGTTACCTGAGCGTGCGCATGCGCCATGATGGCGCCGTGTTTCTCGTCGCGTACGGTCACGATCTGGGTGACTGATCGATCGACGGCATGAAAGATATGTATCGGGTCCTCCATGCCGAATATGCACGTCACTCCGTGGGCTCGCAAAGTCTGATAAACGAGGCTTCCGGCCGTTCCCTTCATTAGACGCTCCTACTTTTCTAAATATTATGATCGGCATCTTGGCATCAAAGTTACCAAGACCCGGATTTGATATTGCCTCACCCTTCAACGCTATCTAATTTCCTCTAAGCAAACTATCTCGCGACGGGCCCCCGGATCACCGCTCTGCCACGCGAGTAAATTTGAATGCAAACCATTTTCGAAAACGCAAGCGACGGGAAGCGAACATGCCAGTCTACAACAGGATCACAGAATTCGAAGACGATATGCGCGCCTGGCGCCATGAAATTCACCGGCACCCTGAGCTTTGCTTCGAAGAGGTGAAAACCGCCGCGATCGTGGCTGATAAGCTCAAAGAATGGGGCATTGAAACCCACGAGGGGATCGCTAAGACCGGCGTTGTCGGCGTCATCAAGGGTCAGGGCAGCAGCACTAGATCCATCGGCATACGCGCCGACATGGACGCGCTGCCGATGCAAGAGGTGGGCTCACCTTCCTACAAGTCGGTAGAGGACGGCAAGATGCACGCCTGTGGCCATGACGGGCACACAGCGATCCTGCTGGGGGCGGCGAAGTATCTGGCGGAGACGAGGAACTTCGACGGCACCGTGAACGTCATCTTCCAGCCGGCTGAAGAAGGCGGTGCCGGCGGCGATCTGATGGTCAAGGAAGGCCTGTTCGACCGGTTTGAATGCGATGCTGTCTATGGCCTGCACAACTTGCCGAACTTCCCCAAGGGGACGTTCAATATCCGTCACGGCGCCCTGATGGCGGCGGCTGACAGCGTCAAGATCACGATTAATGGTGTCGGTGGTCATGCCGCCATGCCGCAGATGTCGAAGGACCCGATCGCGGTCGGTGTGCAGATCTACAACGCCGCCCAGGCGATCCTGACCCGTAACGTTGATCCGATCCATATGGCGGTGATTTCGATTACTCAGTTCCATGCCGGTACGGCTGGGAATGTCATCCCGGACACCGCTTTCCTGAACGCTTCGGTGCGCACGACGGATCCGGCAACCCGTGATTTGATCGAGCGCCGCATGGGTGAGATCTGCACGGCCATGGCGGCGATGCACGAGGTTGAGATCGAGTTCGTCTACAAGCGCGGTTATCCAGCCACCGTCAATCACGACGATCAGGTCGACCGTGTGGTGCGGGCGGCGGAAGCCATCGTTGGGCCGGACATGGTCAATGCAAACTGCGACCCGGTCATGGGCAGCGAGGATTTTTCCTACATGCTGGAAGCCCGGCCCGGTGCCTATATCTTCCTTGGCGGCGGTGATGAGACCCACGTCCACTCGGTGCATCACCCGGAGTTCGATTTCAACGACGAGACCCTGACCATCGGGTCGAGCCTCTGGGCTAAGTTGGTGGAGCAGGAGATGCCACGCGACGGCTGAGGGATGGGGTCGGGTTTAAGCCTCAATCCGCAAGTATTACCGCTTCCCGGCCGAGCTTTGCGAGAGCCGGGATCTCGAAGGGGAGTATTCTCTGGGTCGAATTCCCGGTCTTGGTTGCGCCAAACCGGGAAACGGTGAATTACCCTTCAACGAATGGAGCGCACCCATGCCAGATCGAGCATCGGCCGCACGTGCAGCTAAGCTTATCAATGAGGCATTGGTGTGGGACGCTCACGCTGGGTTCGAGTATTCCGCCAACCGCGATCTCTCACAGATCCAGCGCTGGCGCGATGTTGGTTTCGACTACCTCTCGCTCAATGTCGGCTACGACGTGATGCCTTGGACCGATACAATCGCGGCACTGGCAAATTACCGGCATTGGTTGGCGGCTAACTCGGATGGCTTCCTCTTGGCGAACACGGCCGATGACGTACGTCGCGCCAAGACCGGGGGAAAGCTTGCCGTCACCTTCGATATCGAGGGCATGTGTAGCCTCAACGAAGATCCGGCTATGGTCGCATTCTATTACGACCTCGGCGTCCGCCAGATGAATTTCGCCTACAACCTCAATAATGCGGCCGGTGGCGGTTGTCATGACGAAGATATCGGTCTGACCGACTTCGGGCGCGCCGTGGTGGCCGAGATGAACCGCGTCGGCATGATCGTCGACTGCTCGCACAATGCCTACCGCACCACGATGGAAGCGATGGAGTTGTCATCGGCGCCGGTGATCTTCTCGCATTCCAATGCCCGCCGGCTTTGCGACCATGAACGCAATATTTTGGACGATCAGATCAAGGCCTGCGCCGCGACCGGTGGGGTGGTCGGCATTAACGGCATCCATTGGTTCCTGGATGTCGACGCGCCTGGCATCGATGCTCTAGTGGCCCATATCGACTACATGGTCGACCTCATCGGCCCGGCTGCGGTCGGTCTCGGCCTGGATTATGTATTGCCTGACAGCACGCTGTTCGATGCCCTCACGGTCAACAAGAACTTTTGGCCGGACCGGCAATACGCAATGCGTCGGAAATCGGCCTATCTGCCACCTGAGATTCTGCCCGAGGTTACCGAAAAACTCAGGCTCCTCGACGTTTCAAGTGGAATCTCAACAGTTAATACTGAGTTGAATTATCGTCTCCGCGGTGAGCAATTTTGCGGGGGCGAGTTCGATGGAGACGACGGAATTACTAGCGCTT
>JABIRP010000268.1 GCA_018699735.1 Rhodospirillaceae bacterium | reverse complement strand
CTCGTTCGGGGCCCAAAACACCAAGACTTTTTCGAGGGCAAGCACGTCCTCCGGGCTGTCGTAGCCGAAGATGTCCGCGCAGGCTTGGTTGGCGAAGAGCGGTTTGAAATCACGGTGAATAAAAAATCCTTCAACCGCAGATTCCACCAACCCCCGAAAGGCCTCGTCGCTCTCACTTGCTGACCTACTCATGCGTAACCCTTGACGGCCTGCTTTTTTGGATCCGATATCGCAAATTCAGGGTAAAGGGGTGGCAGCAATATACCACTAAGGTAAAACCCTCATATTCACATGTAAACTGATGCTGCCTTTGACATTCCAACGGTTTGTGCAAGCGAAAAAGTTACGTTTTCAGGAGTCGATTTTAGAAACATTATAACGTTATGGGCGTTGACATTAGCGAAATATTGCGCGATGATGACTCTATTGGACAGGTAATGTCCAATATTGAGGTGAGGGCCTCGTTAGTGAGGCTCCATTTGAGCCTCTTGAGAGCGAATTGGGACGATCCAACCAAGGAGGGTGTCTAGAAAACATGAATCCCCCGAAGAGTGAGGACGGCCCACCTGGCTGGTGGACCACGGTCGGCGCGGCGCCCTAGGCCAAATTGGCGCGGGTGAACCGAAAACCGGCCGCCGAAAATTGAATATAAACAGACCAAAACGAAAACCCGGGTGTGACCCGGATACCCGTCGGGCCGGTATGCCGGTGGATGAACGGGATGAAAAGCGACCCCGCCGTGAAAGACCGGCGGGGTTGCGCGTTACGGCGAGACGTCGTCAGGATCGGCTGCGAGTGGCCGGCGTACGCGCTCGGCTTCCTGGTGTAGGATTTCCGCCGCTTCCTCGTGAGAGAAGCCCAACTCTTGGCGAAGGTCGTCGAGTTCCGCAATTTCGCGGTCGTCAAGCACACCGTCGCGTAACGCGACCTCAGCTTGCTCGCGGTAGGTCCGTTGGCGGCGGTGCAAGTGGTTCGAAAATCCAGAAGCCAAGATGCCGGATGGTAGTGCCACCATTCCAATGCCGACCATGGTCACGGCGGCGCCAAAAACCTTGCCGAGTGGCGTGATTGGTGTCACGTCGCCATAGCCGACTGTCGTGAGAGCGGCGACCGCCCACCACATGGCGGCCGGGATACTACCAAACGCCACGGGTTGCGCATCGTGTTCAACCAGATAGATGCCGCAGGACGCAAAGATCATGATGATCAAGAGGAGAAAGAAGGCGGCGAGGAAATGCGGCGCTTCTTCCCGTAGAACCGAAACCAGAATCCCAGCAGCTGGCGAATAACGGGTCAGCTTCAGAACCCGTAACATGCGGACCGCTCGCAGGAAGCGCAGATCGGCGATCGGAACAAACAACGTGATGTAAAACGGCAGGATGGCAATCAGATCGACCAATGCCATTGGGCGTAATGCGTATCGAATGCGCCAGCCGATTGGGTGCTTCGTCACATCGGCCTCGGACTCAATCGAGCTCCAAATTCGTAACACATACTCGAAAGTGAACGCGATTACGGAAAAGACCTCGAAGCCATGAAAGAGGGCTTGGTTCGGAACGCCGATGCTGCTCACCGATTCCAGAACGATCGCCATAACATTGGCGATGATCAACACAATCAACAGCACATCAACGACGCGGCCGAGGCGATCTCCTGGCACGGATCCATCAAGCACTTCATGGACCCGTCGACGGACGGATTTTTGTCGAGGTGGGGAAATTGCATTCACCGGGGCCACCGTCTCTGGTTCCGCTCAACCAAGGTCACAGATCAGCGCAGGGTACGATGTCGATATGATTTGATCGCAGTATTTCCGGCCCATCGGAACTGGGTGGCTGGAGCTGATAAATACTGGCGCCGAGCATATAGGAGATGGTTCCGTCGCTGGCGGCGAGGGGTAGAATTAGGCGCTCGGTATTACGGCTTTTTTGCGGTGCTAGGCGTTTCTGGGTGCTGCCGTGCATGATTGCGGGAATTGCCAGAAGTTGGTGCCAGCGGTCCAGTACAATTTCATGATCCTCTGGCCCCACAATGTCGAGCAGGCGCTTGTTCTCTATCGGGATGCCCCATGCGCTGTCGATTTCCTCGCCGGCGATGACACAGACGAAATCGCCGACCTCGGCATCGAACTTGTAGATCCAGGTATGGGGCAGACATTGCGTCAAGGCATCAGGATCAATGGCATCACGCATCGGAACGATGGCGCCGGCGCGCACCGAAAGCCAATGATCCAGGACGCGGGCGACCCGATCGTCTTCTATATTCGGCCGCTTCCCGCTCATGGGGCACTCATGGGGCTCTCATTGATTTCGATCTCAAACTGGCTGGTTTCAATCTGCGCATCCTGAAACGATCAACGCGTCGCTACAACCGGAAATTAAAACTGAATTGTCGCGGTCGAACCGCCTTACTGCTACCGGGTGTTCCAGCAGTTTTTCATCCGCTTTGCGGCGTCAGCGAGCGTATCGCGGTGGCGAGGTCGGGAAACTGGCAGGCCTCGGGAATTTCGTCCAAGACCTTGAGGCGTCGCATCATTGCGCCGCAAGGCGTCTCGACGCCACTGATCATGACTTCGTGGCCGGCGTCGCGAAGTCTGTGAATGACCTCTTTGAGGGCCATGACCACGCTGGTATCCAGAACCTCGACCCGCGTGAGATCGAACAGCACCACCGGATAATCGCAGTCGATTGCCGACAATTTGTGAGTTAACTCCCGGGTAGAAGCGAAACTGAAGGCGCCCTCCAGACGGAATAGCAGGACCCGTCCATTGGTATTTTCAAATAGCTGGGCCTCTTCTTCCGACATCGAGGAAGCATGGTCATCCCCGGTCAAAGACCGCACCTGGGCGACTTGCTGGCGTCCTATCGCATCCGCCGAGATCAGCGACTTCATGATTATGCCAACCGCGACCGCTGTGATCAGGTCGACAAAAACAGTCAGTACCAGGACCGTCAGCATGACTATGGTGCCGCCGAGCGGTGCGCGTCGCAGTCGTTTGACATAGTCCCAATCGATAATGTCCCAACCGACCTTGAGCAGGATGCCGGCAAGCACTGCGTGCGGGATTCGCTCGGCGAGCGGTGCCAGGCCGAGCACGAGAGCTAGCAGAACGATGGCGTGCAGGGCCCCGGATATTGGGGTTCGGCCGCCGGCTCGAACATTGATAACGGTACGCATGGTAGCCCCTGCACCGGGGATGGCGCCCATAAGGCCGGCAAATATGTTGCCGATGCCCTGGCCAATCAGCTCGCGATTCGACTGGTGTTGGGTGCGGGTCACGTTGTCCGCGATCAACGACGTCAACAGGCTGTCGATCGTTCCCAGAACCGCTAACACAAAGGCGCCGCGTATCATGGCCGGCAGATCCGCCAAGGTCATCATCGGCCAGGTCGGGTCCGGTAGTCCCTGGGGAATGTTGCCGATCACGGGGGCTTCCTGCAGCGCGAAGGCGGCAAACAACGAGGCTATTACCAGCGCCATCAATGGCGGCGGCGCCATCTTGCGCAGCCGGGCCGGCCAAAAGATTGAGATTGCCAGCGCCACCAACCCGACGATCAGCGCGTCAACACCAGGCGCCGAGATCGCCTCTCCGGTACCGCCAATTGCGGCAATCACGCCATCTTGCGAACTGGCATGGCCCAGAAATGGGCGCAGTTGCAGAATGATGATGATGCAGCCGATACCGCTCATGAAGCCAGAGATGACAGGGAACGGCACGTAGGCGACATAGCGTCCGAGGCGGAGTAACCCGAACGCGACCTGCAGGGCGCCACCGAGCATTACCACAGTGAACGCAAGCGCTGGCTGATGCGCGAACTCCATAATCACGGCCGCCATGACCACGGTCATTGGCCCGGTAGGGCCCGAGACTTGAGATGGAGTACCGCCGAATACCGCAGCGAAAAACCCAACCAGGATAGCGCCGTAGAGCCCGGCGATGGCCCCGGCACCGGACGCGACCCCGAACGCTAGCGCCAGCGGTAACGCCACAACGGCCGCGGTCAGGCCACCGAAAATATCACCTCGAAGGTTATCGAACCGAAGACCGTGGATCAGTTGCATGACAAACTGCGTCTCCTGAAATCGTCATACCGTCGGTCACCGAGTTAGTCGCGTGGTGGCCAGTCCGGCTACTGGGTTATTCACCGGTCATTCGCCAGCCAGTCGCCAACCCTCATAATCATCAATCGGTTGCGGCGGGCTGTGGAATTTTCTCACCTTGGAGTGTGCGATGCCCATAGAAACGAAGGACTCCGCCATTTTCACGCCCGCCACCACAGGGTCGATCACCGGTACGCCAGAGACCTCCGAGAGGTCCCGGTCATAGTCGCAAAGTCCGGCACAGGCGAGGATGACGACCTCTGCCTTGTCCTCTGCGACCACGGCTTTCACCTGCGCCGATAGGTCCGCAAGTGTGCTTTCCCGCTCGACCACCGCGCGCTCGACATTGACGTTGATCGAACGCACGGATGCACATTTGGCCTCGAAGCCGTAGAGCCGGACGATGTCCTGTTGATAGGGAATGAACTGATCGAGCATGGTCAGCGTCGAGAACCGGTGGCCGAGCAGGCAGGCCATGGCCATGCTCGCCTCAGAGATAGAGACGACCGGAATTTCCAACACTTCCTTGAGCGCATAAATGCCGACATTGCCAAATCCAGCCAAGACCATCGCGTCAAACGGCTCTTCCGCCACGCGCCGACGTACGGCTTCGATCATGTGGGGCGCGCTCATATAGTCGCCATAGGCACTGTCGATATTCCGGGTGCCGCCCGGTGAGCGCATGGCGACGATCTCCGTCCCAACCCCAGCGGCCCGGCGGGCCGAGCGACCGATCACGTCTTCCACGATCTCAGATGTGTTTGGATTGACCACGAGAATGCGCATCGGGAACTTCCTTGTATTGATGACAGGTGCTGGATCCTAGGTTAGCGTTGAACCGACACATCCCACCACCCCTTCCAGTGGAAACGAGCCGAGCCATGGACCCCCGTACAAACTCGCCGATCATCAATGAATATTGTCGCCGGACGCCCGGCTCGGAAAAACTCGCTGCCCAGGCACTGGGCAGTTTTCCGAGCGGCATCACACATGATTCTCGATACACCACCCCGTACGGCATTTACGTCGAGAATGGTCTGCGCTCGCGCAAATGGGATGTCGACGGCAACGAATATGTTGACTATTTCGGCGGTCACGGCGCCATGCTCCTCGGCCATCGCGAGCCGACGGTCGAGAAAGCCGTAGCGGAAGCTCTAACCCATGGGACACACTTTGGCTCCAGCCATATCGGTGAGATCGCGTGGGCGGCGTGCGTGCAACGCATGGTCCCGTCGGCCGAGCGAGTTCGCTTCACATCGTCGGGTACCGAGGCAACGCATATTGCTTTGCGGCTCGCCCGCGCCTTTACCGGGCGCGCGAAACTGCTTCGGTTCCGCACCCATTTTCATGGATGGCACGACCATATGGCGTTCGGCGTGGCCGACCATTTCGATGGGACACCAGGGCCGGGGGTCTTGAAAGAGATCTCGGATGAGGTCGTTCTAGCCGACCCGGGCGATATCGACGGTGTGGCTGAAATCCTGGAAAACGACAAGGACATTGCGGCCGTCATGCTTGAGCCGACCGGCGCGTCGAACGGCATGGTGCCGGTGACCAAGGGTTTCCTGGAAGCCTTGCGGGAGCTGACGACCAAGCATGGCGCCCTGTTGATGTTCGACGAAGTGGTCACTGGTTTTCGGGTAAGCCCCGGCGGTGCCCAGGCACATTTTGGCGTAACGCCGGATTTGACATCGCTCGCCAAAATCCTTTCCGGCGGCATGCCGGGCGGAGCCGTGGTCGGACGCAAGGAGATCCTGGACTGGCTGGATTTCCAGGTGGCGGCCGAAAAGGGGTTCGAGAAGATTCCGCATCCGGGCACCTATAACGCCAATCCGATTTCCGCGGCCGCCGGGCGGGCTGCGCTTGAAATCATCGAAACCGGTGACGCTTGCGCCAAGGCTAACGGCTTTGGGGCCCGGGTTCGTGAGCGTTTGAATGATCTGTTCATCAAGCGCGATCTCGGATGGGTGGCATACGGCCAATTTTCAGAGTTCCACCTGTTCTTGAACCCTCAAAGCGCCGCGATCGATCCGGCGAATTTCGACCCGCTTTCGATGCCGTTCGGAGAGCTCAAAGCCAAGCCGAAACCAATCGCCAACAAGCTGCGCTTAGCCTTGTTGGCGCATGGCGTTGACATCATGGGCTCATGCACCGGCATCATTTCAGCAACCCACGACGACGCCGACCTGGAAAAGACCCTCGATGCGTTCGACCAATCAATCACCATGCTCAAGGCCGAAGAGACGCTGCCAAGGCTGAGGTAATCTTTGTCGGTTGATGTCGCCGCAGCGAAATCTAGGATGGTTGATAGGCTTGGGAAGACAGGTCTTTCGATTGATTAGAAATTGAAATTAGCCATCAAAATCCGTATATTGTGGATAATACGGATTTTAATGAATTGGGCGACACCATGACCACCACTGTGAGCGCAACCGATTTCCAGAAGAAATTCGGCCTATTTCACGACCGGGCACAGCGCGAACCGGTGATGATAATGAAACATTCCCGGGTCTCGGTGGTTATGATCGGTATAGAAGAATATGAGCGGCTGAAACGCTCGGAACGTCGTGCCTATCGCATACGGGATATGCCAGAAGACCTCGTGGAGGCAATCGCGACGGCTGAAATCCCGCCGGAACATAGGGTGGACGAGACCTCTGATTAATGCGGACGGCCGGCACGGTCCCGGAGCCATTTCCTGGTTTGGTAATCGGGTATGCCTATCTTTGGGCAGATGAACAAGACCGGGGGATCGAAGAAGGGCGAAAGGATCGACCATCCGCGATTGTCGCCGCCGTCCAATCACAGGACGGTGTAAGCAAGGTGGCCGTGATGGCAATCACGCATGTGGATCCTGGTCCGGATGGTGGTGTCGAAATTCCGTCAAAGGACTAAAGTCGGTTGGGTTTGGACGACCAACGAAGCTGGATCGTAACGACAGAGGCAAACAGCTTTTTCTGGCCAGGTTACGATCTACGAGGGATCTCCCAAACCGATAGTGGACCGTACGCGTTCGGCGTGTTGTCGGTTGACCTGTTCGAGAAAACTAAACGCCAGTTTCTGGCCAACTGCCGGCGCTTGGTCGATCGCGAATTGGAGTGATCGTAGGTCTTCGCCGGCCGACTTCACCTGCTCAAATGTTCGAACAGGATTTTCACCCCGATTGCGATCAGGATGGCGCCGCCGGCGAACTCGACATAGCGACCCATATGGTGACCCAGGTGCTGGCCAAAGAACCGGGCTAGATAAACGCCGGCGAAGGATGCTGTGAATGTGACCATGCCGATGGTTGCCAGGGCCACCAGCACCGAAATATTCAGAAACCCAAATCCGAAACCGACCACCAAGGCATCAATACTGGTGGCGATCGCGGCCAGGATCAGGGCGGCAATGGTGAAAGCGTTGCGCTGGTAAATCCCATCCGGCTCGCGAAAGGCATCGACCATCATCTTGGTGCCAATTGCAGCCAGGATGGCAAATGCGATCCAATGATCGATCTCGCGGACGAACGGCTGGAGTTCAAGTCCGACCTGCCAACCGAGCAGTGGCATCAGCATCTGGATGCCGCCGAACACAGCGCCAACAACCAGCGCCTGACCGATCCGGGGGTGTCGGATGCGTGCGCCTTTTGCCAGGGAAACCGCGAAACTGTCAGCTGCCAAGGCCAAGGCCAACAGGACTAGGCCGATGAAGCTCATAGGGCCTGCTTACGCCCAAAGCAGCAGAATGAAGATCCCGCCGACAACCATCAGGATGCCCCCGAATTCGGTCCGGTTGGTGGTTTCCTTGAATATCACGGCCGAGACGATGAAGGTGAAAACCAATTCGATCTGCCCCAAGGCGCGCACGTAGGCCGCGTTCTGGATCGTCATCGCTGTAAACCAGCCCATCGAACCCAGCGCGCCCGCGACCCCAACGAGCCCCGCAACCCGCCAGGCCTT
Organism: Rhodospirillaceae bacterium; assembly: GCA_018699735.1. GTDB lineage: Bacteria > Pseudomonadota > Alphaproteobacteria > Thalassobaculales > Thalassobaculaceae > JABIRP01. Next base: position 3,972 of record JABIRP010000268.1, on the reverse strand, counting down.
GATCACACGGGAAAACTCACCCGGCTCCCGCAGGCTCATATAGACGGTCATGATCAGGGTTTGCAGCACCGTGACACAGGCCAGCGTGAACCCGGCCCGGATCAGGAAGTGCCCATCGCCAAGCGAGAGTGAAGCCGCCCGGTAAGAGACCGCCGAGATACCGAAGGCGGCGCCGGAGGCTAGCCCGATCAGTGCCGATTTTTGGGTCCAGGAGGTCAGAAGTGAGCGCGCATCTGTGGCCCCCTTGGCAACCGACAGCACCATTACGCCGCCGAGGCTGACGAGGATCGCGATCAGAGCGCCCGTCGACAGCGTATCTCCCAAAATGACGACCCCGAAAATTGCCGCCTGAACGGTTTCGGTCTTGGAATAGGTCGTCCCCACGGTGAAGTTTCTAAGTGAAAACAAGTAGACTAATAGGGCCGTTGCGGTGATCTGGGCCACACCGCCGATGGCACCGAAGATTGCGAACTCGCCATTCGGTGTCGGTAGCGGCAAGTCTAGGTACTGGTTCAGGAACCAGACATAGATGAAGGCCACCGGGACGGCATAGACAAAGCGCGTGAAGGTCGCGCCGGTGGTCGACAGCTGGCCCTTCAGGTGTTTCTGCAAAGCAGAGCGGACGTTCTGCAGAAACGCAGCCGCAATTGTGATTGGAATCCAAAGTTCAAACATGAAAGTTTCCTGCTCCGACTCAGGCGTCGGTGCGTCGGATATGACAGTCGGAGCGCTTGAGAACATCCGGCTGTAAGGCGAGGCCGAGGCCAGGGCCATCGGGCACCGTGATCCGACCCTTGGTAACCGGTGGCAGTGCCGTGACCAGGTCGCCGTACCAACTGTAATAGAAGGCGCGCACCATCTCTTGGATATGGCAGTTACGTGCATTCAGCGCCAAATGGGTCGAGGCGGCGAGCACAACTGGCCCGGTGCAATCATGAAAAGCCACTGGCACGTGATAGGTCTCTGCCATGGCGCCGATCTTGCGCGCCTCTGACAGGCCGCCACACCAGGCGATATCCATGATCACCAGGCTCAGGGATTCAAGCTCAAGCAAGCCCCGGAAATCAGCCCGGCCGCCCCGCGTCTCGCCAACCGCGATCGGCGCCTTGGTCGCGCGGGCCACTTCTTCCAGGCTGTGCAGATGATCCATGAATACGGGATCCTCAACCCAGAGCGGGTCGAATTGCTCGAGGGCGCGGGCGATCCGCACCGCTTGTGGCCGATTCCACATCGAATGCAGTTCAGCCATGACATCCATCTTGTCGCCGACCGCCTCGCGGATTTTGGCGAAGGGCAGCAGCGCCTTGTCCAAATCGGCCGCCGAAATGTATTGGCCCGAAGACGCTTCGGCTGCGAAATCGAAGGGCCAGATCTTCATCGCGTCGATGCCCATTTCAAGCAGGCTGTGGGCCAACTCGTCGGCCCGGTTGAGGAAAGCGTCGAGATCTTCATAAGGCCCCTCATCGCCGGCCAGGCCGAAATTTGCGGTGCCTTGGGTCGGCCGATTGCGCACATAACGATAGCCGGCGCAAGTGTTGTAGGCGCGAATATCGTCACGCACGGCGCCGCCAAGGAGCTGATGGATTGGCTGGTCGGTCGCTTGGCCCCAAAGATCCCAAAGCGCGATATCGACAGCTGATCGTCCGCGCATTTCCGCACTGGCGCCGACAAACCCGACGTAGCCGATCATATGCGCTTGATGGCGGTCGATCAGAAGTGGGTCCTTGCCGATCAGGTAGGGGGCTATGATCTCGTGGACATGCGCTTCAGCCGACCCGGGCCCGTAGAATGTCTCACCCAGACCAACCAGTCCCTCGTCCGTGTGGACTTGTGTCCAAAGGAGATTCGGGAACTCTTCGACCCGTACTGTCTCTATTGCCGTAACCTTCATCTCCGAGAAATCCCTTCGCGCGTTTTCGTGCTGGTGATCGCTGGACCATAGGCCATTGGCGCGGGTTCAAACAACGGGAGATCCGCCCTGACGTTGATGTATTCATGCATAAGGGATGATGAAAAATTTGGTATATTCGGTGTTTAATGCCCGTGATTAACCCTTTGTTAGCCGTATTGGTTGGGTAGTATGGTCAATAGATATCATTAGATTATGGTTTCTAGGGTGAGGGCCGTAATTGAATGTTTTGACTATTCGTGCGCGAAATTGCGGCTGAATGTATGTTCTGGAGGATATCCTGGAATTCTCTCGTGATCGAATGGCGGTAGCGGTTCTAGCTTTGGTCGCGATGGGCGCTGCACTGGATTTCGCGCTTGGCTTCGCCGGCATCGCGACGTTATTGCATGGCGCCGCCGTTATTCTCGCGCTGACCTGGGTTGCCTCGTTCGGTTGGGCGATCACCGCCACAATCGCGGCGACCGTCGCGACGTTAGGCATTGAGGCGGCCCGTGTAGGGCAACTGTCGTTCGACTCCTCCGGGCTCGAGGTTTGGCTGTCTGTTGCCGCATATTGGCTTGTTCTGGTTGTCACATCCTCCTTCGCCCAAGGTGCTGAACGGGCTCGGACCAGAGAATTGGCCGAGGCCGGGCGTCTGACGGATATTACCGGAAAAAAGCGAGCGGAAGCGCGGCTTCGCGCGGAAGAGGAACGTTTTCGGGACTTCGCCAATGTTGGCTCGAACTGGTTTTGGGAGTGCGACAAGGATTTACGGATTACCTATCAATCGGACAGTTATTTTGAGCGCACCGGTGCGACGCGGGAGCAAATTCTCGGGAAGACGGTGAGGGAGCTGTACGATATGTTTCTCGACGTCCCGGATGGGTTGGCAAGCGAAGGTGACTGGGATTTTTATTTCGCGGAACTCGCAGCGCACCGCCCGATCCGGAATTTCTGTTATTCCCGTAGAACTGTCGATGGGCGAACGCAGCACGTTTCGATAAGTTGCAATCCGGTCCTTGATGAAACTGGGAACTTCGCAGGGTATCGAGGGTCGGCGACCGAGATCGGCGACCATGTCGAGTCCGCGTTCCAAGCGCGCGAGAGCGAAGCGCAAATTCGCTTGATAACCAACGCCCTTCCGGCGGCGGTGGCATTTGTCGACAAAGACCTGACCTACCGGTTTCTGAACAGTACCGCCGAGACGTGGTTCAAGAAAACCTCGGATGAACTGATCGGGGTGAGCCTTGTTGAGAGCTCAAGTATTGAATTTAAGGCGAAACTTTTCCCATATATCCAGCGCGCTCTGGCCGGTGAATCTGTGAAATGGGATGAAACACTCACATATCCAGATGGAGTGACACGGACGGTTGATCTCTCCTACGTCCCGCATCTTGGGGAGGACGGCACCGTTGAGGGATTTTTCGCACTGGTCGTAGACAACACCGAGCGAAACCGTGAGCGCGAAGCTCTCAAAGCATCCGAACAGCGCCTCTCGCGCATCCTTGAGATCGCACCGGAGGCGGTGATCACGGTCGATCAAGATCTGAGAATCACGATGTTCAGTCAGGGTGCTGAACGGATATTTGGTCATACCGCTCACGACATCGTCGGACAATCGGTGGAAGTGTTGATCCCGGAGCATTTTCGTTCCGATCATGGCGCTTATATGCAGGGTTTTCGAGACGGCCCGGCAGCCTACAAAACTATGGGAGAGCGGGGCGAGATCAGTGGGCTACACAAGGACGGCTCGACCTTCCCCGCCGAAGCCTCGATCGCCCGCTTGGAAATCGGCGACGAGACGATCTACCTCGTCTTGCTGCATGACATCACAGATCAAAAAGCGACCGAACTCCGGTTGCACCGTTCGCGCGAGGACTTGGAGGTTCGGGTGCGTGAACGGACCGCAGAGTTGGCGGAAGCTAAGGAGGCTGCCGAAACCGCCAGCCAGGCAAAGTCTGACTTTCTGTCCCGTATGAGCCACGAACTACGCACTCCCTTGAACGCGGTTATAGGCTTCGCGCAGTTGCTGCAGATGGAGAACTTCAAGAACGAGTCGAATCGGGAAGCGGCAGACGAGATTG
>JABIRP010000004.1 GCA_018699735.1 Rhodospirillaceae bacterium | reverse complement strand
GTCCGTGTTGAGATTTTGTTCGCCCATGGCGCCCTCCCTTGGGTTAGCTGGCTTTGGCTTGCCGCCTGAGGTCTGCGGCGGGGTCGTCATCGGCCATCGCATCGATGCCCCATTTCTCTTCGAACGCCCACACGTCGGGAAAACCCATCAGGGTGTGCATTTCCAGCCCCGGCATCAGGGGCACGTCGATATCGGCGGTAGACCCCTTGGTTTTTAACGTGGTGAAGACGCTCTTGATCGAATGCGCCGCAGCGGCGAAGGCCGTGCCGGGATAGATCGCAAAGGCGTAGCCCAGCTCTTTGAGGGTCTCCGCCGGTACCACCGGCGTCAGGCCCACGTCAGATATGTTGATCATCAGCGGCTGGTCGAAACGTTTGGCAATGATTTCCATTTCTTCCAAGGAAATCGGGGCTTCAACGAAGAGGACATCGGCGCCTGCCTCTGCATAGGCCTCGGCCCGACGACACGCACTGTCGAGCCCCTCGTTGGCCCGACTATCGGTACGCGCAATGATGAGAAAATCGGAATCTTGCTTGGCATCGACCGCGACCTTGATCCGCATGACCATGTCCTGGGTGGAGACCAACTGTTTGCCCGGGGTGTGGCCGCATTTTTTGGGGTCGGCTTGGTCTTCGATGTGCAAACCGCAAGCACCCGCCGCCTCATAGCCACGGACGGTTTGGGCTATGTTGAGAAGGCCGCCATAGCCGGTATCGGCGTCGGCAATGAGGGGTGTTTTGGTGCCCGATGCAATGTGGCCGACGCGGGTGACCATATCGCGGTAACTGGCGAGGCCAGCATCGGCGAGACCGAGGTAAGACGCCACTGCCCCATAGCCGGTCATGTAAATACCGGTGAACCCCATATTGTCGGCGATCCGCGCGGAGATCATGTCGTAGACGCCGGGCGCGACGAAGAAATCCCGTGCGCGAACACGGGCCGCGAGGGTCTTGCGTTTCTCAGCTGACATGAGACTTCCTTCCCTGGGCGCGCCGAGGGCGGCCCCATAGACGCGTGGCGCCACTAGGGCGCCACGCAATCACTTGGTCCCGGGGTGTTACCCGGTATGGAGGCCGTCGACTACTCGGCGGCTTCGCGCAACTTCTGTGCAGCCACTTGATGCCATTTCTGGAACACCGGTGCGGCTGGCGGATCGAAGCTGGTTTCGGCTTTGCAACGAGCCTTGAGCTCGGCAATGGTGCCACCAAAGTTGAACAGCTTGATTTCGCCGCGATCTTTGGTGAGCTTGGCCCGAAGGGTCACGGTTGCTTTCTCATCGACCGAAAGGTCGCTGTTCAGCACGACGCCGTAACGTTTGGCGCCATCAACCGAAACGAGGCCTCGGTCGACGTCCTTCGCAACACGCTCGGCCGGCCGTTTGAACGGGTCACCCCATCCGCCGCCACCCCAGGTGTTGAAGTAAAGGATATCGCCCTCTTCAACCTTGATGTGATCCATCTTGGACGGCATCAACTCTTCGGTGCCGTCGGCACGGACCATCAGCTTGTTGCTGCGACCGCCTGGCAGACCACCATTCACGCCCCACGGGTAGGTGAGCCACCGATCATCATGGATCGAGATTTCACCCGGTTCGAGGAAGCGATAACCGGTCGAGATGCCGTTACCGCCACGGTGCAGGCCAGGCCCACCCGAGTCGGTGATCGACTTATAGACATCGATCCGGAGCGGGAAGTAGCTCTCCAAGTATTCGCACGGCACGTTGGTGAACGACGGCCACAAGGAGTGACCATCGGCGCCATCGCCAACCGGACGACCGGGAATGCCACCGAAACCGATTTGGTAGAGCTGATACCACTCACCGTTCTTGTCGTAGCCCGAGTACATAAAGTGCGGGCTATCGGAGAAGCCGGCTGCATTCAATGCATCCGGTGCGCCCTGACCAAGCAGGCCGCCCATGATGTCAAAGATACGGCCGAGCATATGAGTACGGCAGGAAAGCGCTGCCGGCTTCATCGGCTTGAGGATCGTACCCGCCGGGATCACAACATCGACGAGGTCATAGAACCCATCGTTGAAGAGAATCTGCGGATCAAAGATGTTGATGGTGAACGCACCGAGGAACATCTTGAACATTTCCTCGTTGAGATAAAAGTTGATCGAGCTCTTCGACTGCGGATCAGTCCCGGTGAAG
>JABIRP010000267.1 GCA_018699735.1 Rhodospirillaceae bacterium | reverse complement strand
GCTCAACCCTTCCGCCGCGACGAACTTGAACTGCGGGGCCAACAGACCGGCGACGATCACGATGGCGAGAACGGTGAGACCCCGCTTGGCTCGCATCGCCATTGCCAGGCTTACGGCCCCGAAGGCCGCATAGACGACGGCTACCGCGATCAACGTACCGCTGCTGCCGATCCAAGAGATGAAGACATAACCGGCGAGCATCGTGCCGGCGATGGCGCCAAACGCACCGGCGGAAAACGCGGTGCCAAGCACGATACCCGATCGCACCCCGCCATGGTCCATCGCCAGTTTCGTCAGGATGGGGGAGGGCACGCCAATGAACAGGCTGGGTGGGAAAAACAACGCGAGTGAGAACAGCAGGATGGCGGTCAAGGGCTCGCGCGATGGCGCCAGCGCCCAGGACGCGACCGCCGGCATTGCTACCAGGATCAGAAGTGTTGTCGCTGCAGCCGCCAATCCGACGACGGAAAGGCTTAGCATCGACCGTCTGAGCGACCCAATCGAAAGCCAACCGCCTATCAAATGTCCGACGGACAATCCGGTGAGGACAACGGCTATGACTGCAGTCCAGCTATAGAGCGACATGCCGACATACGGTGCGATAATTCGGCCGGCGACGATCTCAACGATCATGCTACCGGCGGACAAAACCGCGATCGCAAGCAGGTTGAGGGTGAGTATCATGATCGGTCGTTAAACAGGCGTGCGCGCAGGCCACCCAAGAGCGTGCCCTCAATCAACATATTCAGGCCAACCCAGGCCCCGAGAACAATGCCGAGCATGGCAAGGGGGGCCGAAAGCGAAAGCACCGCCATCGCGCTCATCCCCTGACCCACGGTACATCCAAGCGCCAGAACACCGCCGAAGCCCATAAGGGTCGCGCCAGCTAAATGCCGGCGCATTTCACGGGCATCGTCGAATGCCTCCAGGCGCAACTGTTTCTTTCGTGCCGCAACCACGAATGCGCCGGCCACCGTTCCGAAGACGGCTCCAATCCCAAAGTTCGGCTCCGCTCCGCTGAGAGTGAGCAAGTAGACAATGGCCTCGCCCGGCGGCAGCGCGAAGGAGAACGAGACCACACGCTGAGGGTCGAAGGGGTCGTTCCCAAAAAGAGCGGTCGAAATAAACCCAAATGCGATGACCAGCCCCACGGTTAGGCCGGCGAAGATGAGCTTGTGTTCCTTACGAAATTCCGGGTTCCGAAAGCACCAAAAGGTCAAGCCGCCAACAGCAAAAACCGAGACGAATAACCAGGCGTCTGGGAGCGCTATGCTAAATACGCTCGCTGCCACATGCGCAAGGCCTTGACCACCAATCGTGGTCAGATCGATATTGGTCGGTTCGATCACGGAGACCCGGAAAAGGCCCGTCAACCCACGGGCTGTCATGTAGGCGACCAAACCCATCACAAGGGCATTGATCGCGGCGCGGAGGTCGCCGCCTGCGGCACGCACCAGAGTGCCGTAAGAGCAGGTTCCCACCATCGCCATGCCGAATCCGAAGGCGATACCGCCGGAGATCGCGCCCAGCCAACCAAACTGGGCCCCGAGGTAGAGCGTCTCCTCAATCCGCGTGACACCGAAATGCCGTGCCAGTTGAAGTGCCAGGATCGCAACTGCGACCGCTAGGAGCCAAGCTCGCAGTCGCCGGTTGTCACGTATCACCAACGCATCTTCGATCGCCCCGAAGGTGCAGAACCCGACCCAACGCGCCGTAGCGCCCAGCACCGCACCCCCGGCGAAACCGAAGGCTGTCATCACGAAAGAGGTCGGCAGTTCATTCATGCTGTGCGCCCGCCCTCTGAACGACACTCAAGGGCGTTCGGTTGAATTCGGCGTGCCGGTAATTAGCCTGTCGGCCACCGGTTTGGGCGGTTCACGCATCATTTTCGAGGCTAACCTACCGTTTGGGGGCGCAATACAGATCGTATAGAAGTTCTACGACCTGTCGTGCCGGATCGCTGGCGAGCGAATAGTAGACCGTCTTACCGTCGCGCCGGGTCTCAACCAACCGATCCGCCCGCAATCTGGCAAGCTGCTGCGAAACGGTCGGCTGTCGCAATGCCAATATGCTTTCCAGTTCGGTGACCGATCGCTCACCCTCGGCCAGCATGCAGAGAATGATCAGTCGGCTCTCATGGCCGACCGCCTTCAGGAGATCGGTTGCGTTCCTGGCGTTTTGCATCATTTCGGCCATCGATCGCTCATCGGCGTCGTGGTCCAACAGGGCTGCTGTGCTGTTCATTGACATTTCCGGTAAATAAAGTGGCGCAGGTGTTAACTATTTATAGCAGATTCAAGCCCAGCATTCACTAGCCGGGGCCTAGAAAGCGATTTTGTCTTCGATCGCGTCGATCCCGGCTTGTGCACAGGCGTCATCCGCGTCGCCTCCCGGCGCCCCCGATACGCCGACGGCGCCGACCATCGTTCCGGCGGCATCAATCCTAAGACCGCCGCCCAAAACCAAGGCGTTGGTGACATCGCGAATCCCGTTCGTGAGCGTTCCTTCTCGGATCAAGCCGGCCAGTTCCGTGGTGTTCGTGCGAAACGTTGCCGCTGTCCAGGCCTTGCGGCGCGCGGTGTCTGGGGTATGTGGGCCGGCGAAGCGGTCACGCAGGATGACCTGCTCAACGCCAAACCGATCCACCACGGCGACCGAGATTTGAAAGCCCTTGGCGCGGCAATCCTCTAGCACCGCCTGAGCCAACTCAAGCGCGACAGAAGTTTTCAAGACCTTGAATTCGACGAAGGGGCTTTCTTCCGCCGTGGCCGGTGACGCGAGTATCAAGCCGATAACGACCGTTACTGAGATGGCTAACCGGTTCAGCAATTTCTGGTCTCCTTGCATTGTCCCTGACCATCTTTCGCGATTTGCTTGGGCAACTTTTCAATAATCTGCCCCAAGAGACCCCAAAAGAAATCTTCGCCGGGATAGCCGACGATGCGGCCGATTTCACGGTCTGCCTCGACAAGGACGAAAGTTGGGGTGAAGTGAGCACGTTTCAAGTGATCCAGATCCGACGGGATCGGCCCGTGGATATCGACCCGCCTGAGCGGCGCGCGCTTTCCTTCGTCGGTCTTCGGGTAAACTTGGGAAATCTCCTCGTCCCAAATTTCGCACCATTCACACGACGCGCTCTCGAACATGACGAGTTGGGCTGCCTTAGCCGGCGACAACGAGGTGACGACGAATAAAGCGACGATGATTGTTGCTAGCAGTCTCATGGTCCTTGCCAGGGTTAGAGATTCCAGGTGATATATAATATATAAATATTCGAATGTGTAGGGAGTTCGAGAACCGTGGACCTCGACGTCGGATTTGGTGGAGCATTTATTGCGGGGCTTTTGTCCTTCGCCTCGCCTTGCGTATTGCCGATCGTGCCGCCCTATCTCTGTTTCCTGGCTGGTGTGAGCGCCGAGCAGCTGTCGGCGGAAAGCGAGACGGATAAGGCAATCGTCAGGCGGATTATCGTTACCGCTTTTGCCTTCGTACTCGGCTTTACCACGGTGTTCGTTGCTCTCGGAGCGACGGCGAGCGTCCTCGGTCAATTGGTGACCGATTACTTCGATATCCTGGCCAAGGTCGCCGGGGTTTTGATCATCCTGCTTGGACTACATTTCACCGGGCTCCTGAAAATCACAGCACTCTACCGCGACATCCGGGTTCATGTTGAGAACCGACCCGCCGGTGTGATTGGCGCATATGTAATAGGGCTCGCCTTCGCTTTCGGTTGGACACCGTGTGTCGGTCCGGTGTTGGCGACCATTCTTATGGTGGCGGGGGCCGAAGATTCGGTCTCGCATGGCGCATTGCTCCTGGGCGCTTACGCGTTGGGCATCGGCATCCCGTTCTTGTTGGCCGCCGGATTCGCGCCACAATTCCTTCGCTTGATGCGTCGATTTCGACGCCATATCGGGACCATCGAAAAAGTTATCGGTGTGCTGCTGATCGCAACCGGCATTCTGTTCCTGACCGGATCGATCCCCGAGATCTCTTTTTGGCTGCTGGAAACCTTTCCCTCTCTCGGGACGGCCGGCTAGATCTGGG
>JABIRP010000266.1 GCA_018699735.1 Rhodospirillaceae bacterium | reverse complement strand
TAGGGAATACAGCCAAGCAAGAAGTGGCGAGCAAGAAGCGGAAATTGCTCGAATATTCGTCATCCTAAGGTGCCCGACCAATGGGAGGGCCTCGGAGGACGCAAGTTGCCGCCAATTTGTGTCCTTCGAGGCTCGCTTTCGCGAGCGCCTCAGGATGACGTATAAATTTTGAACCCCAGTTCTTTGGTGGGATGACCGGATACACTCAGCGAGCGAAATCATGGCCCAGCGCTACTACATCACGACGCCGATCTATTACGTCAATGACGTGCCCCATATCGGTCACGCCTACACGACGCTCGCCTGTGATGTAATGGCGCGCTTCAAGCGCCTCGACGGATATGACGTGAAGTTTTTGACCGGAACCGACGAGCACGGCCAGAAAGTTGAGAAGGCCGCCGAAACGGAGGGTATCGCGCCACAAGACTTCACCAACCGTGTGTCGCAGAATTTCCGCGACCTGCTGCCGGCCATGAATTTCTCTGCCGATGATTTTATCCGAACGACCGAAGACCGGCATGTGCGGTCGTGCCAGGCAATCTGGGAAAAATTGCGAGAGAACGGTCACATCTATCTCGACAAGTATGCCGGCTGGTACTCGGTCCGCGACGAGGCGTTCTATGCCGAGAGTGAGTTGGTTGGCGGCAAAGCCCCGACGGGAGCGCCTGTCGAATGGGTCGAGGAGCCCAGCTACTTCTTCGATCTATCGAAGTGGCAGGAACCCTTGCTCGCGTTCTATGAGGCCAACCCCGGGTTCATAGAGCCACAGACCCGGCGAAACGAAGTTTTGAGCTTTGTGAAGGGCGGCCTGAAGGATCTCTCGGTTTCGCGCACCAGCTTTAAGTGGGGCGTTCCGGTGCCGGGTGACGACGATCACATCATGTACGTTTGGCTCGACGCGTTGACCAACTACATCACCGCTGTCGGATACCCGGATACCGACAGCCAGGAATTCGAAGAACGATGGCCGGCGGACCTCCACATGGTTGGCAAGGACATCCTGCGGTTTCATGCGGTTTATTGGCCGGCGTTTCTGATGGGCGCCGGGATCGCCCCACCGAAACGTGTCTATGCGCACGGGTGGTGGACCAATGAGGGGCAGAAGATCTCAAAATCCCTCGGCAATGCGATCGATCCGCTGCAATTGATCGATCAGTTCGGGCTTGATGCGGTGCGTTACTTCCTGCTGCGTGAGGTGCCGTTCGGGAATGATGGTGACTTCAGTCAGGCAGCTATGGTTTCTAGGAAAAACAGTGACTTGGCGAACGATCTTGGCAACTTGTCTCAACGCGTATTGTCGATGATCGCGAAAAACTGCGGCGGCCTGGTGCCCTCGCCCGGTGACTTCTCGGACGCCGATCAGGTAATCCTCGGTCGCGCTGACGCATTGCTTGCCAAGACCCGGGCGCATTTCGACGCCCAGGCTTTCCACAAAGCGCTGGATGAGATCTGGGAGGTTGTATCGCTCGCCAATCGTTATGTCGACGATCAGGCCCCTTGGGCGTTGCGCAAGACGGACCCGCCTCGCATGGAGACCGTGCTTTATGTTTTGGCCGAGGTGATTCGGCATTTGGCGACCTTGGTGCAACCGGTGGTCCCGGACTCTGCCGCGCGTATGCTTGATCAGTTGGCGGTTGCCCCAGAGGCCCGCGATTTCACCCATCTGACGGCCGAGCACCGGCTAACGCCCGGGAGCGCGCTGCCGAAACCGACCCCGATCTTCCCGCGCCATGTTGAGGAACATGTCGAGGAAGAAGGGCAATCGACATGACGATACCGGAAATCGTGGATAGCCACTGCCACCTGGACGTCGACAAATTCTCAGAGGATGTCGATGAGGTCGTCGCACGCGCTGGGCGCGCAGGTGTCGGGCGGATGATCACGATCTGCACCAAAGTTTCGGAGTTCGAGCGCGTCCTCTCAATCGCCGAACGGTACGATAACATTTGGTGCTCCCTCGGCATTCATCCGCATCACGCAGGGACTGAGGATGCGGTGTCGGTCGAACGCCTGATCGAATTGTCACGCCATCCGAAAGTCGTGGGAATTGGCGAGACGGGGCTTGATTTCTTTTACGACAAGGCTCCGCGCGATATCCAAGAAGCTTACTTTCGCACGCATATAGAGGCCGCACGCGAGACCGGGCTGCCGTTGATCGTCCACACGCGAGACGCGGAGGCGGACACCGCAAGGATCCTTGAGGAGGAATACGCGCGCGGTCCTTTCACCGGCGAGCTGCACTGTTTTACGTCCAGCCAGGAACTGGCCGAATGTGCGGTACGGCTCGGAATGATGATCGCGTTTTCCGGTATCGTTACTTTCAAGAATGCCGAAGACCTTCGCGAAACCGCCAAGGCGCTGCCGTTGGAGAGCATATTGGTGGAGACCGATTCACCATTCTGTGCCCCGGTTCCTATGCGCGGCAAACGCTGCGAGCCGGCGTTTGTGGTGCATACCGCGACCGCCGTGGCAGAATTGCGCGGGATACCACTTTCAGAGTTCGCAGCCGCGACGACGGAGAATTTCGAGCGTTTGTTTCCAAAAGTGTCAGCGGCCCAAAATAGCCGGGAAGGGGCGCTCGCTTAATGCCGGGCCTAATGCGGGTCACGATGCTCGGTTGCGGCGCATCGGTTGGCGTACCCACTCTTGGCAACAACTGGGGCAACTGCGATCCGAACGAGCCGCGAAATCGCCGCCGACGCGCCTCTATCCTGGTCGAAAACCAAGGCCAGTCCGTACTCGTCGACATATCTCCCGACATTCGTGCGCAGTTGCTGGATGCGAATGTCTCCAAGCTGGACGCAATCCTCCTTACCCACAGTCACGCCGACCACATCCACGGCATCGACGATCTGCGCCCGCTCTACTGGATAAACCGGGAGCGGATCAATGTGCACGCAGACGCCGATACCTTGCGCGTGGTGATGGAGCGTTTTGGCTACATGTTCGAGAAGTCGGAAGACAGCCCGCCCTATTTTACACCGGCCTTGCAGGCTCGTGAGCTAGGCGAAGGGCCACTTGACCTTGCCGGCATGACAATAGCGCATTATCGCCAAGACCATGGCGTGAGCGGCGAGAGCTTGGGTTTTATTTTCGACGGGCGATTTGCTTACTCGACCGATGTCGCGGTGATGCAGGAGGCGGACTTTGCCCGGCTTGAGGGCATTGATCTCTGGATTGTCGATTGCCTGCGCCAAGAACCAAGTCAGGCGCATGCCAATTTCGAAACCACGCTCTCCTGGATTGAGCGTGTCCGCCCCAAGCGCGCGGTTTTTACTCATATGAATGCCTCGCTCGACTATCAGACGACACTGGACAACTGTCCCGCCGGCGTCGAGCCTGGGTATGACGGATTGGTTATCGAGATTTAGAGCGCGCTCATCCTAAGCCGTCATTCCCGAGAGATCGAAAATCCTTACAATCCTCGGAACCAAGAGCTGGATTCCCACCTTCGTGGGAATGACAATTGCGGCATTTGCCATGGCTAGCGAAAGGGAATTGAATCCAATAACGCCCAATCAGCGGGCGCGCGGACGGTCGAGGCATTGGCCGCCTCGGCTTCGGCGCGGCGGCGGAGCAAGGAGCGGAAACCGTCGCGAGCGAGCTCTATATCCAGCATCAGATTGTACCTT
>JABIRP010000265.1 GCA_018699735.1 Rhodospirillaceae bacterium | reverse complement strand
TGCGATACCAATAAGTTGCGGCTGGCCGAAGCCTTGGCGGCAGCGGCCTATGCGGTTGGCGGCATCCCGACCATCACCGCCTTTCCGCCGACCGGGGCGCATGGCCGCCAGGTTCCTGACCCGGTGGTCGGCGCTTGCGCGCGTGCGGATGTGTATTTCTTGCCAACGAGTTGGTCGATGACCCACACCGACGCCCGTATCGCGGCCCAGCAAAGCGGTGCGCGTGGCTCGACCATGTGTGAGGTGACTGAGGATTGTTTGGCTGCCGGCGGAATTCTTGCGGATTTCGAAGCCGCAGATAAATTGGCTCGCAAGATCGGTAAACTGCTTGAAGGCGCCACCGATATCCGCATGACCACGCCGACCGGAACAGACATGCGGGCGAAGATCTCCAACCGTCCGGTTCAATACGAGACCGGCCTGTTCCGTGAACCCGGTCAGTTCGGCGCACTGCCAAACTCCGAGGTCAATATCTCACCCGTCGAAGGCACGACAGAGGGTGTGTTCATCGGCGACGTTCGCCTGATGGGCTACGGCGTAATCCGCTCCGAGCCAGTTACCATCGAGGTCAAGGACGGCGAGGTGAGCACGATCAGTGGTGGTGACGGAGCGGAATACCTTGAACGAACGCTCGCATCTTTCGGTGATCGTTCGGCCTACAACCTGGCGGAATTTGCGGTTGGTTTGAACCCCGAGGCGCGGTCCTATGCAACCAACCTGGAAGATCTGGGACGGCTCGGTTTCGGTCATCATGGAATTGGTTCGAACTATGCGATCGGCGGCGACGTCAAAGCGCCCTGCCACATCGACGTTATCTACAAGGACGCTAGCCTTGAGATCGATGGGAAACTGGTATTGGACAAAGGAGCATTCCTCGGGGCCGTTTAGATTCTGGACCTAGCAGGCTGCTGCAAAACCCGGCACATCCGCTCCATAACATCATGCCCGTGCAGGCGGGACTGACGGGTGTACTGTGATTTCAGGTCGTCAAGCCGGGGGGTAAGGCCGTATTTCGCCTTCTAGGTTCGGCAATTTCGTCTTCTAACCGATCAACAGGTTACTCACATATTTTTGTTCATTTTGGGCCTGCTGTTTAAAATTTGTAAACTACTCTTATTGGAAAATGATTTTTCTAGTCGACCTTTGACACCGAACTAACGACTAGCCGGGTGTATATCTCCATGACAGTTTCGGCTCGTGATCTGAGATCTGCTTCCAGCGCTTCGAAATTTTCGGCGCCGCCGACACGCGCGAGGCGGGCTTTGAGGCCTTCTGGAATATCGGATGGGTCGCGACTGTTGCCGATCGTTTGGCGCAAAAGTGCCTGCAAGCTGGCCCAGAGTCGGGCTGCTTGGGTTAGCGTTTCGAAATCTTGGGGCGAGAGAGCTCCAATCGCCTGCAGATTGATGAGCGCCGTGACCGTGTTGCTGGCGACCACGTTGGGATGGGCCGATGCCTCTCGGAGTTGAAGGTATTGGGCTGTGAATTCAATATCAACCAGGCCTCCTCGCCAGTGCTTTATGGCCCAAGGCGAGGTGGGTTTATGCTCTCCGGCGATCCGTTCGCGCATAGAGGCAACGTCTTGGGCCAAAGTTGCGAGATCGCGAGGACGCGACAAAATATCCGTGATGGTGGCGCGCAAGCGATCGGCCAATTCCGGAGCTCCGGCGACCACGCGGGCGCGGGTCAGAGCCATACGCTCCCAAGTCCAGGCGTCATCGGCATGGTAATTTCGAAATGTTTCCAGACTTGTTGAAATCGGCCCTTTGTTGCCGGTCGGACGCAAACGCATGTCCACCTCGAACAGCCCGCCCTCTGAGGTTCGCACTGTGAGTGCCGCGAGCAACCGTTGGCCAAGGCGGATGAAATATTGGCTTGTGGGCAGGGGCTTTTCGCCGTCGGACTCAGACTCGAACGGCGCATCGTAGACGAAAACTAAATCCAGGTCAGAGCCCGCCGTCAGTTCTCGTCCGCCGAGCTTGCCCATGGCGATCACCGCCAGTGCCGGTTGGCTTGCCTCGGGAATGCGCCCGTGTCGGCGCGAGAACTCTTCCTCGACTCTGGGCAAAAGGCAGCGGATTGCGGCGTCCACAATATCGGAAAGCGAGGCTGCGGCCTGTTCGACCTCGACCAACCCGCGCACCGATTGCACGCCGATCTGGAAGCGCCGATCGTTAATCCATCGCCGGGAAATATCCAGCACGTCTTCGTAGTCCCGGGCACGCGCCAGGTCCCGGTCGAGTTCGTCGGTCAGTTGGTCGGCGTCGGGCAGGGCTGCGGCGACGTCGTGGGTCAGGATCCCTTCCAGCAACGAGGGATTGTCACCGAGGAGCCTGGCCAAAGACGGGGCCAGGCCCATGATATCCGCGAGTGTGTCGAGCAGACCAGGGTTGGAATGGAATAGCGAAAACAATTGCACGCCTGAGGGCAGGCTTTCCAGGAAGCTGTCGAAGCGGCGAAACGAGTCGTCCGGTTGTGAAGAGCCTCCCAAGGCAACCAGCAAGGCCGGCACCAGTTCGGTCAGAAGCTGGCGGGCCCTCTCGCTCCGTGTCGCACGGTATCGTCCATGGTGCCAGGCACGAATTCGGCTCGCCACC
>JABIRP010000264.1 GCA_018699735.1 Rhodospirillaceae bacterium | reverse complement strand
TAGCGCTGCTCGGGCTTGTACGGGTGTAATAGTGCCGCCATCGCCTCGCTCAACATCTTGGCCAGTTTCGAGGGAGCGATGGAGGGTATGCTTTTCATAGACATCGAGCGGGCGTTCCTTTGGTTGCTGGTCGCCTCTTGACCAACCAAAAGAACGATAGCGCTAATTCGTTAACAATCCGTCACCGCATCGAAAATATTACAGCGCACTCGCCGGGCGGCGAAGCGTGCGCCACATATGCGAGGCGGGTGAGTTGTCATTGCCGAGGCCCTCTGCCGGTTGCTTGAAGTGGCGCCCGATGATGTCCTCGAACTGATCGATTTCGACGATCAGGTCGGGGTCGAAGGAATAGAGATCGTTCACACAGATCATCCGAGCGGTCATGTACCACTTGTGGTCTTTGGCGCGTTCGTACTCGTCGACGATATAGGGTTCTAGCTCGTAGTCGGCGCCGAACATGTTGATATAGGCTTGGGGATATTCGTAACCGACACTCTCGTCCGGGAAGAAACGCAGAGCCTGATGAACCCGCACGGACCAGCTCACCTCTTCGTCCACATAGGGTTCGATCAGCTGCGCCCCCCAATAGCCGTGATCCGACCGGATAAAGCCGGCCACCGCGATGTCATGCAGTAGGCAGGCCAAAACCTCCTTTTCCGACAGCCCGTTCTTCTGAGCCAGGTTGGCGCTCTGTAGCAAATGCTGTTGAGCTGGCGCGAAACGCAGCTTGAAGAAGTCCATCAGGGTCGGCTTGTCCGGCATCTTTGGCAGACGAGGGTCCTCGCCCATCAATACCTGCTGACCCCGGGTCGAGAACCCAACCTCGGTCGTCTGTTCGCCATCGGCCAGATGATACAGTAATGACTTGGTCACCACCCGGTTGCCGAGTTGCTCCATCTGCTCGATCTCAAGCTGTTCGGTGAATGCGGCGAGTGATGGTTTCGTAGCCATGGTAATCCCCCTCAGGAGCGGTCTCGGTGTTAAATCTCACCGCACTATATCAAAGGTGCGCTGTCTCCGCATTCATGGTTCTGATCTAGTCAATTCGAATCGGTTTGCGAGGAACGGCGCCGAGTTTATATTTCCGCATCAGATGACTGGGAAGCATCTCCGACCATGACCTATGACGACTTCAATGCCTATTGCGCAACGCTCAAAGCCTCCAACCATGTAGTCCAGTGGCATGGCGCGGATGTTTGGAAAGTGGGGCCCAAGGTTTTCGCGATCGGTGGCTGGGGCGATGGGCAGCCTGCCTATACCTTTAAGGTTTCAGAGCTGTCTTACGAAGTTTTGCGTCAGCAACCGGGGCTGCGCCCGGCGCCCTATCTGGCTTCTCGTGGTTTTACCTGGATCCAACATTATGCCGAGCCGGGGTTGTCGGAAGATGAGCTGAAACTGTATTTGGCGGAATCGCACCGCATCGTTTCACTTGGTTTGAGCAAGAAGAAACAGCGAGAGCTTGGGTTGATCCAGACGGAACCGCGCCGGGACTAGTTGCGTGGCGCTGCTTGGTTGCTCGCTAGGGGACCAGATACCGGCCCCTCGGGTGCTGCTACCTCGGTGGGCTTTCTCGCGTCGATGCGGTTCCAGACGTAGTCGTTGGTGACGTAGACCATGGTGCGGCTCACGGTAATCGCACCCGTCACGACCGCCGAGGAGGGCAGGGTATTGCCGAATATAAGGGCGAGCCCGCCGACCCGGAGGACGCTGAGGGCGCGGTAGATCACCGCCTTGGTGACGTTGATCGGCACCACGCCGTCCGGTCCCGGCGGCTGCAGGCAGCATATATTCCACATGTATTCGTAGCTGTAGGTCATCATCGAGGACGTGGCCGCATTTACGCCCAGAAATATGCCGCCCGTCGTGGCCGCCTGCGAGGCGATGGCCAGATACCAGAGCTGGTCTGTGACTGTCGCCCCGGTCACATAGCTGAGGGTCTTGTATGGCGATAGTGTCTCGTTCGGGATTCCGTCCTGGTACTCCGGCTTTTTGTCGGGTTTGGCGGCTATGCGAGGCGGCTGGGTTTGGGCTCCTGGCTGGGCCAGGACCTGTGCCGCCAGAGCTGGGCCGGTGCCGGAAACCGCGGATGCCAGACTCCCAATTAGCACGAGACCTGCAACAACGCGTAGGGGGCCTCGCGCTAGTCCGGGCAAGCTAATTAACGGAACAGGCTCAACAGCGACTGCGGCCGTTGGTTGGCGATACCGAGTGTCTGGGTCGACAGCTGCTGCTGTACCTGCAAGGCGGTTAGACGGGCAGACTCTCGGGCCAGATCGGCGTCGACGATATTGCCGAGGCCCTCGGTTTGTGCGTCGGTCAATTCCTCCAGGAACTGGGTCTGCAACTCAAGCGCCCGAACATCCGCGCCAAGCGACCCGAGTGCCAGATTGACTGTGGACTGCAGATTTGTGAACTCATTCGAGATCACGCTCTGGGCATTGGTGGCAGAACTGAGAGCTGCGCCCGCTAGCGATTTGACCAAGGTGCGCAAGTCTTTAGCCGATAGGGTCAAGGTGCTGCCCGAGAGATTGGATAGCGTGTTGACGTTGGCCGCACCGGATTCGATCAGGTTCTTGCCATTGAATGTGGCGTTGGTGATGAAGTTGGCGGCTTGCGAGAGCAGTTTGTTGAAGTCATTCTGCAGAACCGTCCGCTGCGCCGTGGTGATGCCTTCGTTCGAAAGCTCTGTCAGCTTGGCGCGAATGTCGGTCAGCAGGTTGGACAGGCCCGTCGCACCCGCGAGCGCGACCTTGCCAATGCCTTTGGCCGTGTTGAGACCTTGCGTAACCGCGCCCAAAGACCGGACCTCGGCGCGAATGCCCTGCGCGATTGAAAAGTTCGACGCATCGTCGAGCGCACTAGCAACCCGCAGTCCGGTGGAGACGCGGTTCTGCGTTCGATCGAGGTCACGATTGATAGAGTTCAGGGTGCGCAGCGCCACGTAAGCGCCTGGGTTCGTAATCACCGAGTTTTGAATAGCCATTCAGGCCTCCTCTTTCAGAGGATCACTATGGTCAGCGTTCTGCGATCAGGTCTAAGTTGCGATCACTCTATAAATTTGTGCCCAAAGCTGGAAAGAGTCAACTCCCGCCTAGGCTTGGTACGAGACTTGGGTCAATTCTCGGCCCGGCCGAGCGTCTCGTCCCTGCATTTCACCATGCGCAGTGGTGTGTAGGTGATGACGGTTTGGCCATCCTGATTGACGATGTTGTTGCGGGTCCGCACCAGGCCGCGTCCGGGTTTACGGGTCAACCGGGCCTCGACGACTTCGCATTCGACATGGATGGTGTCGCCGGCGAATGTCGGGCCCTTCACATCCAACTCCATGTTGAGGAACGCCAGGCCGGTATGTTGCATGGTCGACTGCACCAGTAGTCCCTCGGCAAAACTGTAGACTAATGCCGCCGGCGAGACGCGGCCCGCCATGTCGCCGCGGGCTTGCAGATACTCCAGGTCGATGAACATGCTCTCGACCATGCCGGTTGCGTTCACGAAAGCGGTGATATCGGCCTCGGTCACCGTGCGCGCGGTGGTCTGGAATTGCCGGCCGATCGGCAAATCCTCAAAATGAATTCCCAGCCCAACCGTTTCCATAATCTGATGCTCCAGGGTGAAGGTTTTGTGAGGGCGAGTGTTGCACGAATGTGCACCTAGCGCTCTATCGCCGGAACTCTGGGCGCTTCAACGGTTCCGTCCTCGCCGGGCAACAGGAACTCCGGCATTTGGTAGGCCTTCAATTGCGCCAGATGCAGGGCGGCATCCTCGGTAAACAGGTCCTGAGTGATGCCGGCAACCACCTGCGGTACTGAGAACTTCATCGCATTGATCGAGGCTCCTGACGGCCCGAAACTCATCGTCGTGCCGTAGGTGAAAAGATGGATGTTGGCGAGGACTGGCGCTTGTCCGGGTTCTTTTTCTTGGAAGCGATAGCCAGGGTCGAGATAGGGATACGGAGATAGGCGGTCGTTCTCTTCCCCATGTGCGGGCGTGTACCGGTCGGCCCAGAGCGCGATCTTGTCGGCCAACCCTTCAAGTTCCGGACGGCACTTCAGATCCATCTCGAAGCCAGTGCCGATGATCAGGAAGTCGGCCTGGTGGAGGCCTTTCGGTGTGGTGATTTCGACCCCACCGGCCTTGGCCTCGACTGACAGCCATGGGGCACTGGTCTGTAAGGCAAACCCCTCATGGCGGCTACAGCGCTCCCAGGTTTCTTTGGGGAAGGCTTCTCGCGTTGTCAGCAGGTAACGCATGAACGCCCAGCGCATGTCGTCGTCGAGGGCGTGAAAGTGGCGGAAAAATCCGGCGAAAGACAACCACTTGAACGGCTGAACCCGTTGCAGCTCCGGGCGCCGGCAGAATACCTCGACCCGGCTGGCACCAGCCTCTAGTGCGGTCGCGGCGTTGTCCATTGCTGACGATCCGACACCGAGAACCGCAACCCGCTTACCTCGCAGGCCTGTGAAATCGATCTCTGCCGACGTGTGTGCCCAGACCGAAGGCTCCAGTACTTCGATCATAGGCGGCGTCCACCAGTGACCGGAGGCTTCGATGCCGTGGGCCAAAACCAGCTTGCGACAGCGCACCATCTCAACTCGTCCGTCGCCATGGCGCAGATGAGCGACCGGCAGGCTGCCGTCAGCGTCGATCCGCTGCAGACAGACCTCGTTCTCGACCGGCAGATCCAAGATCTCGCGCAACCAGAGCAGATACGCCGCCCAATCCGCGACAGAGATTTTGCCCAGATCTCGCCAACCGGCTTCGCCGTGCTGGGCCTCGTACCACGCCTGAAAGGTCAAACTCGGCAGACCGAGGTCGGGCCCGGTTACCTCTTTTGGCGAACGCAGCGTGCGCATGCGGGCATAGGTCAGCCACGGCCCTTCGAGGCCGGCCGGTGCCCGGTCGATCACCCGGACCGTATCGACGCCCTCTTGGCGCAACTGGAATGCAATAGTCTGGCCGGCCTGGCCGCCGCCGACCACCAGGACATCCAGCAATCTGTCCCCAGAGCCGTCTGGATCGGGGCGCGGCGGTACCCAGCGGGCCGTCGGATAGGCGGTCAGCGCCAATTCTTTTCTCACGCGGGCCTCAAGCGCCGCCAAACCGGAAATTGTCATTGTGTATACCGTTGCGAGGATCGGGGGCGTGCCATGCTCTAGTCGAAAGTCTCAAGGTCTCGCCAAAGGGTGAGATCCGGCATCGAGTACTCGCCGCCGCTCTCACCTTTCAGCGTGACGACGATGTCGACGGCGATGGAGATACGCGGGCTGTCCGCCTCGCTAACCTCGGTGCCATGCAACTGTTTTGAGGGGAAGATGATGAGGTCGTCCTCCGCCGCCGCCATCGTGGCGGACATGGTGTTGAAGTCGGTCAACTCCTGCACATAGCCGCGCTCGGAGGCATGCGCACCGAAGAGCCCGGGGGCGAACTCGTTCGGCGGATTGCGGTTATGCAGGATCAGATTGCCCGCGCCCTCCGGCTTGACCGGATAATAGACCGCAGAGATATGTGACTGGCTGTGGTTGTGGACGGGAATATGCTCGCCGAGGAGGCTGACCGTCCCCCAGGACCGGGTACAATGATACTGAAACCGCGCCGGATCCATGCCGAGCGCGAAGACATAGGTCGTCACACTGGTCTTCAACAACCCAAACAGGTTGGCGGTCAGTGGGTCGAGGTGGAACAGGTCGTGGCCTTGCAGGTCGCCGGTCCAAGGGTGATCCTCGCCATCGGCCAAAGGGTTCGCCTCACTGGTCTCGATAATTTTCTGACCCAATTCGCGGCGATAGGCTTCTGACAGCCCGAGTTGGTCTTTGTAAACGGTCAGCGGAAAGCAGTTCAAAGTCTCCGGCATCGAGTATTTCTCCTTCGCCTTCCGGACTTGGGTTCCAGGACCCGGAGCGCGGCACGGGGCAGGTGCCAGTCTATGCCCATTCGCCGAGCTTGGCATGTGCGGATGGTGATGGGCCCGATCGCTCGGCCATTTTTGCAAACCAAATGTCCAGGATCTCTTGTTGTTTGGCGGCCAAATCAGGCGTCCTGAACAGGCCTTCGGTAGCTTGTTGACGAGCTGCACTGGTTATGGGGTACCAAAATTGCAAATTACGAATGCATTTTATAACGAGACAGAGTGGATCTAGGATTCGGAATTATTGCAACAGCCCCCTATAATCGGGGCACTCGTTATACCGCACGGATCGGGCCGCAAAATGGTAAAGAAAAAGCCGAAGAAGACAGCAAAGAAAACATCAGAGAAGAGGCCGGAAAAAAAGCCGGGAAAACTGGCAAAGAATCCGGCAGCGAAACCGGCAAAGAAACAGGCAGGGAAGCTGGCAGCGAAAACACCAGAGAAAGCACCAGAGAAAGCACCAGAGAAAGCACCAGAGAAAAAATCCAAACCTCTCGTGCGCAAAGAAATATCGCTGCCAATGGATTTGAACAGTCAAGCGGCCAAGGTTCGTCGTGAGGATGAGAGCTTTTCCGATCAGGTCGCTGACGGTCTTCGCCGGCATGTCGAGGCTCGCGAACGCGACGCGAAGAAGGATGGCGAGTATATCGGCTGAAGTGGATTAACAGCCGCTCTCGCGACCCGGGCGCGCGCGACCCCAACCGATCACCGCCATGCCGGTTAGCCGCTATGGCGTCGCCGAAATTTACGGCCAGGGAGAGGTGACGGTTGACCATGGCGGATTGGACCATTTGGCGGGCAGTGCCAGGCGATGCGGCGGCCCTGACCACTTGCATCAATGCTGCCTACGCGCAGTATACTGGCCGCATTTCCGATCTGCCGCCGGTATCCGAGGATTGCGCCGCCGAGATCGCGGCAAATTTGGTCTGGGTGGTGGCGTGTCCGCGGGCGGAGAGGGGCCCCGAGATCATCGGTGGCCTGGTCCTGGTCGACGGCAAGCACGCCCTGCACCTGGCGAACATCGCAGTCGATCCGGACCACCGGGGAGACGGCATCGCGCGAGCGCTCCTCGATCTCGCGGAGCGTCAGGCGCGGGATCGGGGCCATACCGGCCTCCAGCTCACGACCCATGCCGAAATGCCGGAAAATCTCTCGCTCTACATCCACCTCGGCTGGCGCGAGACCGGGCGACAGGGCAACAAGGTTTTCATGACCAAGGCGGTTTGAGCGTTATTTCATGCGTGGGTTTGGGCCCAGATGTCTACACGATTCAAATGTCTACACGATCCAGATGTCTAAACGACCCTGGCGTCGACCGGGGCGGTGATGAAGAACACGAGGTCGCCGGTGTCGGAAGCGCCCGGGAACAAACCGCGATAGACGGTCACGAATTCGCGGCCTGGAAAGTTCAGTTCCGAGACCGAGAAGACCGGCGCGTGGGTGGAAAACACGTCCTGGATCTCGCCGCGCCGAACGTCCATCACCTCGCGGTCGACGATCTGGCTGAGCATCTTGCCGGTCAGGTCGGCCTTGAGCATGTCGACAACCAGCGTGCCACTCAATCGATAGCGGAAGTCCGACTGTCCGGCGGGTTCGAGTATCTGCAGCCAGGGCATCAGCCGGACGAGTTCAAGCGGATCGAAATCCGCCCGGTGGAGCTTGCCGTCGTCGCGGCGGGTGGATAGAAAATACGCTCCGAAGCCGCTGACCGGATGGCCGTCCGGGATGTCGGAGCTGTCCAACCGGCGATAGTTCGACTGCGGTGGGATCGGTGGAATGGAACGAGACGGCATGGCCCTTTTGCGGCTCCTGTTCGACCGGCGTCTAGCGCCGGAATTCAAGCCGAGGCGATCAGCGAAAACACCCAGTTCCCCCGCCAGACAGCGCCCACCCCGGAGACACGTCGCGCATTTTGCCCAATCATGAATGAGAAGCGCATACCTGTATACGGGTTTATGTCTCTATGAAGCCTGGTTCGGTCGTATTACCCCTTCCGGTTCCCACATGGTCATCCAGGACGTGATCCGGAGTCTCCGCCCGAAAACGCCACCGGGGTCTCCGTTTTCGCGGGATGGTGCGTGGTCACGGCGGAACTTAAGTATACTGTGCCGTCTATCTTCGTCCCCTCGGGCTTTCTGCCCAAATTTTCGGCGACATTGGAGCTTAATCGGGAAATGCCGGCGTATTCGTCCCGCGAGCGATTGGCCGTCCTGATCACTGTCACCCTGGTGACGACGATCTATGCGATGACCATCACCATTGCCAATGTCGCCTTGCCGCGCATTCAGGGCGCATTGTCGGCGACGACCGACGAGATCGCGCTGGTCGTGACCTTCAATATCATCGCCACCGCCGTGGCGACGCCGATGTCCGGATGGCTGGCGGCGCAGTTCTCCCGGCGCTCGATTTTGCTCGGCGGCTTGGTGCTTTTCTCGATCGCGACATTTCTTTGCGGGACGGCGGAGTCGCTGACAAGCCTGGTGGTGTTCCGGGTGCTTCAAGGGGCGTTCAGCGCGCCTCTGGCACCGATCTGCCAATCGCTGCTCTATTCGGTGTATCCAAGGTCGCAGTACGGGTTCGCCATGGCGGTATTCGGGACCGGCGTGGTTCTGGGCCCGGTGATGGCGCCGACGATCGGCGGCTACCTGACCGAGTACCTGAGCTGGCGCTGGGTCTTCTTCATGATCCTGCCGCTGGCCGCCGTCGCTTTTGTCGCGGTGTCGGTCTTCATTCGCGATCTTGGCCAGCGCCAAGGCACGCCGCTCGACTGGACCGGCTTTCTGTCCCTCGCGGTCGCCATCGCCTCGTTCCAATACATGCTCGACCGGGGCGAACGAAACGACTGGTTCGAGAGCGGTCAGATCATCGTTCTGGCCGGCATTGGCGCCATCTCGTTCTACATATTCATCGCCCACACGATGACCAGCGACCGGCCATTCCTCAATCCAAAGCTGTTGCAGGACCGAAACTTCGCCCTTGGTCTGGTCATCGCCTTGACGTTCGGCATGCTCAATCTGACGCCGATGAGCCTGCTGCCGATCCTGTTGCAGAACTTGCGGGGGTATCCCGATTCGATCATCGGATTGCTGCTCGGCGCGCGCGGCGTCGGCACCTTCATCGGCTTTCTTTTCATGATCAAAGGCAACCAGATCGACCCCAGATACACGCTCACGGCGGGGTTCCTCTGCCAGGCGGTTTCCGGCTGGTACATGGCGCAGTTCAGCCTGGATCTGACCACCTTCGACGTTATGTGGACCAGTTGCCTGCAGGGCTTTGGCGTCGGCATGATCTGGGTGCCGCTGACCGTCGTAACCTTCACCACGCTGGATGACAAATACACCGCCGAGGGCACCGGCATTTTCCACCTGATCCGAAATTTCGGCTCCAGCCTGTTCATCTCGATCTCGATCGCCGTGGTCTTGCGAACCTCACGGATGAATTACTCGAGCATGGTCGAGAACGTGACCCCGATTAATCCGGCCATACCGTTCCAGGACTCGTTCTATGGCGTGTGGTCGATCACCGACACCGGCGCGCTGGCGGCACTTTCAGGCGAGATCGGCCGTCAGTCGGCGATGATCGGCTACTCCAACGCGTTCTATCTCTTCTCCATCGCAGCCTTCGCCGCCTGCCCCCTGGTGTTTCTGGCCAAGCTCAAGCGGTGAGGGGGCGAACTCCTTTATTCCGCTTCCCGGTATTGCGCTCTCTCCCCACCCGCTTCCCGGCCGACGGAACGGAGAGCCGGGATCTCGATGAGTAGTCGCGGTGCCGTCTGGTCGAGGCCCCGGATAGCCGCTCCGCGCCTTCCGGGGAGCGGCATAGGTGCAGTCCTTCCCCATTATCGACGAATTGTAACGAGACAAAAATGCGCTTGGCGTCCGTCCAAATTCCGTGGCTAAGTCCCAAACCACACCTCACCCCCTCTCGACCCAAGGCGGAGAAAACCACCAGATGACCAACGGTATCGACCAAGAGATCTATCCCCGCCCCTTGTCGGGCGCGCGGGTCCCCAAACTCCCGTCGGCGCTGCCTCCGGCGAGCCGGCCGCTCAAGGGTGCCTATGTCGAGCTGGCGCCAATGGATGCCGCCCTCCACGCGAGCGATCTGTACCAGGCCTCGCACGGCAGCGAGGAGGCGCTCGGCACCTGGAACTATCTGGCGGACGGGCCCTGGCCGGATGTGGAGGCCTATGCGGACGCGTTGCGGGGGCAGACCGCGATGCTGGACCGGCTGTATTTCGCCGTCCGGCCGCTGGACCAGAGCACCCAGAACGAAGCAAGCGCCTGGTGCGGGCAGGCCAGTTTCCTTGACACCCACCCCCGGGACGGCGTGACCGAGATCGGCCATATCTGGTTCGGCGCCGGCCTGCGCCAGACCCGCGCCGCGACCGAGGCGCTATACCTGATGATCAGGCACGCCATGGACGACCTCGGCTACCGGCGCATGCAATGGCGCTGCAACGCCCAGAACGAGAACTCGGTCCGGGCCGCCGGGCGCCTCGGGTTCCGGTTCGAGGGCATCTTCTACAATCACCTGATCTGGAAGGGAAAGAACCGCGACACCGCCTGGTTCTCGATCCTGGATGACGAATGGCCGGAGTTGGACGCGATCTTCCGGCAGTGGCTGGACGTGTCGAACTTCGCAGCGGACGGGAGGGCGCTGACCTCGCTGTCCGAGATGACCGCCGCGCGGGGGCCGGGGGAGCGGCCGGTTTAGACGGAGCCTGAGGGGTGGGGGAATATCGGGGACTGTCCCCGTTTTGACGGGATGGAGGGCAGGGAGGTGTCGGATTAAGTAAGCAGTTCCCAGAATTGGTTCCCAGAATTGCAATTAAATATGATGTCCCCATAACACCTGCAAATCACATGTGTTTACAGATTTGTCACGCAGCAGCCGCAGTACTGTGCCTCGTTCTGTAAGAACGAAGTGTTCTTCTTGCTCTTTTAAGGCATTCGATTTCGGCGTACGAAAGTTGAAGCACAGAACTTAGAACCTCATCTCCAAGTAATACAATATCATCCTCATTGCCCTTTGCATTTAAATGGTTAGAGACAAATTGACCAAACTGGTGGTCATTAGGTTCATAGTAGGAAATTGGTAATCCACGGAACTCTCCGGGCGTAAGCTCCAGAACTCCGCCACCATAAGATCTTCCATCGATCTCAGTAAATAGTAATGTCAGAGAATTGTAGAATGAATAGCAAATGCCACGAATAGAAATGTCAGGGTTGCTGCGAATTTGATACGCTGTGTCGGTCGTAAGAACGCCAGCTTCATTGACACAAAGCCTAGGAAGGTCATGTGACCTTCGGAAAAAAAATCCTTCTGATCTTTGAACCAGTGGCACCTCATGCCAATACGTCCTATTACGACATTTAAAGCGCTGATCAATGCCGGAAGCTTCGCCGAATCTAATATAGTCTTTAACTTCAGTGGTGAAATTGTCTAGATCAGATCCCGGTAAGTGAATGAACTGTGTTGGTGCGTTCGCTTGAACGAGGTCCCGAAAATCATTATTTGAAAAAACTGGGCATTTTGACATACTGCTACCCTTTTTAAGAACAGGGTAAGACCACTTCATTAACCCTAGTCTCTTTGCTTCCTGAATAGGCAAAATGAAATAGTCATTTGCAGCAGTTACCAAGCCAGGTGAGCATTGTAAAAAATCTCCTATTATTTTGGATGACTCCCGAAGTTTATATAGTAACTCTAGTGTATCTAAATTCAACAAATATGACTTTAGGTCGATAGAGTGATCGCGGCCAGAAATGGGCTCGAGTCGCCGAGTAATGTTTGGAGACATATCGCGAAAACTCGATATCCGATGAACAAATGTACCCTGCGGTTCGATTGAAGTTTTTTGAGCCAAAAGCACAACAACATCTTGGTCGAGATCTCTAAATACTTTGTCATCGGGCACGAAAATATCCACACGTTCAAATCTGTGAAAAACGGATTTTTGAAGAAATTTCCCATATGAAACGGTCAACAATTCGAAAGGAACAATAAATGCTAGAACACCGCTTGGAGTAAGAAGTTCGTGAGACGCAAGGACAAAGGCTGCCCAGGCGTTTTTTAGTTGTTTCGGATCGTATTCTAAATTTTTACTCAATCTAATTAAGTTTTCACGAAGTGAGATGGAAAAATCTTTCTTTCCGATAAATGGCGGGTTGCCAATGATCAAATCATACTTCTCTGGCTCCTCGACGTTTCAAGTGGAATCTCAACAGTTAATACTGAGTTGAATTATCGTCTCCGCGGTGAGCAATTTTGCGGGGGCGAGTTCGATGGAGACGAC
>JABIRP010000263.1 GCA_018699735.1 Rhodospirillaceae bacterium | reverse complement strand
TCGATGGGTCTACCGCGCGCCATCTCGCCGCCGCAAAGGTAGGATTTGTCACCGGCGAAGATAACCTTGCCGGTAATTTCCACTGGCCCCCCAGATTCAGGCGAGGAATGCCCGCCGACAGTGAGGGTCACCGTCGCCCCCAGACCCGCCGCAATAGCCGCTTCGGCAGCACTTGGGTCCCAGAGGTGGGGCACAGCCGATCGGCCCTCGCCGCGGCGGATAAGGTCTTTCAGGACATAGGTCGAATCGTTCATCCGGTCGGCATGCTCCAGCACCACGACCGGCCGCCCGGCCGCGCGGGAGAGGCCGAAGGCGCGATCAAGGCCTGTCGGCACATCAAATACCTGGTCGGTGCGATAGAGTTTTTCACGCGCGTCCCAAAGCCGTTTTGACATGACCTCGGCCGCGTCTTCCGCGATGGCGATATCGCCGTCGGCTGTCGCGATGACCGAAGCGCCAATCATCGGTACATCGGCATAGGCGAAACCAAGCGGTACTGAGAGGTCGAGCAAGCCAGGTGTCTTCGCCTCAATTTGGCGCGCGGTCGCCATCACCTCGGAGAGTGGGGCTACTGGAGTTGCGGTGAAAATTGACGGCAAGGTGACCGGCACCTTGCGTATCACTGTTACCGGCTGAATTTCTCCCCTAAGCGCTCGGATCAGCATAGTGCCAACACGGTGCCCGGTTTCTCCCATATCGACGTGCGGACTTTCACGGTAAGCAGAAATGACCTGAGCGTAGGCCGTAATCTCCGGATCGAGATTGCCGTGCAAATCGAACGCGATGCCGATGGGGAGGTCGGGTCCAATTTCCGCCCGCAGACCTTTCAGGAAATCGAGATCAGTCCGACCACCCAGTGTCACCAAAGCGCCATGCAATTCGAGCAATACCCCATCGAGAGTGCCGGCGATCCGTTTGTTGCCTTCGGCGATCTCTGCCAGATAGATATCGAACGCCTCTTCACTTGCCGCCGCCGCCGCACCGGCTTCCGCCAAGACCAGCGGCACGGGCTCGACGCCGGCGTGTTCGCAAGCGGAGAAAAAGCCGCCGACAACAGTGTTCGAGCCGTCGTAAAGCTCGGTCATGCGCGCCCCGCGGGCGGCATTGCGCTCGAAGTCTTCCTTTGTCGTCGCGTCTGGCAGAAAGGTTACCGACTCGAGGCTAAAACCTGCAATGGCAAGGCGCATCGCTAAACAGCTTCTAAGCGGCGCAACGCCTGGGACAGTTTATCTCGTTTCTGCTTTTCTTCGGCCAAACGGTCTCGGTTCTCTTCGACAACCGCTTCCGGGGCCCGGGACAGGAAGTTCTCATTGGCCAGCTTGCCGGATAGCTTTCCGATCTCTTTGTCCAGTTTCTCGATATCCTTGCCAAGGCGCGAGCGTTCTTGGGATAGGTCGACAACGTCCGCGATCGGTAATGCGATCGTCGCGCCATCGACCACACCTTGAACCGTGCCCGAGGGGAGTTCTCCATCAATTGCGGCAACCGAAGACAGACGGGCCAAACGTTGGATAACTTCTTGGTTGCGGCTCAAACGATCCGCCATGCTCGCATCTGCGTCTTTGATCAGAAGATCAATCTTCGCCCCTGGTGGCACATTCATTTCGGACCTGATTGAGCGTATTTCGGTAACCAGACGAATGACCCAACCGATTTCCGCCTCCGCATCCGTGTCGAGATGGCTCTCGTCGAAAACTGGCCAAGCTGTGTTGATCAATCGGCCGTCACCGCCAAGTTGTTCCCACAGCTCTTCGGTAATGTAAGGCATCAGCGGGTGCAGGATATTGAGCAATTGGCGGAGCGCCCATGCAGTCGCAGCCCTAGTTTCTGCCACGGCTGCCGCGTCGTCACCGGCGATAATCGGTTTGGTGATCTCCAGATACCAATCGCAGAACGTGCCCCAGGTAAACTGATAGAGCGCATTCGCCGCCTCGTTGAAGCGATAGGCTTCAATTGCTTCCGAGACCCGGTCTGTGGCGCGGGCGACTTCTCCGACAATCCAACGATTGACGGTTTGGGAGCAGGATTTGGGATCAAACGCCGGATCGTGGACGCATCCGTTCATCTCGGCAAATCGGCTGGCATTCCAGAGTTTGGTCGCGAAATTTCGGTACCCTTCGATCCGACTTTCCGCGAGCTTGATGTCGCGCCCTTGGGCCGCCATGGCAGCGAGGGTGAAGCGCAGGGCATCGGCACCGAATTTGTCGATCAGGACCAGGGGATCCATCACGTTGCCCTTGGATTTGGACATCTTCTGGCCCTGTTCGTCGCGCACCAACGCGTGGATGTAGACGTCCTTAAACGGGACTTCGCCCATGAAATGGATGCCCATCATCATCATGCGGGCGACCCAGAAGAAGATGATGTCGAAGCCCGTAACCAACACGTCGCCAGGATAATAGCGTTTTAACTCCGGGGTCTCCTCGGGCCAGCCAATGGTCGAGAACGGCCAGAGGGCGGAGGAGAACCACGTGTCGAGCACGTCTTCGTCGCGCTTTAGTTCTGTGGTCTGGCCATAGTGTGCCGTGGCGAGCGCCATGGCCTCGGCCTCATCGAAGGCGACGAAAACCTCACCGTCCGGGCCATACCACGCCGGGATCTGATGGCCCCACCAGAGCTGGCGCGAAATGCACCAGGGCTGAATGTTGCGCATCCATTCGAAGTAGGTGTTCTCCCACTGCTTTGGCACGAACCGGGTTTTGCCGGTCTCAACCGCCTCAATTGCCGGCTTGGCTAGGGTCTTTGCATCGGCGAACCATTGATCGGTCAACCAGGGCTCCAGTTCGACGCCGGAGCGGTCACCATGGGGGACAGCGTGGGTGATGTCCTCGATTATTCCCAAAAGTCCCGCAGCCTCTAGGTCGGCGACGACTTGTTTGCGAGCGACGAAGCGGTCGAGACCCCGGTATGCCTCCGGAACATTTTCGTTCAGGCACGCCTCTGCATCGAGAATATTGATGATCTCCAAGTCGTGGCGGCGGCCAACCTCAAAATCGTTGAAGTCGTGTGCCGGGGTCATCTTAACCGCCCCTGAACCCTGTTCGGGGTCTGCGTAGTCGTCAGCTACGATCGGAAGCTTCCTGCCAACCAGCGGCAAGATCGCATTCTTGCCGACCAGGTCGCTATAACGCTCGTCTTCCGGATGAACGGCAATGCCGGTATCTCCGAGCATGGTCTCGGGTCTGGTGGTCGCAATCGTGATGAAGCGTCCGTCTTCTCCGTCGATCGGGTACTTGAAGTGCCAAAGCTTACCTTTGACATCAATTTGCTGCACCTCAAGGTCTGAGACCGCCGTCATGAGCTTCGGGTCCCAGTTGACCAACCGTTTGTCGCGATAGATCAAATTCTGGCGGTAGAGATCGACGAAGACCTTGACCACAGCTTTTGACAGGCCCTCATCCATCGTGAAGCGCTCTCGGCGCCAATCTGGGGAGGCGCCGAGTGCGCGAAGCTGGCGCGTGATCGTGCCGCCGGAGTCGTCCTTCCACTCCCAAACCTTCTCGACGAATTTCTCGCGCCCAATGTCACGACGATTGATTTGTCGTTCGGCCAGTTGGCGCTCCACCACCATTTGAGTGGCGATACCGGCATGGTCGGTGCCGGGTTGCCAAAGCGCATCTCGGTCGGATTTTCGAAAATACCGGATCAGGATGTCTTGGATGGTGAAGGTAAGAGCATGGCCCATATGCAGGCTGCCGGTGACATTCGGCGGCGGCATCATGATCGTATACGGCACGAGCGGTGAGTCGACGTCGGCTTGGAAAGCACCGTCAGCTTCCCAGCGGTCGTAATGCTTCGTTTCCAGGCTCTTCGGCTCGTAGGTTTTATCCAGCATGACCATCGTTTCTGGCCGAAGGGGAAGTCCCGACGGCACGGCTCTTCTTCAATACCAGGGGAGCGCTGTTTTTAAGTCAAAGACAGTGCGAATACCAGCCGTTTGCACGGCTTTTCGCCGCGTGATGACAGCCTAAGCCGGGACGACCTTAGAGTGTCCAGGGATCACGTCGTTGGGATTGGGTCACCAAACGCTCGATTTCTTCACGGACCAGCCGCTCGACCATCATTGGCAGATGTTGATCAAGCCATTCCTTCAGCATTGGGCGCATCAACTCGCGGGTCAACCGCTCCAACGTAACCGCGCCGTTGCCGATCGGCAGCTCGTTGTAATCCTCGTAGAGTTTTTCGCTCAGACGCGTGAAGGATTCGACCGTCTCTTGGGCTTGTGGCGGCGAAACCAGTCCCTGATCCGGCATTGGAGGCGGCGGTGGTGGGGGAGGCGGCGGCGGAGGTGGAGGTGGAGCAGGTTCTTCCTCTTCTTCTTCTTCCTCCTCTTCCTCTTCTTCCTCCTCATCGTCTCCCGCGAATTTTTGTTCCTCGAAGAGAGGTTCAGCTTCTTCGACCTCCATTTCGGACAGGTCGAGAACTTCTTCCTCTTCTTCTTCTTCTTCCGGTTCGGGCTCTGGTTCGGGCTCTGGTTCCGGCTCTGGCTCCGGCTCCGGCTCGTCTTCCTCGGGCTCCGGCTCGGGTTCGGGTTCCGGCTCTGCTTCGGGTTCCGGTTCGGGCTCAGCCTCTGCCTCCGGCGCCTCCGCCGGGGCTTCGCCGCCCTCGCCCTCTTCCTCGCCGTCCTCGGAAATTATGCGCCGAATAGACG
This sequence comes from Rhodospirillaceae bacterium, assembly GCA_018699735.1. Lineage (GTDB taxonomy): Bacteria > Pseudomonadota > Alphaproteobacteria > Thalassobaculales > Thalassobaculaceae > JABIRP01. The sequence continues at coordinate 4,930 of JABIRP010000263.1, read as the reverse complement.
CAAGGATTTCCTCCATTGACGGTTCTTGTGCCGCATCGCTCATTCAGAACCCACTCGTCCACCGATGAACTCGGCCCCCCGAGATTCGGTCGAAAGCCTATAGCATAAGTCCATGAAACGCCAAAGTATCTTGCCCATTGGATGCGTCAACGATGCCACGCCTGACCCTACTGCGCCGGCAGATCGGTGCCCCAATATCGGTCTCGGGTCACTCGGTAGTGGCGATCGTAGTCGTAGATCTCGACGGGTAGTCCCAAATTGCTCGCGGTCATACGGCCCACTGTTGAAAGCAATTGGTAGGCGGCGACCAGAGAATTCCTTTGCGCTACAACGAGTCGCACTTGTGCACCGAGTAGTTCCTGCTCTGCATCCAGCACATCGAGAACCGTACGCGCGCCCACGGTGGCTTCCTGTTCTACACCTTCAAGTGCGATTTCCGCTGAGGCAACTTCGGCCTTCAACGACCCGATCCGTGCCTCTGTCGTTTGCCAATTCTCGAAGAACCTGGCAGCCGAATCGACAATAGCTCGCCTAGTCGACTCGACTGTAATTCGTGCCCGATTCGCATTTTCTTTCGCACCTCGGATCCGCGCGCTTACAGCACCACCTTGATAAATTGGGACCGTTAGGCTCAAGGTCACGCTGGCCGAGTAGGTTTCGGTTTCGCTCCCGGATCCATCGAACGAACGTCCGGCACTGGCGCTTGCATTTAGGCTTGGCAAGAGTTCACCGGCTACGATGTCGACGGTATCTATGTCGACCTGCTCGTTAAATTTGGCTTGGATTAGCTGGAAATTGTCACGAACCGCGACCTCGACGGCTTCTTCGCGCGAAGTGGGGAGACCCGGAGGGCTTAAGGGTTGGGATAACTTGCCGGGAATTTGACCAATTTCACGCTCGAAAACGACGCGGGCAGCAACCAAGTCGCCCTCTGCCTGCGTCAGATCGGCCTTGGCGCGCGCGACGCGGGACTCAGCCTGTGCAACGTCCGTGCGAGTCACTTCGCCAACGCGGAACCGATCTCGGGTTGCTTCCAACTGTTTTTCAAGCCGCCGCAGATTGGTGACCTGAAGTCCCAACACGGATTTTGCGCGAATCACATCGACATAAGCCGTGGCTCCGTTCAAGAGAACTTCTTGCTCGGTCTGGAAGAGCGAGGCGCGGGTTGACTGAATCTGGAGTTCGGCGCGGTCGATATCCAATTCGGTGCGGTTACCGGCGTAAAGCGATTGACTGATCGTGATGGTTTCTGAATCCGACCAATAGTTCGATGAAGTGCTAACACCTGCAGATTCGCTATCCCCGGTTATGTAAGTGCCTGCAAAACTGCTGGAAACGGTCGGGCGCCATCCGGACCTCGCTCTCGGAACCCCTTCATCTGTCGATCGTAGCGATGCTCGCCCAGCCAACAGAGTGGGATTGGTTTCATAAGATATGGCAAGCGCCTCGTCGAACGTCTGGCTGCGCGCCAAATCCGATGTTGTCAGGACTGCAAGGCCGATGGAGACGGTTACGAGCGGGGTCAAAAAACGCCGGGCTAGCCCAACGCCAGGCCGACCGGAACTGAAAGCATACATCACCAAAAACTCACTCCCCTCTGTCGGATCGCCAACTGATCTGCGGTCGTTTCCGAGCACGGCATTAAAAAACAAATTCCTGGGCACGACGGAAGCCGGGTAACGCTGGAACGTTCGCATCAAAAACCACGCGGTGCCCCGTCTGTGTTCCAGAACGCTGATAGATGGTCGCACGACCCGGTTCTCCGCCGGCGCTCCGGACGACTGCCAAAAGGCGGCCATGGTCAGCGAGTTGGGCCAGGATCGCGTCTGGAACGACCTCTACTGATCCGGCGAACACGATCAGATCGTAGGGGGCTTGCTTGGCGTACCCTTGCTCGGTCGGGCCGGCGATAAGAGCGGTATTGTCTATCTGGAGATCCGACAGGCACTTATTTCCAGAGTCAACCAAGCCAGCGTCGTCATCAAGTCCGACGACGGTACCGACCAGCTTTGAGAGAATCGCGGTCGAATACCCAGTGGCACAGCCAATATCGAGGGCGACATCGTCTGGTCCCGGTGTCGCGATCTGTAAGAGCCGCGCCAACACCATCGGTTCCATCAGATGTCGGCCACCGCCAAGGTGCAGATCCTCGTCAACATAGGCGATGCCCTGCAATCCCTTAGGAACGAATTGTTCCCGTGGCACGGTCTCAAAGGCTGAAATTATAGCTTCGTCCGTCACCTTGTTGGTGCGGATCTGGCTTTCAACCATGTTGTGGCGAGCGGTAGCGTAATCGATCATGGCGCGATCCGTTTCGAGAAGGGGCCTCTGGCAGGTAGCCTAAGCCACCGTGCATACCGAGACTTATACTTTCCCCTGGATCGGAACTCAATGCGCGTCGCCAAAGAACAACTGTTTTCCGGCGATCCGAAAGTTGTTAATGGCATCCTGACCTTCCCGGCTGAGCAACCAGTTTATCAAAGTCTGGCCATCGGCTGATTTTATGTGCGGGAACCGGGCAGAGTTGACCAGAATGATACCGTAGGGGTTGAACAAACGCCGGTCACCCTCGACGAGAATCTTTAAACCGCTGCGATTTGCGAAGGCGAGCCAGGAGCCGCGATCACTGAGCGTGTGCGCGTTCATCGCTTGCGCCATGTTCAGCGTTGCCCCCATGCCTTGCCCGGCTTGTCGGTACCAATTACCGCTGGCGGCACGCGGGTCGATGCCGGCGTGCCGCCAAAGGCTGAGCTCCTTCTTGTGGGTGCCGCTGTCGTCGGCGCGAGAGACGAATAATGCTGGTTTGGCACTGATGCGCGCCAGAGCGTTTGCCGCATCCGGTTCGCTCAGTAAACCTGCCGGGTCGCTCTCAGGGCCGACGAGGACAAAATCATTGTGCATGAGGGAATGTCGTTCTACGCCGAACCCAGCCGCGACGAATGCCTTTTCGGAGGGCCGATGATGAACGAGTAAAACATCGGCGTCACCGCGCTCGGCGAGGCGAATCGCCTGACCGGTTCCCACTGCGATCACGCGAACCTTTATGCCTGATGCCTTGGTAAACTTGGGCAGGATGTCGTCGAACAGCCCAGAGTTTCGGGTCGATGTGGTCGAAGCCACGGTAATGAAACGCTCGGCAGCACTGACCTCTGTTGCAAATCCGGCCAATGCCGCGATTGATAACAACAGTCCCGCAACCGCATGTGAGAGACGCATCGACGTCATCTCAGTTTTCCTTCCAAATAGTCTCGTGTTTCCGTCTCGACAGGAGCTTCGAGGATTTCTTTGGCCGGCCCGATTTCGATTAACCGTCCGTCGCTCATCACCACGATCTCATCTGCGAGCCTGCGGGCTTGCGGGATGTCATGGGTTACCGCGACGATTTTGACCCCTGCATCGTGCAGCCGCGCTGCCATTGCCTCAATCGCTGCGGTCGAGCTTGGATCGAGGGTCGCGGTCGGTTCGTCCAAGAACAACAACTCCGGACTGAGAGACCAGGCGATCGCGAGCGCCAGGCGCTGTTGCTCGCCGCCAGAGAGAACACGTGCGGGTCTGTCGGCCGCGAAGCCTAAATCGGCAACGGCAAGCGCCTCTTCAATCCGTCTTGCTCGTTCCCCTGCAGGAACTTTCCTGGCGGCAAGTGCGAACGCAATATTGCCGACGACCGAGCGGCGCAAGAGAACCGGTCGCTGGAAAACCATGCCTTGGCGGACCCGGGCGGCCTCAGGGTCTTCCCCGAATCCGCCCCAGATAATCCGGCCGATTGATGGCCGAAGGAGGCCGTGGCAAAGCCGCAGCAGCAGCGACTTGCCGGCGCCATTCGGCCCCAGGATCACAGTACGATTACCGCCGGAAATGGTGAGATCGATTGTCTGGAGCAAGCGTTCGCCGCCAGCGTCAAAACACACCCCTTCGAGACGAAGTGGTAGGCAGGACGTGTGGACGCCGAGGCCATCAGGTCTGCTCGCTATCTCCGTCATCCGGCCACCTTGGCGGTGGCGGTTTTGATAATGCTGGCTGCCGCTGTTACCGAAACAGAGATCGCGATCAAAATCAGACCGAGTGCTAGAGCCAGAGCCAGATTTCCTTTGGAGGTCTCGAGCGCAATCGTCGTCGTCATGACCCGCGTCGCGTGATCGATGTTGCCGCCGACAATCATCACTGCGCCAACCTCGGCAATGGCCCGCCCGAACCCGGCGAGCACAACCGTGGTCAGCGTCAGATGCCCATCCCAAAGCAGCGCTGGCACCGATCGCAAAGGACCGAGCCCCAGAGACGTCAGATATTCGCGATATTCCTGAAACAGGTCGCTGCTGGTTTGCAACGATAGCGAGGCGACGATCGGGAGCACCAGCAGCGTTTGTGCAACGATCATCGCTGTCGGTGTGAATAGCAGCCCCAGGGTGCCAAGCGGGCCGCTGCGCGACAGCACTAGATATACGACCAAACCGACCACAACCGGGGGCAATCCCATCAAAGCATTCAGCCCGACAATCACCAAGCCGCGGCCGGGAAATCGCAAGGTTGCGAGTGCCGCACCCAGCGGGAGGCCAATAAAGCTGGCCAAAGCCACCGCGATCACTGAGACCTGAAGCGAACGCAGGACAATTTCGACCAACGCCGGATCGAACTCAAAGATCAATTGGCCCGCGAGTACGAATCCGTTTGAAATTTCGTTCATAATGCTCGTTCAAAATAGAGACTGCATATTTATGCATAATTATGTTTTTGACGCCAAAATTTCCGAAACGGGATGATCGGAACTTTGGGTTCTCTGTTCCCCGTCGCGCGAGGTTCGGATACGATCACGGATGGGAAAGCACGTATCCTGGGGGAGGGTATCGGGCGAAATTGGGTTTAGGTGACATTCAGGGGAGGGACCGCCATGTGCGCTAAACGGGCAACCAATCTCGATACATTCATGAACGGG
>JABIRP010000262.1 GCA_018699735.1 Rhodospirillaceae bacterium | reverse complement strand
CGAGTTGGAAGATGGCCCCTGGCCCAGTTTTGTCACCGGGCTGAAGCGGCTGGCGAATAGCGACGACAAGCAATATGCCGGCATGATGAACGATTTGCTGGGGCAACTTGAGCACTCGTATGAGACGCGCCGCGGCTACTGGAAGGGCGGTACGGTTTCGGTTTATGGATATGGCGGCGGCGTCATTCCACGGTTCTCCGAAGTTGCCGAGGAGTATCCCGAGTCCAAGGAGTTCCACACACTCCGCGTCCAGCCGCCAGCCGGTATGCATTACAGTACCGACATGTTGCGCCAGATGTGTGACGTGTGGGAGGAGCATGGTTCCGGCCTGATCGCCCTTCACGGCCAATCCGGCGATATCATGTTTCAAGGCGCCACGACGGAGAATGTGCAGAAGGCATTTGACGGCCTGAACAAGATCGGCCTCGACCTTGGCGGTGCTGGCCCGGCGCTTCGCACATCGATGAGCTGTGTCGGCCACGCGCGCTGCGAGCAGTCATGTTACGACGAGGTTGGCGCCCATCGCCGGGTGATCAACGCGTTCCTTGATGAGATGCACCGCCCGGCATTGCCTTACAAATTTAAGTTCAAGTTCTCCGGTTGCGCTAACGATTGTGTCAATGCCATCCACCGCGCCGACTTTGCGGTTATTGGCACCTGGCGCGATGACATGAAAGTTGATCAGGAGAAGGTGAAGGAGTTCGTCTCCGAGATGGGGCGGAAATACATGATCGACAACGTGCTCACGCGGTGTCCGACCAACGCGCTCAGCATGAACGACGACAACACTCTGGAAGTCGACAACAAAAGCTGTGTGCGATGCATGCACTGCATTAACGTCATGACCAAGGCGCTTTCGCCGGGCGATGATCGCGGTGCCAGCATCATGATCGGAGGCAAGCGGTCCCTCAAAATCGGTGACCTCATGGGCACGGTGGTCGTCCCGTTCATGAAACTGGAAACCGAAGAGGACTTCGAGGCCCTGGTGGAGATGGCTGAGAAGGTGCTCGACTTTTTCGCCGAGAACGCCTTGGAGCACGAGCGCATCGGCGAATGCATTGACCGGATCGGGTTGCACAATTTCCTCGAAGGCATGGAAATCCCAATTGACCCGAACATGGTCACCCATCCGCGCACCAATTCATATGTCCGTACCGACGACTGGGACGAGGAGGCCGAGAAGTGGCGTCAACGTCAGGCCGACAAGAAAGAACCGATCGCTGAAGTGGCCGAGTAGGCTGGAGTTTTGGCACCCTGGGTTTTGGCACCCTGGGTTTTGGCACCCTGGGTTTTGGCACCCTGGGTTTTGGCGCCCTGGGTTTTGGCGCCCTGGGTTTTGGCACCATGGGTTTTGGTGCCACGATGAAATGGATTAGAGCATGACGACAGCCGCAGTTAAAGTGACCCCCCGCCGCCCGGACGAAACCGGGGTGCCGGACCCTTTCCCGCTGATGCACCCGTTGATGCGGAAGAATTACGGCAATTGGGACTGGCATGATCGGCTGCGCCCCGGGGTGCTGCACCACGTGTCCAAGACCGGCGACGAGATCTGGACCGTTCGCGCCGGGACCCAGCGCCAGATGGACGTCTACACCATTCGCAAGCTCTGTGATATCGGCGACGAGTTTGCCGAAGGACACGTGCGTTTCACCACCCGTTCGAACATCGAATTCATGGTGAGTACCGTCGCACAGGTAAAGCCGCTGATCGAGAAGCTGGAAGCCGAGGGTTTCCCCGTCGGCGGTACCGGTAATTCGGTTTCGATGATCTCGCATACCCAGGGATGGCTGCACTGCGACATTCCGGGAACCGATGCGTCGGGCGTGGTGAAGTCGTTGATGGATCAGATGTATTACGAGTTCCGGCACGAAGAGATGCCGAACCGGGTGCGCATCACCACCTCTTGTTGCCAGGTCAATTGTGGTGGCCAGGGAGATATCGCGATCAACGTTCAATACACCAAGCCGCCGGTGATCAATCATGATCTGGTTGCTGGTGTCTGCGAACGTCCGGCCGTGGTCGCACGGTGTCCGGTCGCCGCCATCCGCCCAGCCATGGTCAATGGCAAGGCAACGCTGGAGATTGACGAGAAGAAATGTATTTGCTGCGGCGCCTGCTATCCGCCGTGCCCACCAATGCAAATCAATTCTGATGAGTCGACCAAGCTCGCCATATGGGTTGGCGGCAAGCATTCCAACGCCCGTTCTAAGCCGACGTTTCACAAACTCGTCGTGGCCAACCTGCCCAACAACGCGCCCCGGTGGCCTGAGGTCGGGGAAGTGGTCAAAAAGATCCTCTACGCGTACAAGGAAAATGCCCGCGATTGGGAGCGCATGGGCGAGTGGATTGATCGCATCGGCTGGGTGCGGTTTTTCGAGCTGATCGACACCCCGTTTACGTACCATCACATCGATGATTTCAGGGGCGGCCGCTCGTCCTTGAACGCGTCGGCGCACATTCACTTCTGACCGGGATACGACGGCGATGAAATTCGGCATTCTGGTCAACGAAGGACCGTTTACCCATCAAGCCTCGGACAGCGCCTATCTGTTCGCAAAGGCAGCGATCGCCAAGGGGCACGAGGTTACGCGCGTATTTTTCTATCATGATGCGGTTAACAATTCGAACAAACACTCGGCGCCGCAATCCGACGACCGCAACCTGGTCAAGCTGTGGTCGGAGCTTGGCACTGAGCACGGAGTGGATCTTGTCGTGTGTGTGGCGGCAGCTCTGCGCCGGGGGATAACGGATGACCTTCTTGCCGAAGGCTTCAATATCTCAGGCCTCGGTCAATTGATCGAGGTCGGCATCGAGGCCGACCGTCTCGTAACTTTCGGCGACTGACGGGGACCGCTCGAATGGCTGACGACTACGATGATGACGATGATGGGCCCGAGGTGGTCAAGCGGTTCATGTTCGTCAACCGCAAGGCACCGTACGGATCGATATACGCCCTTGAGAGCCTCGAGGTGGTCTTGATATCAGCGGCTTTTGATCAGGACGTGAGCGTGGTCTTCATGGATGACGGCGTGTTTCAGATCAAGAAGGGGCACGACACCGACGGCATCAACATGAAGAACTTCTCGAAGACGTATCGGGCACTCGATGGTTATGACGTGGAAAAATTGTATGTTGAGGCGGAATCTTTGGCGGCGCGAGGCCTCACCGAAGAGGATCTGATCGTTGACGTTGAGGTTCTGTCGTCGTCGGCACTCTCGGATCTGATGAACAGCCAAGATGTGGTGATTTCGGCATGAGCAACGACATCAAGATGCTTCACACTGTCAACAAGTCGCCGTTCGAGCGTAATTCGCTCGAAAGCTGCCTTCGATTGGCCAAGGACGGTAGTGCGGTTTTGTTGATTGAGGACGCGGTCTATGGCGCTTTGCTCAACACCTCGGTTTCTGACCAGGTTGCGGCCCGGACCGGAAACTTGCGGGTCTGTGTTCTGGGAGCTGACTTGAATGCGCGGGGGCTGGCTGATAAGCCTCTGATCGATGGCGTTGAGATCGTCGACTACGGCGGCTTCGTCGATCTCGCTTGCGAACACGACACGGTGCAATCCTGGCTTTGATGAAACGCGGCCGTCGGGAGGCCGCAGCTGCTGCGACGATGGAGGACGATATATGGCTTACGAATACAACGGCACGAGCGTTGGCGCCGACGAAGAGGGATACCTCAGCGACATTACGGTGTGGAACCCGGAATTGGCGGCTTTGATCGCCCAGGACGAAGACATCGAGATGACGAGTGACCACTGGGAAGTCGTAAACTTCCTGCGTGAGTACTACGAGGAGTATCAAATTGCTCCAGCCATCCGCGTGCTGACGAAAGCAGTCAAGAAAACGCTCGGCCCGGATAAGGGAAATAGTAAGTATCTCTACGAGCTGTTTCCGTATGGCCCGGCCAAGCAGGCGTGCAAGATTGCCGGGCTACCGAAACCGACCGGTTGCGTCTGAAGCAATTCGACGTATCGAGCTGTCCTATCGGATTAATCGGCACCCACCGAGAGGGGCCGAAAGGGTGAGGTCATGTCCACGTTCGTTGGAATCTTCCTCTATCTGACGACCCTGATCCTGGTGGTTGGGCTGATTGTCCGCATTCGCCGCTATGCGGTGGTTCCGGCGCCCTTGAAGATTCCAACAACGCCGGCGCCAACGACAACCGGCGGCGTGGTGTTGCGGATGGCTCGCGAAGTCGTCCTGTTCGAAAGTCTGTTCCGGGCGAATAAATGGATCTGGATCTTCGGCTGGATGTTTCATGCGGCAATGCTGCTCATACTGTTGCGGCATCTCCGATATTTCATTGAGCCGGTCTGGACCTGGGTGGTGCTGATCCAGCCGTTTGGGAAATATGCCGCATTCGCCATGGCGATCGGTCTTGCCGGCCTCTGGTTGCGGCGGATCCTGGTCGAGCGCATACGCTACATCACCGGGCCGTCCGACCATTTGATGCTGGCCCTGCTTGCCGGCATCACCCTAACCGGAATGGCGATGTCGTTTGCCGTGGCAACCGATATTGTCTCGTTGAAAACATTTGTACTCGGTCTGCTGCGCCTTGAGTTGCATCCAATTCCGAGTGACGCGATCTTGATCGTCCATCTTGTTCTGGTGGGCACACTCTTGGTCGTGTTTCCCTTCAGCAAACTATTGCACGCGCCTGGGATATTCTTCAGTCCGACCCGCAATCAAGTCGACGATCCGCGTGAGCGCCGTCATATCACGCCTTGGTCGACAGAGCGGCTGTCGGGCCACCGGGCCGGCGGGGCGGGGGACTAGCCATGGCCGAGTTCGAAACCCCCAAACTGGGCGAGGCCCCCGACACAATACCGTGCCTCTCCATAGGCTCGATGGCCCACAGCAAGCCATATAAGGCCGCAGCCGAGCATCAGGAAAAACTCGGGTTCCCGGGTGAACTGGTCGAGAACTGGCAGGAAAAGGCGATCGACAAGTTCGGTGAACTGCTTGGCAAATATCGCGGCCTTCAGGTCTATATGGACGCCTGCGTCAAATGTGGTGCTTGCACCGACAAGTGCCACTATTTCCTCGGAACCGGCGATCCGAAGAATATGCCCGTGGCGCGCCAGGATCTGATGCGAAAGGTCTATCGCCGATATTTCACGACGGCGGGAAAATGGTTGCCCTGGCTGGTCGGAGCGGAGGATTTCACCGAGGACGTTCTGGAGGACTGGTACAGCTACTTTCACCAGTGCTCGCAATGTCGGCGCTGCTCGGTCTACTGCCCCTATGGTATCGACACTGCCGAGATCTCCATGGCCGGCCGCGAGATCATGGACCACATCGGCGTCGGGCAAAAATACTCGAACGAGATCATCGGCAAGGTCCACGACATCGGCAACAATCTAGGACTTCCGGCCAACGCCTTGCGCGCGACATTGGAGGACCTGGAAGAGGATTTGGAGGAAGAGACCGGCGTCGAGATCCGCCTACCGCTCGACGAGAAAGGCGCCGATGTGCTGTTGGTCACACCGAGCGCCGATTTCTTCGCCGAGCCACATGTCGATGGTCTCTTGGGCTACGCCAAGGTGTTCCACCAGGCAGGGACCAGCTGGACACTGAGCACCCATGCCTCGGAGGCCGCCAACTTCGCGATTTTTACCGGGTCGTATGATCAGATGAAACAGATCGCCGAGCGGATCCGTAAAGCGGCCGAAGATCTGGGCGTCAAACGGATCGTCGTCGGCGAATGTGGTCATGCCTGGCGGGTCGCCTACAATTTCTGGAACACGCTGATTGGGCCGTTTGACTTCCTGGATCAGAACTATCCAATACCGCAGCATATTTGCGAGTTCACCCACGATCTGATCATCCAAGACAAGCTGACACTGGACCCGTCGAAGAACGACCACATGACGCTGACCTTTCACGACAGTTGCAACGTCGCGCGGGCCTCTCGCATGGGTGAGAACCCGGGTGGTCAGTTCACCTACCCGCGCGAAATCATCAAGGCGGTGTGCAACAATTTCGTCGATATGGCGGCCGAGACTATCCACGAGAACACGTTCTGTTGCGGCGGCGGCGGCGGATTGTTGACCGACGATCTGGTCGAACTACGGGTCAAGGGCGCCAAGCCGCGTATGGAGGCGTATCGCCAAGTGGTCGAGGATCACGGGGTGACCAACCTCGCTGCGATCTGCGCCATTTGCAAAACTCAGTTCGCCAAGGTGATGCCGTATTACGGTTTTGAGATGGACGCCATTGTCAGCGTGCATCAACTGGTAAGTAACGCGATCGTTTTCGAGCCCGAGCCTGAAGACGATGGAGATCAAGGGACTGGAGAGGACGATCATGGCGGTGAGTGAGCAGGCCGAAGCGCCAAAACTGACCTGGCGTCGGTATCAGGACGGCGACACAGAAAAACCGCCGATGGAAGAAAAGATCATGACGGCGGGGTATACGCACAAATGCCCGACCTACGTCCACCGCACGGCGCCGTGCCAGGGAAGTTGCCCATCGGGGCACGATATCCGCGGCTGGCTGGCGATCGCGCGCGGCATGGACAAGCCGCCAGTCGAGGGCATGGCTTGGCAGGATTACGCTTTTCAGTCGATGGTCGACGCCAATCCCTTTCCGGCCGCAATGGGACGGGTCTGTCCTGCACCGTGTGAGGATGGATGCAATCGCAACATGGTCGACGAGTTCGTCGGCATCAACGGCGTCGAGCAATACGTTGGCGATTGGGCGATCGAAAACAAATTAGGCCTGGGTGAGGCGGGGGCAGATACCGGCCGGCAAGTTGCGGTTATCGGCGGCGGTCCGGCCGGCCTATCGACGGCCTTTCAACTGCGCCGCCGGGGACACGGGGTCACCGTCTTCGAGGCACAGGATCATCTCGGCGGCATGATGCGCTTCGGCATCCCCGGCTACCGAACACCGCGCGATATGATCGACGCGGAGATCAAGCGGATCCTCGATCTTGGGGTCGAGGTCCGAATGGGTGTGAAGGTCGGCCGCGATGTGTCGGTCGAGGATCTGGAGCATGACTTCGACGCGATCTTTTGGGCGATCGGCGCGCAGAACGGTCGACCTCTGCCGGTTCCGGGCGCCGACGCGGAGAACTGTGTTAGTGGCGTGGCGTTTCTCGATGCCTTCAACAAAGGCCGATTGCAACACACCTACGAGCGCGTCGTCGTGGTCGGTGGCGGTGATACCTCGATTGACGTCGCCTCGGTCGCCCGACGCCTCGGTCATATCGACAGCACGCACGAAAAGGATCGCACGGAGAGCGTGATCCAGGGTTTCGAAGCGAATGACGTCACGGAGACCGTTTCCCGCCAGGGCGTCACCGCCGTGCTCACGTCGCTGTTTCCGGTGGAGGAAATGACCGCCGCCGAGCGCGAGCGCGAGGACGCGACCCGCGAGGGCGTCGAAATCAAGGGCAACGTCATGCCGCTGGAAGTGGTCAAGGGCCCTGACGGCCGGGCGCGTGCGCTGCGCATGTGCGAATGCGACATGGAGGGCCCGAAGCCGGTTCCGCGCGAGGGTACGGAATTCGAAATCGAGTGCGACATGATCGTCTCGGCGATCGGTCAAATGGGTGACCTCACCGGCATGGAAGATCTCGACGGCGGCAATGGTCTGATTGCCACCGATGCGACCTTCAGGGTCCAGGGCCGCGACAAGCATTTCGCCGGCGGTGATATAATTCGCCCGCATCTGTTGACCACCGCGATTGGCCAGGGCCGCATCGCCGCTGACACGATAGACGCCTTCCTAGCCGGCAATCCGCAAGAACGCCGACCGAAAATTGACGTGCACCACTTCAACCTGCTGGCTGAGTTGAAGAACCGGGAGCTCGGCCCCGGGACCTATGATCATGCACCGACCCGCGGGACCTCCGAGGCGAACTTCGCGATCCACAATTACGAGGATCGCGGCGCTAATCAGATCATCCCGCACGATGATCTGTTCCTGGGGCATTTCGGGTATGAAGCTCTCAACAAGCGAGACGAGAAACATATCGATGCCGGCCAGGTGTTGGGCAATTTCGAAGAGCGTATCCAAGGGTTTACCGAAGAACAGGCACAAGCTGAGGGCAAACGCTGTATGAGCTGCGGCATGTGTCTCGAGTGCGATAACTGCGTCATCTATTGTCCGCAAGACGCAATATTCCGGGTGAACAAGAAAGAGCGCGCGGTCGGCCGCTATGTCGACACCGACTACACAAAATGTATCGGTTGCCACATCTGCATGGATGTTTGCCCGTCGGGATACATCCAGATGGGCCTGGGGGAGTAGGCTATGGCCAAACTGTCGGCGGTCCTGGTTCTGTTTCTCGCGATGACCTTTGTCTCGCTCGGAACCATGGCCGGCGACGGTGTGCCGAAACCGGACATCCCGAGAGGCAAGGGTGACCGCTGTGTGCGTGACGTCGATTTCATGCGAAAGAACCACATGGACTTGCTGCTGCACGAACGAGACCTCACCGTGCATAACGGCATCCGGCCCGCCGGAGAGGCGCTGACGAATTGCATTGCGTGTCACTCGGTCAAGGGCGCCAACGCTGAACCGATCACAGCCAAGGACCCAAAACATTTTTGCCGCGAATGTCATGACTACGCCGCGGTCACAATCGATTGTTTCGAGTGCCATGCCTCGCGACCCCAGGCAGCGAACAAACTGACACTCTTCCCGATCGGCGAGCGGGTGACCTTGAGTGGACGGGTGACAAAATGACCCTAGACCCGAAACCCGATCACTCACGACGTGGCTTCCTTGGCGCCGCCCTGACATTGACGGCCGGGCTTGCGATCGTGCCGGGTGTGATCCTGTTCGAGGTCGCCAAGCCCAAGGCAGCCCAACCATCAACCGCTGGCGTCACCTCGAAAGTCCGATGGGGGCTACTGATCGACACCAACAAGTGCGAGCCGGGATGCGATGCCTGTGTCACGGCCTGCAAGACCGAGCACGGATGGGAAGGCCATGGCCGTCCGCGCACCGACCCGCAGTGGATTCGCAAGATTGACATTCGCGACCCGAAGTTTGGAACCGAACGTTCGCTGCCGGTCATGTGCCAACATTGTGCGGAACCGCCCTGCGTTGATGTTTGCCCGACCGGAGCTTCGTTCAAGCGGGCCGATGGTATCGTTCTCGTCGACAAACACACCTGCATCGGCTGCCGCTATTGCATGATGGCGTGCCCATACAAGGCGCGGTCTTTCGTTCATGAGGCCCAGGAAGACCAGAAAACCCACAGCCCGCGCGGCAAAGGAACCGTCGAAGGGTGCAACCTTTGTGTTCACCGGGTCGACAGAGGCGGGACGCCAGCATGTGTCGAAGCTTGTGCCGCCGAGGCTAAGGGTGCCATCGTTTTTGGTGATCTGAACGACCCGAAATCCGATATCTCCAAGCGTCTGGCGCGCTATCCGGCAACCCGGCTGCGGGCCGACCTCGGCACCGACAACGGCGTCGCGTATCAGGGGCTCTAGCGGATGGAGGCAAGGACGAAACCAGCATCGAAATTGTCGCTCCGGGTTCTCGATCTCGCCGGTCCGACCTATTACGGATTGTTGGTCATCTTCGCCACGGTCGCGGGCATCGGCTTGCTGGCGGCTTGGGATATGGAGCACAACGGTCACTGGGTGACCGGAATGGATAACCAGATCGTCTGGGGCATACCGCATGTTTTCGCGATCTTTTTGATCCTCGGCGCTTCAGGTGCGCTGAACGTCGCGTCGATGTCGTCTGTCTTCGGGCGCAGTGCCTATAAGCCTCTGGCGCCGTTTTCTGCCTTGTTGGCGATTGCGATGCTGGTCGGTGGTCTTGCTGTTCTGGTTCTCGATCTCGGCCGGCCGGATCGGCTGCTGGTCGCGATGACGAGCTACAACTTCAAGTCCATTTTTGCCTGGAATATCTTTCTCTACACCGGCCTGCTTGTCGTTGCCGGTGTGTATATCTGGACCATGCTGGAGCACCGAATGAACCGGTTCGCCGGTGCGGCGGGGTTGGTGGCCTTTGCTTGGCGCCTGGCTTTGACCACGGGCACCGGTTTGATCTTCGGCTTCCTGATCGCGCGCGAGGCTTACGACTCGGCGGTTCTGGCACCGCTGTTCATCGCGCTATCCTTCGCGATCGGCCTGGCTGTTTTTATCCTGGTACTGACCGCGCTTGACGCTAGCGGCGTGGTACCGCTTGGATCCGACATGACGCGTAGGCTTGGCCGGTTGCTCGGTATCTTTGCCGCCACGGTCCTGTATTTCACCACGGTTCAGCACCTAACCGGCCTCTATGCCGCAGAACACGCCGCGGTCGAGCGATTCATTCTGCGCGACGGTGGCGCGATCACGGCAATCTTCTGGGTCGGACAGGTCCTCGTTGGCGGCCTATTGCCGCTGGCGTTGATGTTCCTCGGCGAGGGCGCCGCCTCACGGTCCCGGGTCGGGCTTGCCGCTGGTTTCGTTGTGATCGGTGCAATGGCATTGCTCTACGTAGCGATTATCGGCGGTCAGGCGTTCCCGCTCTCGATCTTCCCGGGCATGGAGGTTTCCAGCAGCTTTTTCGATGGCGAGATCGCAACTTATTCGCCGAGTTTGCGGGAGGGATTACTTGGGTTGGGCGGCATATCGATCGCCGCAACCATCGTGCTGATCGGCTCTCGTGTGCTCCGCTTCCTGCCGAAAACCTTGGCCGACCGCCCATGAGCGCGATCTACATATCGGCTCTGCACAAATCGTCGGGCAAGACGACGGTTACCGTAGGTCTTGCGGCGGCTCTGAGCCAACACTCCCGAACCGTCGCGACCTTTAAGAAGGGGCCGGACTACATCGATCCCATGTGGCTCGGTGCCGCCGCCGGTAGGCCCTGCGTTAATTTGGACCTGCATTGCCAGGATGTGGCGGAAATAGAAGCCTGTTATGCCGAGTATGCCGCCGGGGCCGACGCGGTTCTGGTCGAGGGAAATAAGGGGTTGTTCGACGGTGTCGATGTCGAGGGCACGGACAGTAATGCTGCGGTGGCCAAGATGTTGGGGTTACCGGTCGTGTTGGTCGTCGATACCCGGGGAATGACCCGCGGTATCGCACCGGTGATCCAAGGCTATCAGGCATTCGATGACGATGTCCGTATCGTTGGTGTCGTCCTCAATCAGGTTGGCGGCGCGCGCCACGAAGGCAAGCTGCGAGCCGCTCTCGAACGTTATACCGATGTGCCGGTGCTGGGGGCCGTCGGCCGGCATCCGGAAATCGCCATCGACGAGCGCCATCTAGGCCTGATGCCGACCAACGAGTGCGAGGAAACTCGGAACATTGTTTCCCGTCTGGCTCAAATTGCCGAGAGCGAGGTGGATATTGGCCGATTGCGCGCGATGGGGGCTGCCCTGCCAAATACGCCGCCATTGATCGCCAATACTGACGCGCGGCCCAAGGACTTGCGAATTGCCATCGCCCGCGACGCGGCGTTTGGATTCTACTACCCGGATGATCTCGCGGCATTCGCCAGGCATGGGGTCGAATTGGTTCCCTTCGATGCCTTGCACGATCCGGCGCTTCCGGATGCTGACGGATTGCTCATCGGCGGTGGGTTTCCCGAAGTCAAGGCCGCCGAGTTATCGGGAAATGTGAGCTTGCGAGAGAATATCCGCTCCGCGATCGGGGCCGGCATGCCGGTCTATGCCGAATGTGGTGGGCTTATGTATCTTTCCCGGGCGCTGTCCTGGCGCGGTGAGCGTCACGAGATGGTTGGTGCGATCCCAGGCGAAGCTGTTATGCACGACCGGCCGGTCGGACGAGGATATGTCCGTCTGCGGTGCACGGGCGCGCATCCTTGGCCGGGGGTGTCGGAAACCGGCGCCATTCATCCAGCGCATGAATTCCATTATGCATCCCTCGAGGGTTTACCTCCGGGATTGCCGCATGCGTATGAAATGGTGCGTGGTCATGGATTAGATGGCATCAATGACGGTTTGATATTCGGCAATATGGTCGCTGGATTTACACATCTCCGAAACGTCGCCAACACGCCCTGGGTCGGCCGGTTCGTTGAGTTTGTCCGCTCAAGGCGCTCTCAGATGATGGCGGCTGGTTGCTGATCACGGAGTGCCGGGTCACATTGAGGAATGCGGCTCGAGTTTTGCAGAGGAGGGATTGATGAAACGATATATCGCAGCGCTGCTGTTAGCGGTCTTTGTAGCTTTTGGTGGTGATGGTGCCATCGCCGCAAGCAACAAGACTGTCGAGTTGTTGCCAGAGGTCGAGTTGAACGAGGAGGGGGTGTATGTCCAGCCTTGGTTCCAGGAGACCTTCCTCGACTTGCGAGAGGATATGGCTGATGCAAAAGCTGAGGGAAAGCAGCTTGTCCTTATCTGGGAGCAGCGCGGATGTCCCTATTGCCGAGAGATGCATCGGGTCAATCTGCGCATCCCCGAGGTCGTCGATTACATAAAGGCCAACTTCTATGTCGTTCAGCTCAATCTATGGGGCGACCGTGAGGTTACGGACACCGATGGCGAAGTGTTGAGTGAGAAAAAACTGGCGCGAAAGTACCGGATCCAGTTCACGCCGACGCTGCAGTATTTCCCCGCCGAGCTGAAAGACGATGACAAACGGCCAGGTCACGAGGTCGAGTACTGGCGCTTGCTCGGCTATTGGAAGCCGTTCCATTTTTTGAATTCCTTCGTCTACGTCAAGCGCAAGGGCTTTGATACCCAGCCAAACTTTCAGCGCTGGCTTCAGACTCGCGCCGAGGAACTGGAGGCTCAAGGCAAAGAGGTCAAGATCTGGTAACCGTCATCGCTATCAATTGAAGGCCGCAGCGGAGGTTATCTCCTGCAACATCATGTAGCTGGCGACGACGAGAAGAAATATCGCGAAACTGGTTTTCAGGATGGCCTCTGAGATTTTGTGCGAAATCATGCCGCCGGCGAATCCGGCTGCGATGGCGACGGCGCTGAATGTGGCCATCATTTCCAGATCGATGGACACCGCCCCGACATATCCGGCAAATCCGGCAAACGACTTGATCGCGATGATTGCCAGGGACGTGCCGACGGCTTGTTTCATCGATAGCCGGGAGAGCAGAACCAAGGCCGGAACGATAAGAAATCCGCCACCGACACCGACAATCCCGGTCAAAACTCCGACCATCACACCATGAGCCGCGATGTGCCCGTATCGCAAGGCCGGCGAAGCCTCCTCACTCAACTTCGGCAGATCGACATCGCTCGATATTGGCCCACCGCTTGTAGTTCGATTGGGTCGGAGCATCTTGTAGGCGGCGAAATACATGATCAGAGCGAACATCACCAACTGCAGCGTTTCGGGCATGACAACGCCTATCTTGGCCCCGGCGAATGTGCCGACCGCACCGAACAGGCCGAAAACTAGAACGATGCGCGGATTGACGTTTCCGCGCCACCCGTGTTGCAGAGCCGCAATCCCGGCGGTCAGACCGACCACCCCCAAACTCATGGCGATCGCCGGCTTTGGTTCGGCCCCCAGAAGATAGATGAAAGCTGGAAGTGTGATGATGGAACCGCCGCTGCCGAGAATGCCGAGCAGCAAACCGGTTGATGCGCCGGCGATCAATACGAGGAAGGACAATTTCTTCCCGATCTTTTCGGCGCTTCCGCAACCGGTTTCGAGTTAGGGAAGGTCGGAGGCGTCACTCTTCCGTGCCCATGAAATTCTCCACCAGGTCCACGACATCTTCGGCATAGAGATCGAGGAAAAAGTGTCCGGCGTCGTCAACGACAGCCAATCGGATGTTGCCGCCGTTTGCCAAAGGGCGGGTTTTATCCGCCACATCCGGGACGACTTTATCCTCACCGCCAGCGATCACCAGGGTGGGCAACTTAATCTTCGGCAATAGCGTCGGTGTGTCGAGGTTCGGATTGGGCTCGTAGTAGGACAAGAAACTGTCCGCAGTCACATCGGTCCCGGGGCAGTACAACAATCCAGCGCCCTTCATAAGCTCACCGCCTTTGCCGGCGCTCGACAAGGCGCGCGCGGAAGCGATAACGGTGCTTAGCGCCTTACCGTGTGTCTTCTTGTACCCGGCTCTGGACTTGTCTTCGTCCCAGGTTGCCGGCGCCAAGAGCACCAAGCGCTTTACCAAATCATGATCTGCGCTTGCCCCAAACAGGGCGACCTGGGCGCCGCCACGGGAATGGCCCAACAGGGTGACATCCTTGACGCCTTTTCGGGACAGCCAATCCAGCCAAATCGTGAGCTCGGCTACGGCATCACCATAGCGATGACGGTGAGGAATCGCGCAGTCGTACGGACCGGTGCGATTGTCTAGATCGAAGCTTAGATTGATCGAAAGTGAGTTATAGCCTCGCTCCGTCAATACGTCCCGCAGGCCCTTGATCGTGTCCATGTTGAGATGGGCCAGGGTGCCGTGCAGGACCAGAACAACCCTGTCTGATGCCTCGCGGCCCTCGGCGACGACAAACTCGCCAACCAGGTTAAGCCCCTTGTGTGGCGCGCGTGCGGGTTCGGCTTGAGGTTGCCCGGATCCGAATAGCAAAGCGATGAGAAAGATGATTGA
Organism: Rhodospirillaceae bacterium; assembly: GCA_018699735.1. Taxonomy (GTDB): domain Bacteria; phylum Pseudomonadota; class Alphaproteobacteria; order Thalassobaculales; family Thalassobaculaceae; genus JABIRP01. The sequence continues at coordinate 3,487 of JABIRP010000262.1, read as the reverse complement.
AAGAAAAACTGTCCGCCTTGAGCCGGGCATTGTGTCTAGTTCCGGCCGAAGACGGCGGCGAGGGCTCCGTTAAAGCTACCTTCCTCGATATACTTCAGTCCCAGCACAGCGCCCGAGACGATCGAAACCAGGGCGATTAACGATCCGAGACCGAGTGTCGACATTCCCGTGACCCCCTGGCCAATCGTGCAGCCCAGGGCCAGGACGCCGCCGGTACCCATCAGTGCTGCGCCGTATAAATGACGGATCATATCATCCCCGCTGACGAAGAATTCGATGCGGAATTCACCCGAGACTTTTGCTGCGACAAAAGAACCGACAATGACACCGCCGATCACGGCAATGCCGAAATTGATCGTCGATCCGGTGAAGGTCATTAAATACTGCAAAGCCTCCCCCGCTGGCGCGATGAATGTCAGCGAGGCGAGCGGTACCGGTTCGAAGTCGTCGTTTCCGATGACGCCGGTGATGTACCAGCCGGCAACGACTGCCAGGCCGAACACGGCGCCGGCGAAGATGTTCTTAGGTGAGTTCCGAAATTCCGGGTCCTTGAAGCAGAATATCAGCAGTCCACCACCGAAAATAGCGGCCACGACAAGCCGTAGCGTCCCAACCTCGATTGCAATAACACTCGCCAATATGTCGGCTATCGCCTGACTTTCGATACCGGCTGCCTTCAAATCGATATTGGTGAGTTGTTCCAACTCCAACCGCACCGGTCCGATCAGGCCCCTCAGGGTCATATAGGCAAAGATTCCGAGTATGATCGCAACCACCAGAGATTTCAGGTTACCGGAGCCGAGACGAACCAGTGTCTTATTCCCGCACCCTCCGGCCATTGTCATGCCGAAACCGAACATGAGGCCGCCTATGATGGCACCGGCCCAACCTAGGGTCGTCAACAGGTAGATCGACTGGGACAAGTCGATCAATCCGACGGCGTGTAGGCCCTGGCTTCCGATGATCGCGATAGCGGTCGCCAGCATCCAGGACCGAAAGCGGTTGAAATCGCCCATGAAGACGATGTCGGAGATCGCGCCCATAGTACAAAAATTAGTCCGTTGCGCGGTGCCGCCACAAATTGCTCCGAGGACGAAACCCAAAGTAGAAACGACGATGGCGACCGGCAAATCCTCGAGCACTACATTTTCCTCAGCATGAATCAGGCAACTTGGTGTGCCGGGTTTGCTGGCACCGGAAGCTCTCAAAGCCCGTGACGGAACTTGTGTTCAAATTATCATATTCGAATTATCATATCTATAACGCCGATACTACTTATTCGCAAACAGGTCGAGCGACCTAATATCTGGGTCGATGGTTGAATGAGCGGATTGATGAAGAACATAGGCATCATATGCGCCTTTGTAGCGCTCTTCGTCATGGCATGGACAATCAATGTGATGGCTGCTGGGACCAAGCTGACCGCAGCTCAGAGTCCCTATCTCCGACTGCATGCCGACGACGCGATCGAATGGCGCGAGTGGACGGAGGACGCGCTTGCCGAAGCGCGGCGTCTTGATCGGCCGATCCTGGTATCTGTTGGCTATTTGGCGTGTCATTGGTGTCATGTCATGCGGCGAGAGAGTTTCGCCGACCCCGAGATCGGACGTCTTGCAAACGAGAACTTCGTGCCGATACTGGTGGATCGCGAAGGACGGCCGGATCTTGACGCGGTATTCCAAAGAGCCGCTCTGGTAATGGATCGCCCGACCGGCTGGCCACTAACCATTTTCCTGACGCCCGACGGAAAACCGTTCTGGAGTGGTACCTATTTCCCCAGGCATTCGGTCGACGGCATGCTTGGGTTCGATCAGGTTTTGCAGCGGATCACCGAGTTTCATCGCTCTCGGGGCGTGGAACTCCGCCAGAACGCAGCCCTCATCACTCAAGCACTTAGCGATATGGTGAAACCGAAACCGGGGGATATTTCACCAGCGCTCTTTAAGGCAGCGGCTGATTCCATTGGTTTCGAAATTGACTGGCAGAGAGGCGGTTTCGGAACGGCTCCGAAATTCCCGAACTTCGCTGCTCTTGAAATGTTATGGCGATTGCATCTTCGAACTGGCGATGAGGAGGCCGGTGAGGCGGTTCGCCTCTCTCTATCGCAAATGATTGCTGGCGGATTGCATGATCACGTTGGTGGTGGCTTCTTCCGCTATACAGTCGATGCCGAATGGCGGGTGCCGCATTTTGAAAAGATGTTGGACGTCAATGCCGCCGCGATCCGCCTCATAACCGAAGTTTGGCGCGAGACAGGGGATCCAGAGTTTGAGCGGGCAGTTCGTGCCGCGGTGGGTTTCATGCTGCGTGAACTGCGGCTTGCTGATGGAGGCTTCGCCACCAGCCTTGATGCCGACAGTCTGGACGACAAAGGAGAAGAGCTCGAAGGCGCATTTTATCGCTGGCACAAGGCGGAAATCGTCTCGGCCCTGGGCCAGGCGGCGGCGTCGGAGTTGCTTGGCATATACGGTCTTGCCGATGAAACCGAAGCGACCCCATTTCCCAAAACCGAAAAGTCGAACCTGGGTGGCGTTCTTTACCGACTGGTCCCGGGGGAGGCGACGATACTCGGGGTCCTTCCGGGGACGGTCGTTGGATCGATTGAAAGGCTTTTGTCTACGCGTGCAGACCGTAGCCGACCGAGGCGTGACGAAAAGGTCGTCGCGGAGTGGAACGCTATGGCGATCGAAGCGCTGAGTGAGGCCGGTATCGCGTTCGGCGAGGCTAAATGGCTCGAAGCGGCGCGCCTGGCCTTCGACTTCGTCGAAGCCAAAATGATCTCGAAAGATCGCCGGTTTGCCCGGTACCGGTTCGCTCGATATTGGTTCGATGGTGCGGCAGCGGGTGTGGCGACGATCTCCGACGTATCGCGTTTCGCGTCAGCCGCCATGAGCCTGCACAAGGCAACGGGCCGGGACAGCTATCTGGCTCTCGCGACCGATTTGGCGGAAATGGCGACGGCCCAGTACCTGGATGCCGAGACGGGCGCCTATTTCGGCACTGCTGGAAAAGAGGCGGCTAACCTGATGCGGATACACCCGGTGTTGGATGATCCAAATCCGTCGGGAAACGCGGTTATGGCCGACACCATGGCTCGGTTATTCTATCTGACAGGCGATAATCGTTGGTGGTCGGCCTCGAGAAACGCATTGCGGGCGTTTGGAGGCATGGCCAGCATGCCCGACGTGACCCTCGCCGGGTATTACAACGCAGTCGATACTCTGCATGCGACCCTGCAGGTTGTCATCGTTGGCGCACGCGGTGAACTGCAGACCCGGGCGATGTTGACCAAGATTTCATCGCACAGCCTGATGAGCCTCGTATTGAAAGTGATCTCTCCCGACAGTCAATTGCCGGCTGACCACCCGGCCGCAGGGAAGGGGCAGATCGATGGTTTGGTCACTGTCTATGTCTGCCATGCGCAAATTTGTTCACTGCCTGTTACGGACCCAAGCGAACTCTCTGAGGTTTTGCAGGAGATGCGTCG
>JABIRP010000033.1 GCA_018699735.1 Rhodospirillaceae bacterium | reverse complement strand
ATCGCCCCAACAATACGGCGTTGGGTGTCGTGATACGGCGCTATGATCATTGAGCAGCCAGTATGCCGGAACAAATCGTTCTCCGAGCCGATGAAGATCTGCACGCCCTCAGCGCCGCCGGTTGCGTCCAACAGCCGCAGCACGCTTTCTTTGCGCTCCAATGTGTCAAACAGCACGCGAATGCGGTCCAGATCCTCAATCGCGTTCACGTCGGCCAGAAGTTGACCCTGACCCCGTAGGATCAGCGAGCCGCCATTGGCACCCTCGGACCAAATCGCCAATCCTGCCTCGACCACACGCCGGGTCAAATCGTCGAGCTGCGCGCGGTGCTGCACCAACTCTTCGTTCACCGTCGCTTGGGCTTCCTCAATCGTGTTGCCGGCCAGGCGCGCATTCAGGTAGTTGCCGGCCTGCACCAAGCTTGACGGTGGAAGGCCCAGCGGCAGATCGATCACCCGGTTCTCGACCATGCCGGAATCGTTCACCAATACCGCCAGTGCACGATTGGCATTCAGCGGCACGAATTCGATATGGCGCAGCGCGGCACTGGCTTTTGGCGATATGACCAGTCCGGCGCATTCGCTCAGACCCGCCAGCGTCGAAGAGGCTTCTTCCAGCATTTCCGGAACGCTGCGCCCGGCGGTCGCACATTGCCCTTCGATCGAGCTGCGCTCGTCTTCAGTGATGTCGCCGCCAATTTCCAACAAACCATCGACGAACATGCGCAGCCCGAGATCGGTCGGCAGACGCCCGGCCGAGGTATGCGGCGAAAACAGGAGCCCCGCCTCTTCCAAGTCAGCCATCACGTTTCGAATGGTCGCCGGCGAGAGCGCCGTTCCAAGCAAGCGGGAAATCGTGCGTGAGCCGATCGGGTCGCCCGTTGCCACGTAGGCATCGACGACATGCCGGAAAATCTCCCGGGATCGTTCGTTCAGCGCGCTGATGTCGTTCTGTTCCATAACCCGATGACTCTATGAAGCGGACCCGTTGGCGTCAACGCCGGCGCGCCGGGGTGGCGGAGTGGCAGGTCGGGGTGGCAGGTCGGGGTGGCAGGTCGGGGTGGCAGGTCGGGGTGGCGCTTTGGCTGGACGCGCTCTCATCCCGGCTGTAGCTTGCGCCGCCATATCCTAAAACCATGATCGCGCCGACACCGGCGAGGAGGACCCCATGACCGCACACATTGCCCGCCCATCGGGCCGCGCGGCCAACCAATTGCGCTCCGTCTCGCTAGAGGTCGGTTTCGCCAAACACGCGGAAGGCTCGTGCCTGGTGCGCTTCGGCGACACCCATGTACTCTGCACCGCCTCAATCGAAGAGCGGGTCCCACCGTTTCTGCGCAATTCCGGCAAAGGCTGGGTGACGGCGGAATACGGCATGCTGCCGCGCTCAACCCATACCCGCTCCGACCGCGAAGCGGCGCGCGGCAAACAATCGGGCCGCACCCAGGAAATCCAACGGCTGGTCGGCCGCTCGCTGCGCGCGGTTACCGACTTGAAAGCGCTCGGTGAGCGTCAGATCAAGATCGACTGCGACGTGCTGCAGGCCGATGGCGGCACCCGGACAGCAGCAATTACCGGCGGCTACGTGGCGCTGCACACAGCCCTTGCCTCGCTGGTCGATCTGGGCGCCTTGCCATCCTTGCCGTTGATCGATCAAGTGGCGGCGATTTCCTGCGGCGTGTATCGTGGGCTTCCAGTCCTCGACCTGGACTACGCCGAGGATTCCAAGGCTGACGCCGACGCCAATTTCGTGCTGACCGGCAAAGGGGGGATCGTGGAGGTTCAAGCAACAGCCGAGAGCGAGCCCTTCGGGGGTGACGCTTTCACCTCGATGATGGATTTGGCCCGCGCCGGGATCGCCGACTTGATCGAGATGCAGAAATCCGCAATCGACAGCGCCCTCGAAACTGGGGGAAAGTGAACCCGCCATGGCCCGCACCTTCGCCGGAGACCGGATCGTCGTCGCCTCGCACAATCCAGGCAAAATTCGCGAAATTCAGGACCTTCTGGCTCCTTTCGGTCTGACAGTGCTCTCTGCCGGAGACCTCGGTCTGCCGGAACCTGAAGAAACCGGCCTCACTTTCACCGATAATGCAGCTCTCAAGGCCGAGCTCGCGGCCGGGGATAGCGGCTATCCAGCGCTGGCAGACGATTCCGGCCTGGAAGTCGAAGCCCTATCAGGCGCCCCCGGCATTTATTCGGCGCGTTGGGGAGGGCCCGACAAGGATTTCACCCTCGCGATGGGGAAAATCAACGAATCCCTCCAACACCTGGAAGAACGAACCGGCGAGGCCGCCAGCCGAAAGGCCCGGTTTGTCTCTGCCCTCGCGCTCGCCTGGCCGGACGGTCACATGGAAGTGGTTGAGGGGGAGGTGCTGGGCAGCCTGGTTTGGCCGCCCCGCGGCGACCAGGGGTTCGGCTATGATCCGATGTTCGTCGCGGACGGCTCCAATGAAACGTTCGGGGAGGCGGATCCGGCTTGGAAACACGCCATAAGCCACCGGGCCGATGCCTTCTCCAAGCTGATTGATCGGTGTTTTCGTGACAAAGGTACTACCTCCTAACTATCAGAACAATAACGGGTATACCGGGTCCTACCCGGATTTTGGACTGTATGTACATTGGCCGTACTGCCAATCCAAATGTCCGTATTGCGATTTCAATAGCCACGTCGCCGAAACCATCGATCACGAGCGCTTTGCCTTGGCCTATGAGCGTGAACTTTCGGTTCTGTCGGAGCGCCTCCCCGGGCGTCGGTTGGCCACGATATTCTTCGGCGGCGGCACGCCAAGCCTGATGCAGCCAGAAACCGTTCACCGGGTCATATCAACGGCACGGCGCCTTTGGCCGCAGCGCAACGACATCGAGATCACCATGGAGGCCAATCCAGGCTCGGTCGAAGCCGGCCGTCTGGCGGAGTTTCGCGGTGCCGAGGTCGACCGGATCTCTCTCGGCGTGCAATCCTTCGATGAGGCGGCCCTTTCCTTCCTCGGCCGGCGACATTCGGTTGAAGAGGCCCGAAAGGCCATCGAGATCGCGCAGAACACGTTTGAGCGTGTGTCTTTCGATCTGATTTACGCCCGGCCCGACCAAACCGCCGCCGAGTGGCGCCAGGAACTGAGCCAAGCACTCGAAATTGCCGGCGAACATCTCTCGGTCTACCAACTCACCATCGAGCCTGGAACAGCGTTTGAACCGCGACACGCGCGCGGAGAATTCAGCATTCCCGGCGACGATCTGGGCGGCTCACTTTACGAAATGACGCAAGAGCTTTTAGAGGCAGCCGGGCGGCCAGCATATGAGGTCTCCAACCACGCACGGCCGGGGACGGAATGCCGGCACAACCTGATTTATTGGCGCCAGGGAGAATATCTGGGCATCGGGCCCGGAGCGCACGGGCGCTTAAACACGATCGAGAGCGGCCAGCGCCGCGCGATCCGGGCCCATCGGGCGCCCGCGATCTGGCTAGACCGGGTCGAGACTTCCGGTCACGGTCTGGTCGAGGACGAAGTGCTAGACCGAGACATGGTTTTATCCGAGGTCTTGATGATGGGCCTGCGCCTCGCTGAGGGGGTTCCACGGGATCGTCTGGTTGGCGTAACGGGACAGGACCTGGAGCAAATTGCCGGAGATGAAAGGATCAAACAGCTGGTCGATGCGGGTTATTTCTGGACCAATGACACCGATTTCGGGGCTACGGCATCTGGCCGGCAAAGGCTGGATGGGATCCTGTCGCATTTGCTGGCAAACAGTTAGCGCCCTTCGACACGGATCTCGGCTCGCTCTACTCACTCGATCCGGCTCAGGATGACGGTTTAATTAACGAGACTGGTCACCCTGAGGTGCCCGATTTCATCAGTCCTTCTGCCGCCAAGACCATATTTTGTCAGGCTACTCCTCATCGTAGGAAACCCCGACGATCTCGATCGTCCGGGTACCGCCGGGTGCCCGCATCTCGATCGTGTCGCCGATGCGGGATTTTAGAACCGCGCGGGCGATCGGCGAGACCCAACTGACCTTACCGCTTTCGATCTCGGCTTCATCAATGCCGACCAGGCGAATGGTTTTTTCCGCGTCATCCTCGCCTTCGACATAGGTGACGGTGGCGCCGAAAAAGACCTGCTCCAAGGCCTGCTGTCGAGCCGGGTCAACCACTTCGGCATTGTCCAAACGCTTCAACAGATAGCGCATCCGTCGGTCAATTTCGCGCAGGCGCTTTTTACCGTAGATGTAGTCACCGTTCTCCGAGCGATCACCGTTGCCGGCGGCCCAGGAGACAACTTCAACCACTTTCGGACGCTCAACCCGCTTCAAATGGCGCAGCTCGGTCTGCAATTCCGCAAGACCACCGGGTGTCACCAAGTTGCGGGTTCCCGCCGGTAGGGCGTCCGGTTCGTCGAGATCTTCTTCCTCGACGGCATCGTCCTGCTCTTTGGTGAAAGCCTTGCTCATGAGGTCACCCGAAAAAGCAGGTAACGCCGTAGCACGACGCGTCGAACAGTTTGGTCGCCACCAACCAGCCGATCAGATCGAGCCCGAGCGTCAAACCCAAGATCGGTAGCGCCACAAAAGCAGCGAAATAAATCGCGGCCCAGCCGGTCGGGCGCCGGCCGGGAACAATCTGGCCATGGATGCGCGGTGGCTTTTTGAACACGGCAAGCATGCTATGCGTGATCCCGGTATTGTGCGAAACCTCAGGTGAGGGATTTCCTCCCTCGTCCCACTCGGCAATGATAAGCGGTATGGCGAGAAATCGAAAGCAGCGGCGGGCCGAGGACGCGAACCTGGCAAAGAGTGGCCCCACCGGTGAGCCCGGCGGTGAGCTATCCGGGCTGGAGATCCGTTGGAACGGGGCCAGTCCGCGCCAGTGGGACGGCTTGATCGCCCGCATTGAGCGCTCCAATATCGAGCAAACCTGGGCCTATGGCGAGGCGCTGGCGGGAATGTCGCCGTATTATCCGATCCACGCCATCATCTGGCGGGGACGCACCCCTGTCGCCATGGCCCAGGTGTTCGAATGGCCCGTCAGGAACCTGTTGCGGATCGCCAAGGTCATCCGCGGGCCGCTGTTTCTGGAAGAGGTGGAACCGGAGGAGCGCGCGGCGGTGATGACCTTGATCAAGCGTCGCTACACCTTGGCTAAACGATCGCTTTTGTTCTGGACCCCCGAACTCAGAGACAACCCGCTGAGCCAGGCTGTAATGCGGACCGCCGGGCTCAGGCGAACCGTCACCGGATATTCCTCGATATGGCTCGATTTGACGGGTTCCGAGGACACGCTCCGCGCCGGTCTGCACCAAAAATGGCGCAATCAGCTGCGCACGGCGGAAAAATCCAGTCTTAAGATTGCCGCCACCCATGGCGGCGCGGCTCTAGAGTGGCTCCTGCCGCGACACGACGCTCATCGTCGCAAAAATCGCTTTAAGGCTCCGGTCGGCGACTTCGTGCGTGCGATCGCTATCTGCAATCGCGACCGCCTAGCAACAACTGTGTTAACCGCAAGCCAGGGCAGCGAGCCTGTGGCCGCCATCCTGATCTTTCGTCATGGCCGGGCCGCGACCTATTACATCGCCTGGTCTGGCAAAAAGGCACGCGCGGTCCATGCAAATAATCTGCTGCTTTGGCAGGCGGTCCTGGGCTTGAAAGCCGAGGGGGTGGAATGGCTTGACCTTGGCGGCATTGACGGCCTCACCATGCCGGGTGTTGCCCGCTTCAAACTTGGTCTCGGCGGTGAGATGTATACCCTGGCGGGGACGTTTTTATGAGTCGCCGCCCGCTTTCAGGGCAACGCCTTTGCGGCGCATAAGGCGCCAGACATCCAGCCAAAATTCACCGACCGCATACTTGAACAGCTGATTTGGCGGGTCCTCGAGAACGTGCCTGGCAGCCGCAAAGGCCACTACCGCTCTTGCCAACCCCTCTCCAGCCAACGCCAAAGCCATGCCGGCGACCCCATAGACTTCAACCAACCCATACGCAGCAACCAGAGTCACGACAGCGATCAAAAGGAAGGGTCCAGCAATCAATTCCTGGCGGTTAATCGATATAACCGCGACCACCGAGGCGAAATGGAGGCTGGAAATCCAAACAACCAGCAACAGCATCACGACCAGTACCGGGTCCCAATCGACCTCGCCGCGGGTCCAATGTTGGTAGATCCATTCACCAACGGTCAAAACCAAGGCAGCCAATATCAAGGTTCCCCAGATATTCAATGCCATCACCTGGCGATGCAGCCGGCGCATCAGGTCATCGTCACCACGTCCAAAAGCAATCGAGAATTCCGGCCAAACGCTGTTAGAGATGACCTCAATGAATTGCTGCGGCAATCGGGTGAGAGTGCGCACCGTGTTGAAGGCCACAACAGCATGCGGGCCGATGATCACACCGAGCAGGGTCGACGCCCCCTGAAGGGTCAGTGCGTAGGCCATTGTGACACCAAAAAAGGCAAAGGACGGCCGGACCAGGCGGGCCACCGCATGGCGGCTGCCCCAGGCGCCACGAAACTGGATCCAGGGCACGGCCCGCAGCAGATGCAACCGCATCCCGGCGAACGCGATGGCGGTGACAGTCGCATCCGCGGCGGCTGCGGCCGGCGCACCGCCGCCACTGGCAACCACAGCAATGACGGCCAGAAACTGCGCCAGGACCACACCGTTGTGCAGAAGAGTGCCAAGCGGATAGCGTCCGGCTGCACGATACCCCGCCATCAGCAACCCGGTCTGTTGCGTCAAGGCGAGCTTGGCGAATAGGGCCGCGAGCACGAAAAAGGCCGTCTCGTGGTCAAGTCTGGAAAGATTGAGCCAATCCTCAAACGGAAGTGACCAAAGTGCCGCCAGCAACATTCCGCCGGCCCCAAGGAACACTGCGGCGACGAGCAACCATGCGGCTTGAAAGGCCTCCAGAGCCTTGGCGCGTTCGCCGGCGGCTTCTTTCACCGTCATCTCATTGGCGGCGGCGTTGGTGAACCCAAGATCACTCATTGCCAGATAGGCCGGCACGGTCGCGAGCAGCAACCACTCGCCATAGAGTGTCAGGTCCCAAAACGTAAGGAAGACCGGAACACTGGCGAGCTGGATGGCGGCTGTATTGACCCGCCCAAGCACATTGGCTGCCACGCCAAGGCCGAAACGGCGATAGGTTCCGGCGTCGGTCACGACCCAGCCTCCAGCGCGCTGGCATAGGCAGCGGCGGCACGGCCAGCGTAATCGGCCCAAGTGAAACCGGCCTCAACCCGGGCTCGCGCCGAGCGCCCCATCTCGGCCCGCCGCTCCGGATCACGATACAGCGTTTCCAGGGCGCCCTTCAGGGCCTCCACATCGCGAACCGGTAGGACGAAGCCTTGTTTTCCATCCTCAATCAGGTCCTCACCGCCGGTATTGGTGGTGCAAATCAACGGCAGACCGCAGGCCATCGCTTGAACCTGCACCATCGCCAGCCCCTCCTCGATAGAAGGCATACAAAACACCGAACCCTGAATATAGCGTCGGTGCAGTTCGAACTCTGGGAAGGGGCCTAAATGGCGGATGTTCGGGCGAGCGTGGCGCGCTAGGAGCGGTTCGGTCTCGGTTTGACGGGAGCCGATCAGCCAAAGCTCGGAATTCGGCAGATCAAGTTCCTGAAAGGCCTGAAGCAACGTGCCCAACCCTTTGCGGATCGATAAGGCACCACAAAAGATCACGCGAAATACATCGTCGGATTTTGTTCCGGGTCCAAAATGACTGAGATCCACTCCGTAGGGATTGCGAATCAGCTTTTCCGGCGCCACGCCGCGCTCCAAGAAGGTGCGCTCGACAAACCGGGAGGGGACGCAAATTCGGTCCGCCTCGTCGTATTCGATCAGCTCGCGCTCGGTTATGCCGGGGTGATGTTCGTGGAACGGCAGACCATGGCGCGCATATTCCTCTCGTAAAATCTCAAGCTGGCTCAGCATATGGGCCGAGCCGCGCTCCAGGAAAGTCTTCATGCCGAGCTCACGGGCGCGGCGAATTGAGGCCACCGAGACGCCGGACCAGCCCACAAAAACCTCGCTTCCGGGTCGCAACAGCGCGGCGACATGACGGTCGAAAAGAATCTTGATCGGATATTCCAGGTCGCAAGCGCGGCGGACCGCTCCTGGCAGGTTGCGCCAAAATCGCTGCGCCACCTCGTAGCCAATCAACGAGCGAATACGATCGCGGGGCACGCCATATTTCACGGTCTCGAATTTGGGAAAAGTCGTAATCAGCCGCTCCAGATGACCTTGGCGATCAAGCTCACGTGCCAGATGAAAGGCATGAAAGCGGCCTTGGACCGAGATTGTCGCACGCAAGGTGGCCGTCCGCCCGGCCATCAGCTGCGTCGCTCGCCACAGGCTTCCGGCCGGCCGATGTTAATGCCAATGGTAGCCAGAAAGCGAAGCGAGCAGTAATTGGCGAGCAATCTTTCAACCGGAGCATAATCGTCCGTCAAGATCGGCACGGTCATGCCGGTGGCGAGTGTTTCCATCAACTCAGTATCCAACCGAAGCCAGGAGCGCTGGATACCGCGCGCCGCGATCAATCGGTCAAATCTGCTGGGCTGCGCACCGGCAACGATACCGTAATGCATGCGCCGCCCCCGCCGGTTCGGCTCACGCTCAAGCCGCCAAACTTCCACGCTGGGAAAATCGAGAGCAAGGGTGCGGGTCATGGAGAGGAGAAATGCTGGTGCTGCGGAACTGTCGATCAAATTTACGACATAGGCGCCGCCAGCACTGAGGCGTTCTTTGACCAGCCGATTGAATTCACGGGTTACCAGATGGCTCGGCATTGTAAGCCCCTGGTAAGCGTCGTTATGCACGATGTCGTAGCCCACATTGACCGGTTGGCGGGCGAGAGCGGTGCGTCCGTCCTCGTGCAAAACCGCAAGCGGTGGCTCGATCGTGACCGCGAAATGCTCCAAGGCAAACCCGGTCACCTCAGGATCGATCTCGGCGACGACCAAACGAGATTTTGGAAAATCGACCCGCCAACGCTCGGGTACGGTCAATCCACCACCGCCGAGGATGAATGCCGATGCCGGACCACCAACCTCGGAAAATCGGGCGCGCGCGTATTCGTCGACGAAGTGATGCGCTTCGATATAGAGCCTGTCGGAACCGTCGCGGGCTTCGACACTGTGCAGCCAGCCGTCGATTTTTAACCCACGGCTTGGGAAACCGGCCGCCTCCGATGCGTCGAGAAGGCTCAGACAATAGTACCGGCTCTCTTTCAGGCAGGGATCATGCGCCCGGGCCAAATCGGCCGAACCCCAGCCAAGCCCGCCCAAAATCAGGATCGCAATCATCGGCATGATCCGCGACCGAGAAGACCATAACCAGAAGACAGAACCGAGCCCGGCATAAACGGCGGCAACCGTGATCATCGAGCGGAATGAACCAAGCCATGAAATCATCACGAAACCGGCCAGGAGCGTGCCGAGAATGCTGCCTGCGGCACCAAGAGCAAACATCCGACCAAGCACCTGTCCCTGGCGATCACCGGTGTCGACCAGCGCCATATTGGTCGCGATGGGAGAGACAATGCCGGCGAAGAAGCTCGGCGCAAAGAACATGACCAAGGTCAGCACCACTATGGTCGCCAGATTGACCCCGCCGAGGGCCGCAATCATCGGCTCGGCAAGCGGCCTCAGTGCCAAGGCAATCATGGTGGCAGCCGCTGCCAGCAACAACGCGCCCGCCACCACTCGGGAGCCGCGGACCGGGTCAGCCGTGCCCGCAACCAGTCGGCCGGCAACCCAATGACCAGCCGTAAGTCCAGACAACACCACTGCAATAATCGCCGTCCAAGTATAGACCGACATGCCAACCACCGGCGCCATAAGCCGCGCCGCGACGATCTCGACAATTAACGCGCCCGCGGCGGTGAGGAAGACCGTCAGACCGAGCAGGACAGGGTTCATGGCAACGGTCCTCAATAGGCATTGCGACGAGACAGGATCGAGAACGGCGTCATCGCCAAGATCTTCAAATCGAACATAACCGACCATCTTTCGATGTACTGCAGGTCATATTCCAGACGTTGACGCATATCTTCGGCCGCCTGGGTCTCGCCGCGCAAACCGTTAACCTGAGCCCAGCCAGTAATGCCCGGCTTGACCTTGTGCCGACCGAGATATCCATCGATCACCTTGCCGTAGTAGTCATTGTGAGAAACCGCGTGGGGTCTCGGCCCGACGAGCGACATTGACCCGCCAATCACATTGAACAGCTGCGGCAGCTCATCCATGCTGCTGCGCCGTAGGAAGGCGCCAATCGGCGTCACCCGAGGATCCTTTTCGGTTGCCTGGGTTACGAAGCCATCCTCGGGTGTGTGCTCGAACATCGTGCGGAATTTGTAGATCGTGATTTCGTTGTTGTTAAACCCGTAACGCTTTTGACGAAACAGAATCGGGCCCGAGCTCGACGACCTGACCAATACGGCGATAACGGCCAAGAGAGGCGCCGCCAAAATCAAAATCAGAACCGCCAGGATCTTATCCTCAAGCAGCTTCATCACCGCCGACCAGCCGGACAGCGGTTGATCAAGCAACCGCAGAAGCAACACATCACCTGAGCGCTCGACCCCGAGGACCGGCGCTTCCTCCAATTCGAACCCAGCACTGGCATTAACCGTCACCGGGAAATCCCGAACCAAATGCATGGCGCGTTTCAACTCCTCAACCTCGTCCGGCCCGTAACAGAGAATGATTTCATCAACGCCACCGCGCACGATCAATCGGCGAAGCGCATCCATATCGCCAAAGGCTGGCTTGCTTTGGATGTAGACCATCTCTTCCAAATCCGTGACAAAACCGCCGACCACGTAAACATTGGCGGCATTGGTGCGAAACAGGCGTTCGATCAGCGCCTGAGTCTTGGCGCCATTGCCAACCACGGCGATGCGACTGCGCAGCATGCCGCGAACCCGCATCCAGTGAAACAGATAGAGAAGAACCAGACGGAGACCGGCCAGGGAAGAGACACCAAGAATGATCCAAAGTATGAACCAGCCGCGTGAATACACGATTGAAGCTTTGTAGACGAACAATCCAGCAAGCAGGATCCCGGCGACCACCAGCCATAGTCCGATCGCCCGTAGGCTTGCCATGCGCAAGACATCTCGGCCCTCGACACGATATACGCCTCCGAGGCCAAAAGCATTGATGGCCAACAGCACGGCGATGACCATCACCGTCCAATACCGTGGGCTCACTGAATCCGGCGCAAGGTAAATCCAATGGGCCACCAAGCCGCAGAGCAGGATCGCTAGCGGGTCCAAAATTCGAAGCGCACCCAGCGCCATCGTCAATCGGGTCCGAAACACCTTGTTGTCCCTCCGATCAAGCCTGACCGCTCGACATCATTCCGGCGGAAAATAAGGTCAAGCCTCGTTCGCTATGATACGCATTCCCTTGCTGCGCGCGAGATGCGTTCGGGTGAATGCGGTTAACCACGACCACCTGGTTGCTGTAGACTCGGTGATTCGGAGCGAAAGCGCTAGCAAGACGCGCGATAGAAGCCTTCATCCCGATCATGGTCGCAAGCATGATGCGCATCACCATCGTCCAAGGACCCTATTTTCCCATCCCACCAATCAAGGGCGGTGCGGTGGAGAAAGTGTTTTTCGATTTAGGCCGCGCCTGGGCCGCAGCAGGGCATCAGGTCGTTCATATTTCGCGCTCGCACCCGGATTTACCCGATACCGAAAACATCGAAGGTGTGCATCACATCCGGATTGCTTCACGAGATGCCCCGGATTCGCGTCTGGGGTTCCGACTGCACGAGTGGCTCTACAGTCTGCGCGCGCGCGCGGCCCTACCGAAGAGCGATGTTACCGTGACGAACGGATTGTTCTTACCGCTGGTTCTTCCGAAGCGACGGGCCGGGCAAATATATGTTCACGCCGCCCGGTTTCCCAAGGGTCAGATGTGGCTCTATCGCAATGCGGACGCTATTCAGACACCATCCAGACCGATCGCCGAGGCGATATCCCGTCAAACCCCGTCCGTTGCCGGACTGTTGCGCGTCATCCCCTACCCTGTGACCGAGGGGTTTGACAAAATGCCAGAATCCGCTTTAAGCGACACGCGCGACAAGACCGTGCTTTACGTCGGTCGACTGCATCCAGAAAAAGGCCTCGAAACCCTGATCCACGCGTTTTCGGCCCTCCGGGATACGGTTCTCACCGGTTGGCGGTTGCGTATCGTCGGCCCCCACGCCAGCGACGCCGGGGGCGGTGGCGAGGACTATCTGGCAAAACTTCGCGAGTTGGCGGCACCCCTCGACGAAGCTTGCCGGATTGAGGCGCCGATATACCAACAAGAGGATTTGGCAGCGTGTTATCGGCAGGCGTCCCTCTTCGTTTACCCGAGCGTCGCCGAGACCGGCGAGACCTTCGGCCTGGCGGCGCTTGAGGCTATGGCGATGGGTTGCATCACCGTTGTTTCGAAATTGGACTGTTTTCAAGATTTTCTGACCGATGGCGAAACCGGCATTGTATTTGACCATCGAGCCAGGGACCCAGCAACAGCGCTCGCCGCAGCACTCCAAAAAGCGTTACCGCATGTTCAGTCCGATGCCAAACTCCGACAAGCGGCATGGCAGGTCGCGCAGGATCACTCTATCGCTACAATTGCCGACCGATTTCTCGCCGACTTCGCCTCGCTGACCGATGCTTCCCGGCCATAACACCTGGCCATAACACCCGGCCATAACGCCCGGCCATGACGGCCGGCCGTGAGGGGTGAGTTGTCGTGCGCCTGGCGAAACAGGTATGATTCGAATCATTCGGCTAGGATTGATGTTCGATACGTGAGCGAGGACTCTGTGATCATACCGTCTCGAAATCCACGATCGGCTCTAGGTGACGGATCAAGATGAGGATCATGCACCTGATCCCAAGCCTGGCGCGCAAGCATGGCGGTCCTACCAAAGCTTGTTTGGAGATGAGCCACGCTATCGCCGAACGCGGCCACGACGTTGTGATTCATACCACCGATGCGGGGCTTGATGACGGTGAACGCACCGCGTTGCTCGAAGATCACGGCGGTCGGGTGTATGTACACCCCTGCCAAATTCGGGTGGCCGGCCACTATTCCTGGCCGCTCGCACGTGCGATAGAGGCGGAAATGGCGACAACCGATGTTGTCCACATGCACTCGCTCTACATGTTCCACAATCTGGTTGGTTGGCGCGCATGTCGGCGCCACAATGTGCCCTATCTATTGCGGCCGCATGGCAGCCTCGACCCCTATCTTTGGCACCACCACCGCCTGCGCAAAATGGTGGCGGAAACGGCGTTTATGAATCGGGTCCTAGAAGACGCCGCCGCTATCCACTACACCAGCGAAGAAGAGAAGCTGCTCGCCGCCCCATACGCGCGCAACCCACGCGCAACGATAATCGCCAATGGGATTTGGCCTACGGATTATGAAGATCTTCCGGACCGGCATTGGATCGAAAGTTTGTTCGAAGACGAGGGGGGCGAGACAGATCTGCGAATTGTTCTATTTTTCGGCCGATTGCACTTCAAGAAAGGGCTGGATCTGCTGGCAAGCGGGTTTGCCGAAGCAGCCGCGCGCGATCCGAAGCTGCGGCTGGTCGTCGCCGGCCCCGATGGCGGCATGGAAGCGCGGTTACGGTTATGGTTGGACGAATACGGCGTTGCTGATCGTACTCGTTTCACCGGATTTCTTGATGGACGAGACAAGCTCGCAGCTCTCACTGGCGCCGATCTGTTCGCGTTGCCGTCATACTCGGAGAACTTCGGTATTTCCGTGATCGAGGCAATGGTCTGCGGCACCCCGGTCGTCGTCTCCGACAAGGTCAACATCTGGCGGGAGATTGAGGCAGACGGAGCCGGCAAGGTCATTCCTTGCGACAAATCGGCGTTGGCCGAAGCGATCTCGAGCATGTTGGCCGATCCAAACGCGTTGGCCGCTGCTGGCAGCCAGGCCCGACAGTCTGCGCAAGCGCGTTATGCCTGGCCTCTGATCGCACCGCGACTGGAAGCCGTCTATTCCGCTCTTGCCGCCGGACAGACGGTCGACACCGCTCTAGACGCTGCTGCATCTGCGGAAGCATCGATGTTGAGGGGCTGAAAGACAGGAATGGGCTTTCTTTTCGTCAAAATCCTGATGATCAGCATAGCGTTGACATTCATCGCGTTCGGCGCCTCGATCGGATCTGCGGTCGCGACCACCATCGGATTCGGGCTGGGTTCGGCGGTCGGGTTTTACACCGTTTGGCGCTGCATGGCGGCGCCCCAAGCGAATTGGTCGATCTGCGCGCTACACGGCGGCGCCACTCTCGCTTCGTATTTTGGTGGCGCCTTGTTCACCATTATCACTTTCGGCATGGACGAGATCATTCAATCTGGGTACACGACACATTCCGGACCCGAATTGATCTTTCTTGCGTCGCTTTTGGTGGCGCTCTACTCGATTATTTTGGTTGCATTCGGGCTATACGAGAACCGCTATTGGAACCGAGAGTTCGAGAACCTCCCGCAGGTTCCGCCGACACGGAATACTGCAATTTTCCTGCTGGTGCTGTTGGCATCGATACAAGCGTTCTATCTTTTGAGCGGACAGGTGACAGTTCAAGGCTTCAAAGTTGGCCCGGGAGGTGAGGTTCCCATAGTCGCATCGCTGGTCTCTGGGCTGTCGATGCCGATCCTCGGGGTTTGCGGTTATGTGATCGGAGACAAGGAGAAACGCTATGGCATGGCGCTTTTCATCCTATGCATAGTGCTTGTGCCAATCGAAACAGCTTGGGCCTTCAGCTTCGGCCGGCGCGCATTATTGTATAGTTTCGTCGCCTTCTTCGGCGCCTTTTTGTGGAGCCGCGAGACCAAAGTGATCAGTGTACGGTTTCTGGTGTTGCTGGTCGTCGTGGGAGTGGCGATGTACTACCTCTCCAATTTCTTCGTCGCCATCCGCCTGCAGGCAGGTTTGTCGCACGTCGATGTACAACAAAAGACATTGCTGCAGAATTTCGGTGGCGCCAGCGCCCTGATGGATGAGGGCAAGCGCGAAGTTCTGATGGCGCATTTCAAGAACCTCCAGACCCGGTTCTTTATTCTGGGGTATCTGGGCGATCTGATCGGCGGCACGCGGGCTGATAGTCCACTGCTGGGGCTGGCTGCCGTCAGCGCCGTGGTCAAGGTTTTGCCACGCCTCATATTTCCATGGAAAGTTCAGTTTAATCAAGAGATTGGAAGTGACGAAGACTTGGTCAATCCGCAATTCGGTTTGCAAATTTTCGATGCCCCCGGATCGGTCCTGGTTTCAGCATATGCCGACTTTTTGTGGCTCGGCGTGTTGATCTATCCGTTCATTATCTTGAGCATGGGGATCGTGATGTCGCGGCTCGTACGGTTCGCTCGCGACCGACTGATGAAGGTCTATATTATGGCTTTCGGGTTGATCATGTTTTTGGCGGCAGAAGAGTCCCTCAGCGCCTACCTTGTTGGTATTCGAAGTCTGATGATCTTGGTAGTTGGCATGTTTCTTTGGCGCCTTTTCCTCAGCCAACGTCGGACCTGGTAGCGGAGCGCAGGCATGAATACAGGCAAGAAAGGCGGCAAAAGGGGCAACAAAAACGGCGGCACCCTAACCACCGGCAAAAGGGATTTGGCCGGAACAGCGCCGGTCTCCGTGCTGGTGCCGACCTTGAACGAGGCCCGCAATCTCGCGGATTGCCTGGCCGCCCTCGCCTGGGCCGGAGAGGTGGTAGTCTTCGATTCGCACAGCACCGACGGCACACAACAGATCGCCAGCAATTGGGGTGCGCGCGTCGTTGAGCGTACGTTCAGCGATTTTGCCAGTCATAAGAACTGGGCCCTCGAGACCATCGACTTCGCCCATGACTGGATCCTGATCATCGATGCAGATGAGCGTGTCACACCGGGCCTTGAGGGCGAAATTCGCACAGTGGTCGCCCGAACTGGTGATCGCCCTGGTGATCGCCCTGGAGGCCCGGACGGCTACTATCTTGCCCGCAAAAACATCTTCGCCGGGCGATGGATCCGGCACGCGGCGATGTATCCCGACCACAATCTCCGGCTCTTTCGCAGAGGGCGGGCGCGATACGAGCCTCGCATCGTGCATGAGCATATGATCTGCGACGGTGAAACCGGCGTGCTGAGTGAGCCCTTGGTGCACCACGACTACAAAGGCATCGAGCGCTATATCGACCGACACAATACCTACTCAAGCCTGGAGGCGGTGGCGACGCATCTTTGGCTAGATGGCGCGCGTGAAGCCAAAGATGGCCTGAAAGCCGATTTGTTTGGCAACGGCCCAGCCAGACGCCGGGCGATCAAACGTTTTGCCTACCGCTACCTGCCGGCAAGGCCAACCTTTGTATTTCTCTGGATGTATCTTTTTCGACTTGGGTTTCTCGATGGCCGGATAGGATTGCGATACTGCCTGCTCCGCTTCTTCTACGAACTTCAGGTCGATTTGAAGCTTGAGGAACTGCGAGATCCCGCCTCTCCGATCAGTGAGGCCTACGGCCACTTTCTGCAACAAGATCAAGGCGAGCCCGGACCAGAGTGCCTCGCTTGTGGTGGGGCAACCGATATCCTTCGCCACGACCTGCACGACACCCGTTTCGGTATTCCAGGTGCTTGGTCAGCGGCGCGATGTCGCGACTGCCGTTTGCTGCAGACAGCACCACGCCCCGAACCGGCCGAGCTCGCCGAGCTTTATGCCCGACACTACAATTATACGAGCTCCCACTCAGGCTCCCATGAAGGCTCCGGGAACGAAAGTGCGTATCGCCGAATGCGTGATGCCTTTTTCGCATCCCCGATTAGCCGGCTCTGGTTGGCCTTGGACGGCGATATCTCATTTCACGCCCGGCGGGGAAGCGGGCGTCTGCTTGAGATCGGCTGCAACGAGGGGCGTAATCTGGATTTCTATCGTCGCTCCGGGTTTTCGGTCGAAGGCCAAGAGCCGAACCCAGTCGCCGCCGCAGCCGCCCGCGCCCGCGGTCACGAGGTCAAAGAGGTCGAACTGGACGCATTGTCCGCGGCCGAGCCCTATGACGTCGTCGTGTTATCGCAAGTGCTGGAACACACACCCGAACCAGCTCAAATGCTCGCGCATATCTATCGTTGCCTTCGGCCCGGCGGCGAGGTTTGGATCTCCTGCCCGAACGAGCGGAGCTGGCTTGCCGATGTTTTCTCCGGGTATTGGATCAATTGGCATGTTCCATTTCATCTCTCGCATTTCGACGCCCATGGACTGGCGCGCGTCGTCAAGAATGCTGGCTTCGACATCATTGCGGCCGATCAGGCAACACCGGCGCTTTGGATGGCGCAGTCACTGATTGCACGGATCACATCTCGACCCGGCCGGCCGACGCCTCTGCTACGCAATCCAGTGTTGGTGCCGGCCCTGATGCTGGCGATCCGGATCGGCATGTTTCCGATACTCTGGTGGTTCAATCGGATCGAACGGGGCGATTGCCTGCGCCTGATCGCGAAACGCCCGTGAAGCCCCTACGCATTGCCGTCCACGACTATCCAGGCCACGCCTTCCCTTTGCAGTTGAGCCGGGCCCTCGCCAGACGCGGTCATGCCGTGCGTCACATCAGCTTCGCCGGTTTCCAGGCACCAAAAGGAGACCACGAGGCGGAGCGCGCGGACGCCGGCGACCTGGACGTGGTTCAGCTGATACTGGACAAACCTTTCGCCAAGTACGACTTCGTTCGCCGCCGCAGCCAAGAGATCCAAATCGGCCGCATGGTCGGAGACGCAATCGCTGATTTCCATCCCGATATCGTGCTGTCCGGCAATGCGCCGATTGATGCACAGCGCATGGTTCAGGCGCGATGCCGGGCGGAGCACCTGCCATTTGTCTATTGGGTGCAGGATCTGAATAGCGTCGCCATCTCGGCCATCCTAACCAAGAGATACAGCCTGGTCGGCCGATTGATTGGCGCGGTCTATCGCCTGATCGAGCAACGTCTGTTGCGCCGGAGCGATAGGTGCGTCGTCATCACCGATGATTTCGTCGAGATCCTGACCGAATGGGGCGTGCCGGTCGAGCGGATTGATGTGGTCGAGAATTGGGCCCCGATTGCCGATATCCCGGTAGAGATACGCGACAACGCCTGGGCAACCGAACAGGCCCTCACACACCCAGGCGCCCGGCTCGTCTATTCCGGCACGCTCAGCCTGAAGCATGACCCTGAAATGTTGTTGCAACTAGCCTGTTCTCTGGAAGAGCGCGGCGACGGGGCCTTGATCGTCGTTACCGAGGGGATTGGCGGCGACCATCTGACGGCCAACGGAGGTGATCTTGAGAGCCTGACTGTCCTGCCTTTCCAATCCTATGAGCGTTTCCCCCAGGTTATGGGATCCGCCGATATTCTGGTCGCCATCCTGGAGCCGGATGCCGGCGTGTTTTCGGTTCCCTCCAAAGTTCTGAGCTATCTTTGCGCCGGAAGGTCGGTTTTAGCCGCGATGCCGCCGGAAAATCTGGCCGCGCAACTGATCCAGCGTACGGAGGCCGGCATAGTGGTGGCACCCGGCGATGTCACCGGCTTCCTCGCCGCCGCCCACGAGCTCATTGCCGATCCGAAACGTCGTCATACCATGGGTGCCAACGCACGACGCTATGCTGAACAGACTTTTGATATTGACCGCATCACCGACCGGTTCGAGACTATCCTGTCGGAGACGCTGGAATAGACGGCATCTGGCGGCGGGTGGGTAAACCTCTAGCCCGGCAGCCGCCCGGGAAATCTCGACCGAAGCTCGCCGAGCATCTTGGTGAAACGGGCTGTGTTGTCGTAACCACTCTCAACCGCCCGCACACGCCCCGCCTGAGAGATGCGATCTCGCGCCTCTTCATCATCGAGGAGCCAACGGATCTTGGCGGCGCATTCCTCGGCCGAGGCGAAGAACACCGCTTCCTTGTCCGGCTCAAACAATTCGGCCAGACGATCGGTGTACTCCGAAAGCAACAATCCCTCGCAGGCTGTGATTTCGAAGCTCCGGATTGCGGTTTCGTCATGGTTGGCGTGGGTGACGAACGCGAGACAGATACGGGATTGCCAGATGCGTTGGCGATAATCGTCGCCAAAGACCGGACCGCCCGAAACCAAATCGGTATAGGTTTTCTGGTCGAGCATCCGCTCCCACCGGTTTCCACGAATATCGACGCGAATTCCGTGATCGCGCAAAAGCTCGGTCACCAACTGCGCCCGGTCGTCATACGGCGAGCCGGTAAAACTGACTGCAAGGTCGCGATCTCGGTCGGACCACCCATCGGGTGGTGGAAACTGCCGCTCGGGATCGAAAGCCAGTTCCATCAGGAT
>JABIRP010000261.1 GCA_018699735.1 Rhodospirillaceae bacterium | reverse complement strand
GGTGATGGCGTTGCCATCTCAAAACGGGGCCTCAAACCGGCTCCTCATACTGGTAGCGAAATCCGGCCCCTCAACCCGCCCTTTGGCGAGTCTTCCAGCAGCAAATCACCGCCATGTCCTCGGACGATATCCCTGGCGATTGTTAAACCCAGCCCGACCCCGCCGGTATCCGGGTTGCGCGAGGCGTCCAGGCGGTGGAACGGCCGGAAGACTTCTTCGCGGTTGTCCTCGGGAATACCAGGGCCGTCATCGTCGACAATGATTTCCAGGTGCTCGCTGTCGTGCAGTAGGGTGACCTCGACATGCTCGGCATAGCGGGCGGCGTTGCCGAGAAGGTTGGTCACGGCGCGCTGGATCGCCTGTGGGCGCACCGGGACTGGCGGGACGTTACTCGGCGGTTGCTCCATGGACACATCCATGCCAGCGCGGCGATGCTGTTGAACGGCGTCCGTTACCAGCTCGACGACATCGCTTTCAATCGGCGCCTCGGTGCCTTCGCCCCGGGCAAAGGCCAGGTAGCCCTCGACCATGCGCTCCATATCCGAGACGTCGCCACGGAGCTCGTCGATGCCGTCGCTTTCCTCGAGCATGGCGAGTTGCAGTTTCATGCGGGTGAGGGGGGTGCGCAGGTCGTGGCTGACACCGGCCAGCATTTCGGTGCGTTGGGTGATCTGGCGGCGGATCCGGTCGCGCATCTGGCGGAAGGCCTCGCCCGCCAGCCGGACCTCACTCGCGCCCTCGGGTTTCAGGTCGCCGGTATCCCGGCCCAATCCGAAACCGCGGGCCGCGATCGCGAGGCGTCTGATCGGGCGGATCTGGTTGCGCATGAAAATGATTGCGATGGCGAACAGGACCAGGGACGAGCCAACCATCCACATCACGAAGACATACGAGGTCGAGCTATACAGCCGCTTGCGATTGATCGAGGCATCGAGCACACCGTTGGCAAACTGGATGCGCACCTCAATGCGCTTCGGCACGGTCTCGGTATCAACCACAAACGGGCGCTGCAGCTTGGCCGCGATTGAGCGGCGCAAGCTTTCGCCGACCTGATCGACGGCTTCATGTTGGGCAGTGTTCTCGAGGATCGCATCCGGGCGAAACACCAGAACCATGTCGAGGTGGCGCCGGGCGCCGCGCGTGGCATTGACCAGGGTCTCAGCATCCGGCATCTGCCCCAGCTGCTCGACCACCAGAGCTATGTCGCCTGAAAGCGAATACACCAGCCGGCGGGTCATCACGTCCCAGTGCCGGTCGTAGAACACGAAGGTCGATATCGCCTGCATCAGGATCAGCGGTGTCACGATAATCGCCAACGCCCGACCGAACAGGGTTTTCGGCAGCACCCGTTTGATCGCCTGGGTTAGGGTGCTGGTTTCAGGGGATGAAGTGGTCATAGCGCGAAGTTTAGCAAATTTGCGCGACAAGGGCGCATCGCTAATCTCTGTCGTCTGTTTGATGCCCACTTCTTGATGCACGCGGCAGCCCAAGATTATGGAATTTTTAAATGACACCGTTTCCCGGTTTGGCACAGCCAAGACCGGGATCTCGATCCGGAGGATACGCCGCCACGAGATCCCGGCTCTCGCGATGCTCGGCCGGGAAGCGGAGATTTATGTTGTCGTACCGAGAGAAATCCTCACCCCTCAACCCGCAGCACATAGCCTTTGCCACGCACGGTTTGCAGGAACCGTGGGAATTTCGGATCCTTTTCGAGTTTGCGGCGCAGTCTGGTGATCTGCACATCGACCGTGCGCATATTCCCGGTCAGCCCGTTGCGCTCGGCTAGGGTCTCGCGGGAAAGGGTTTCACCCGGGGCTTCGGCAAAACTGCGTAGCATGCCAGCCTCGGCCTCGGTCAGGCGAACGGGGCGGCCAGCGCGATAGAGGATGGTCTGGCGAATATCGAAGATGTGCTCACCAAACCGCACCATTGCCGAGGCCGGGCCTTCTTCGACTGAAACCGTTGGCACGGAGCGTGCGCGGCGCAGAATGGTCCGGAGCCGCAGCAGTAACTCGCGTGGCTCGAAGGGCTTAACCAGGTAGTCGTCGACGCCGCTTTCTAGGCCAGCGATGCGGTCATCCGGCTCACCCATGGCCGTCAGCATCAGGATCGGAATGGCGCGGCTGTCGTGTAATGCCCTGGCCAAATCCAAGCCGCTTTCACCCGGCATCATCACGTCGAGCACGATCAGATCGAACTCCAGCGCACCTAACCGCTGTCTCGCATCGGCCGCGTCAGCGGCAACGGTCACCCGAAAGCCATTGTCGCTGAGGAAGCGGCGCAGCAGGTCGCGTAGCCGGCTGTCGTCGTCGACCACCAGGACATGCGCTGCTTCGGTCATCGGCGCGTTGCTTTCGTAGCTGGCGGGCCACCACCGCCATTACCACCGCTACCGACATTACCATCGACATCGAAGCGCCATTGGTCTTCAGAGTCCATGATCCCATGCAGGACATGGCGAAAACCGCGCACGGCCTCGGGTCCGGCGTCTTTATATGCCTTGGCGATGCGTTGGCGTTGGTTGGCGGTTAGTTGGTGCTCGAGTTCGATACCTTTTGCCGTCAGATGCAGGTGCCGCTTGCGTCGGTCTTCGACGCCGGTTCTCTGCTCGATATAGCCCTCGGCGATGAGTTGGCTCAGCACCCGAGAGAGGCTCTGTTTGGTGATTTTCAAGATGGCTAGCAACTCGGTCACAGGGATGCCGGCGTTTCGGCCGACAAAATAGACCGCCCGGTGGTGCGCCCTACCAAGACCGATTTCGGCCAACATGCTGTCAGGTTCACCGGTGAAGTCGCGATAGGCGAAGAACAGCATTTCGATCGCCTGACGCAAATCTTCTTCGCGCAAATCCTCCTCGCTCAAAAAATGCGAGTTCTTCATGCTTTTTATGTCAGCCATGTTGACTAAATTTCATCAATTTGTTAGCTTCGTCAAGCTGTGTTGGAAATATTATGTCCGAAAACCGTCCTCCAATGCGATATTGGAGAAAAAACGACTTCGGAGCGATCACGGGAAACATACCTATGTCCTTGATACCCTTTGACGATAGAGACGGCTCGATCTGGTTCAATGGCGAGCTGATCCCCTGGCGCGATGCCAAGCTGCACGTGCTCACCCACGCTGTACATTACGCCAGTTCGGTCTTCGAGGGCGAACGGGTTTACAGCGGGCATATTTTCAAGTCCCGGGAGCACACCGAGCGGCTGCACGCGTCGGCGGGGGTTCTGGACTTCGAAATCCCCTATACGGTCGAGGAAATCGACGCCGCCAAGCGCCAGGTGCTGGATTCAATGGGCATCGTTGACGGCTACATTCGCCCTGTTGCATGGCGCGGCAGTGAAATGATGGGGGTCTCGGCTCAGCAGAATCGGATCAACCTCGCGATTGCTGCTTGGGAGTGGCCATCGTATTTCGACCCGGAAGCCAAAACCAAGGGCATCAATCTCGAGATGTCGAAATGGCGACGCCCGGCTCCGGACAGTGCACCGACAAATGCCAAGGCGGCCGGTCTCTATATGATCTGCACGCTCTCCAAGCATGCCGCCGAGAAGAACGGCTTCCACGATGCCATGATGCTCGACTATCGTGGCCTAGTGGCTGAGGCGACTGGTGCCAATGTATTCTTCGTCATGTCGGACGGGCGCATTCACACCCCGACGCCTGACTGTTTCCTCGACGGCATCACCCGGCGCACGGTCATCGATCTCGCCAAGGCGCGTGGCTACGAGATTGTTGAGCGCCAGATCAAACCGGAAGAGATGGCGGATGCCAGTGAATGCTTCCTAACCGGAACGGCAGCGGAAGTAACCCCGGTCGGGCGCATCGGCGACTACACCTTCACGCCGGCCGAGGTCTGCGCAACATTGGCTGACGACTACACTAAACTGGTCAACTCGCCGCCCGCCGAGGCGCAAGCGGCGGAGTAGGGGCTCTTCATCCCGGCACCAGCCCATCGCGATCCGGCGCTAAATCACGCTCGGTGACGCCGAGGGCTGCGATGTCGTCCGGGATGCCGTTGCCGGTGGCAAGCGATGCTGTGATGCGGCCCATGCCTTCCGAGGTTTGAATGCCGTAACCGCCCTGGCCCGCGACCCAGAAAAATCCGGGGGCTTCCGGCGCAAACCCGGCGACTGTCGACTTATCGGCAACGAAGCTTCTAAGCCCGGCCCATTTGCTCTCCAGGCGTTTGATCTCCATGACTGTATGGGTCTGGATCCGGTCGACGGCGATTGCAATATCGAGTTCCTCCGGCTGCGCATCACACGGTGGGGACGGAGTTTCATCCGCCGGGCTGCCCAGCAGTCGGCCGGCCTCGGGTTTAAAATACCAACTCTCGTCAGCACTGATGACAGCCGGCAGTTGGGCTAGATCTACATCCGCCGGTCCGTCGAAGGTGAAGGCAGTACGCCGTTTCGGAACCAGCCCGATCGGGTTGGCCCCCGCCAGACCTGCCACCTCATCGGCCCAAGCACCAGCGGCATTCACGACGACCGGGGCCGAGAACTCACCGGCTCGGGTCGAAACTGTCCAGCTATCATGGGTGTGGGTGAGAGACATAACTTCGGCATCCGAGACAACTTCGCCGCCCCGATTGCGCATCCCCGCCAAATACCCGGTCAGGAGTGCATGCACATCGATATCCATGTTCTCGGGCTCGTATTGCCCCATGACCATCCGTTCGGGATTTAGAACCGGGCAGAGCCGTAGCAATTCATCCTGGTCGACAAGACGTATCGATGGGTCGATGGCGCTAGTCGCTTCGTAAAGTCCCTTCAAGGCATCCACCTGATCCTCCGTCGCGGCCATCAGGGCGCCTCGAGGCGCGAGGATTGGGGCGGTTGTGAAGCCTTCGGGCGGATCCAGAAAGAACGGCTTGCTGGCCTTGGTGATCGCCCGGATTGTCGCGTTGCCGTAGCTGGCGACATACAGTGCCGCCGACCGGCCGGTTGTGTGGTATCCGGGCTGGTTTTCCCGTTCCAATATGATGACCGAGCCGTGTCGTGAGAGCTCAAATCCGGCCGAAGCGCCAGCGATGCCACCACCGATAATCAGAAAGTCCGCCGTCCGTGCCATTATTTAGTCCTCCGTTAACGGCGACCCTAGCGCCAGAAACTATATTGGCTCAAGGGTGCCGTTCAGGCTTTGAATTTCAATAGAGTTTGAACCGGAGAAAGCTCATGTCATGCTGTGAACAACCAAGCCGAAATGTTCGGCACGCAGGAAAGGAAAATGCAATGTTGCGATCGCTAAGCGCAGCGCTGTTGGCAGTTTTGATCGGAAGTAGTCCTATAGGCTCGGCTACGGCTCAGGACATGGCAAAAGTGATCTCGGATGTTTCCAAGCGGATGATCGTTGAGCATTTCAAAAAGGAAATGGGCGTCGAATCCAAGGCCGTGACCGGAAAGAAAGAGGAAGAGGACGAGGACTCCGGGAGTAAGGCCAAGAAGGCTGGGAAAAAGGACAAGAAGGCCAAAAAGGGCAAGAAAGGTAAAAAGAAGGGGCTCCCGCCTGGATTGGCTAAGAAGAAGCAATTGCCGCCTGGCCTGCAACGTCAATACGAGAAAAACGACAAGTTACCACCAGGTTTGGCCAAGCGCGATTTGCCGGAAGATCTGACGTCGAAACTTCCGCCTCCACCGGCTGGTACCCAGCGTGTGGTCGTCGACAACGACGTGGTCCTGATTGAACAGGCGACAGGCAAAGTCCTCGATATTCTGTTCGATGCCGTATTGGGTGGGAGGAAATAGCCGAACAGGCTCGGTTTGGGCCCTTAAACCGAAACTTCGATCAGGGTTGGGCCGGGGCGCTCAAAGGCCTCGACAATTTCAGTTTCCAACCCTGCCAAGTCCGGGGCGACAGTTGCGGTGGCGCCGTATCCCTCGGCGAGTTTCTGAAAGTCTGGGATCATGAAATCAACGCCGACCCGTTGGACACCGGCACCGTCCATGGCCTCGGCAATCTCGCGATAACCCCGGTTGTTCCAAAGCACAATCGGGATCGACAGCCGGTGCTCTACCGCGACGATCAACTCTTCCAGCGTGAACAACAACCCGCCATCACCAGCGATGGCCATGACCGGCCGCTCTGGTCGGGCGAGCTTGGCGCCGACTGCGGTCGGCAAACCGGTGCCGAGGGTGCCGTAGCCGGACGGAAAATGCCAGCAACCAGGCAACTCGCATGGGAAGGCATAATCGCCGGTATAGGCGATCTGAGTTGAGTCCACGGAAACGAAACAATCCACCGGTGCGGCTCGGCGAATTGCCGCGAGCGCTTCGCGCCTCGGTGCCTCTTGGGGGTCTAGGCCGGCGTTGATCGCTCGGCGCGCTGCATCTGCCCGTTCCGCACCCTTCCGGCTTGCTTGAGGGACCGCGTTTAGGAGTGCTGCGATGGCGGCACCGGCATCAGCGACGATGGCGAGGTCCGGGCGGCGAGAGCGGGCGAGTTGAGCCGCTTCGATATCGATGCGGATCAATCGATCGCCAAGTCGGATGACTTCATCCTTGGAGGGCCAGAAATCCGTTTCCGATAACTCGCTGCCAATTGCCACAACCAGATCGGCTTCGGCCAGAAAAGCCCGGGCCGGCGCCTGCGTCAGGGGCGCGCCCAAGGACAGGGGATGGCTTGAGGGTACCAGCCCCTTGCCGGCGATACTCATGATCACTGGCGCGTCGAGGCGTTCGGCCAGGCGCGTCGGTGAGCCATCGGCAACGAACCGCGCTCCGCCACCAAACAATAGCACCGGTCGCTCGGCTTGTGTCAGCATCTCGGTTGCGCGGGCAATTGCGGTCGGGTCGGGGGACGGTGGGACTGGTGTGGACCAGGGTTGTGGCGACACCGTGCATTCTTGCGCGAAAATATCTCGAGGGATCTCAATAACCGCCGGTCGTGGTCGTGCGGCCTGAAACATGGCGAAGGCGCGCGCCATGATTTCCGGCAAATTGTTTGGATCCAACAACAAGTGAGCTTCTCCGGCGATCTCCCGCTCAAGGGCGATCTGATTGGGAAGTTCATGCAGGCGACCACCACCGAGCCCAAGTTCGGCGGTCTTATTCGATCCGGCGACGACCAGCATCGCTACGCTGTCGGAATAGGCCTGGGCAATCGCGGTGGCTGCGTTGGTCAGGCCGGGCCCGGTGATGAGGGCGCATGCAGCCGGCCGGCCACTTGCCAGCCAATAGCCATAGGCCATCAATCCTGCACCCTGCTCGTGGCGTGGTGTCACGTGACGCAACCCAGATGCGGCGAGCGCCCGATATAGCTCGACCGTATGCACTCCAGGTATTCCGAAGATCGTGTCTATGCCGTGGCTTTCGATCAAGGCGGCGAGGGTTTCTCCGGTGGTGGTCATAGGTAAGCCTCTTGCGTTGGATGATCGTTACCTTTTGCCACAGTAGGTGACATATTTCACCATGGTACGACAGCGGCAGGGCTGATACGATTCGTTGCAAAGTCGCGCCGGTGGTGAAGGCGGGGAGGAAACGGCGATGGACCAAGCCTCTATAGCGGGTGCTGGACGCTCTGCGTCTGTTCAAGTGAAAGCGGATGAGCCATGGGAATGGCTGGCCGCCGGATGGCGAGATATGCTCCGGGCGCCTTATGTCAGCCTCGCCTATGGTGGCGCCTTCGCGATCGTCAGTGTCGTCCTCACGACCTGCCTATTCCTGATTGACCTGATGTATCT
>JABIRP010000032.1 GCA_018699735.1 Rhodospirillaceae bacterium | reverse complement strand
TTGCTCCTTCCTGTGAATCTTCCTCGCTCAATCAGCGATATTATGACGTTCTTAGGAGATTGACCTCCTTGATCGACCGGGGTCGAATGTATTTCACTAACGTCGACAAACACAAATACGGCCAGGAAAAACCAGACGCATACAAAGGATATAGACCAAAGTTACTTGACCCACTAGTTGCCGCATACAATGACATTGAAACTCTATCCCACGATAATTCGGTAACCATTTCGTCTTCTGCACGTTTAGTACAATATAGGCGAATTTTTGTTTCTGATCTTCAAAAAGAAATCCCACCGGAATGGTTTCATCGCGCTAAAGAATATGATCGAAAAGATACCCCAGGGCGTGAAGCAGGGCGCCCACTAAATTAGTATAAATTGGGTTTTTTCTCGAATGGTTTGGTAACCATTCATACCGCCTGCCTTACATCACCTCAGCCCGCCAGCGCCTCATCCACCGCTGCCATCACTGCTTCTGCCGTGATCTCGCCCATGCGTTCGTCGCCGAAGAAAACTCGGCCGCCTGGAGGCACAAGCGCGTGTATCCTCGGGTCGTCGACCAAAACCGGACCACCACCAAACAACCCGATCGAATTGGTGCCGGTCGCGGCGGCGACATTCAGCATGCCGGTGTCGTTACCGATGCAGAGGTCGGCCGCAGCGGCGAGTGCCGCTGCCTGACCGAGCGGTCGGCCGATCGCAGCTTGTTGCCAATCTGCATCTGAGAGCCGCTCTGAAATCTCGATTGCTAGCTCGGCCTCGCCCGGTCCACCAAGAAGGATGATACTGGCGTCGTGGCGTTGATGCAGATGATGGGCGAGTTGGGCGAAATTGGCCGCGCCCCATTGCTTGTAGGTTTCGCTCGAGCCTATGGCGAGCGCAACGGCCGGCCTCCCACGGCCCGCCAATACAGCATCCGCCTCGCGGCGAAGCTCGTCAGCGATCGGCAGGTTCGGCAGCGGATGCTCGATCGGCACCGCGTGACGTTCCAGCAACCGCCGGGCCTTGGCGATTGCCGAAAGACTTCGGTCGAGACGGGAGAGTGAGTGCTCACTGGTCAGGAAAGCGTCCTGCCAGCCAATGCCATAGCCGATGCGTTCGGGAATGCCGCCGCGCCAGGCGGCGAGCGCGTAGCGCGACGACCCATGCAAAATCCAAGCTTCATCAAACCGATAGGGCGCGAGTACTGCACCAAGGCGCCAGAACCCGAACGGTCCGTCATGACTACCGCCATCGCGCTCAAGCCACAGCACCCGGGAGATATAGTCGCACCCGGCCAGCAGCTCGTCCGCCATCGAGCGACGCTTGGTCAACAAGGTGATGCGACGCTCTGGCGCGCGCGCGGCGATCGCGCGAATAAACGGCAGATGCCAGATCGCATCACCGATCCCCGGCAATGGCTGGATCACAAGCGTGCCACCGCCGGTATTCTGTCTGTTGTCTGACGCGTTCACCTGAGCCCGATCCCATCCTTGCTTGCCGGTTGCGTCTGCCTACACCACAATGACAGCTGTTGTCAGCAATACGCGATGGATTGGTTGGCTTGATGCGCGTCCTGCAAGTCATGGCCGGTGCCCAACATGGGGGCGCCGAGACGTTTTTTGAACGACTGGTTCCGGCCTTGGCCCGGGCCGGGCTCGATCAACATGTCATCATCCGGCGCGACCCGGAACGCACCGGGCGGCTTCGGCGCGCCGGGGTGGCACCCTTGGAACTTGCATTCGGCGGCGCCCTCGATTTCCTGACCCCGCTGCTGCTGGGCCGCGAAATTAAACGCTATAACCCGAACGTGGTGATCAGTTGGATGAACCGCGCCACCCTGAAGACACCGCGCGGCTCGTTCGTTCATGTCGCCCGTCTCGGCGGATATTACGATCTGAAATATTACCGAGACTGCGATCATTTGATCGGCAACACGCCTGATATCGTCGACTATTTGGTGGACAAGGGCTGGCCGGCCGAGCGCGCGCATTATCTGCCGAATTTCCCGGATGAACGGATCGGAACACCGATCGATCGGGCCGAGATTGCCACACCGAACGAGGCGCCCTTACTGCTGGCACTTGGCCGATTGCATGAGAACAAGGGGTTCGATGTTCTAATCCGAGCTATGGCCCATGTCCCGGACGCTGTTCTCTGGATCGCTGGTGAAGGGCCATTGCGAAGCGAACTCCGGGCGCTGGCTGAAAGCGAAGGCGTTGCCGAGAGGGTTCGTTTCCTCGGTTGGCGAGAAGACACCGGCGACTTGCTGGCAACTGCGGACTTACTGATCTGTCCATCACGACACGAACCATTAGGAAATGTCGTTCTCGAGGGCTGGGTACAGGGGCGACCTGTTGTCGCGGCTGCTGCCGCCGGCCCTTCGCACTTGATCGAGGACGGCCGCACCGGTTTGTTGGTTCCAATCGAGAACGCCGACGCGCTTGGTCAGGCGATCCAGGGTCTGTTGGCGGATCCCCAACGCCAGGCCGAGCTCACCTCGGGTGGCCGGGAAGCCTTCGCCAACCACTATTCCGAGGCCCATGTCGTCCAGCTCTATCTTGATTTTCTTGACCGTGTCACCGCACCGGTTGCATAGATCTGAATTGGGCTTGAGCCGCCGAAGATCCCGACTAGTATGAGCAAAAGACAATTTTGGCCACCGGACCGAATTTGGGCCGAACTGGAGAACCACCATGTCCACCGATCAAAACTACGCGCCAAATGACCTCGAATCGCTTTGGATGCCGTTCACCGCGAACCGGCAATTCAAGAAAAATCCAAAGATGCTCGTCGAGGCCGAGGGCATGCATTACATCACCCACGACAATCGGCGGATTTTGGACGGCACATCCGGTCTTTGGTGCGTCAATGCGGGACATCGACGGCAGCCGATCATCGATGCGGTCAAAAAGCAGGTCGAGAAGTTGGATTACGCACCCGGCTTCCAGATTGGCCATCCGACCAGCTTCGAGTTCGCATCTCGCCTAACCTCGATGATCGAAGGCTTCGACCATGTGTTTTTTACCAACTCCGGTTCCGAGGCAGTCGACACCGCGCTGAAGATCGCGCTCGCGTATCAACGCTCCATCGGCCAAGGCACGCGGACCCGCTTGATCGGCCGCGAACGCGGCTACCATGGCGTGGGATTTGGCGGAATTTCCGTTGGCGGAATTGTCGGCAATCGAAAGCAATTTGGAACCTTGTTGACCGGCGTTGACCACATCTCCCACACCCACAATCTGGAGCAGAATGCCTTCTCGCGCGGCCAGCCCGAGTGGGGCGCGCATCTGGCCGACGATCTCGAGAAGATCGTGGCATTGCACGACGCCTCGACCATCGCCGCTGTCATCGTCGAGCCGATGGCCGGCTCCACCGGCGTGTTGATCCCGCCGAAGGGGTATCTGAAGCGCCTGCGTGATATCTGCACCAAACATGGCATCCTGCTGATCTTCGATGAAGTGATCACTGGATTTGGGCGTCTTGGCGCTAGCTTCGCCAGCGAGTATTTTGGCGTGAAGCCGGACCTCTTCACCACCGCCAAGGGCATCACCAATGCCACCGTGCCGATGGGGGCTGTTTTCGCCCGCGATGGCATCTACGACGCCTTCATGGACGCGCCGGACAACACCATCGAGTTGTTCCACGGCTATACCTATTCCGGCCACCCGCTGGCCTGCGCCGCCGGCCTCGCGACCCTCGACATCTACCGCGATGAGGGCCTGTTCGAGCGCGCGGCGGAACTGGCGCCATATTTTGAGGACGCCGTGCATTCACTTTCGGATGTTGATCATGTGATCGACATCCGAAATCTCGGCATGGTCACCGGTATCGAGCTCGAGGGCATCCCCGACAAGCCCACGGCCCGCGCCATGGACGCGTTCAATAAGTGCTACGATAAGGGACTGTTGGTTCGGACCACAGGCGACATCATCGCCATGTCGCCGCCGCTGATCGTAGAGAAAGAGCAAATCGACTTCATGATCGATACGGTCCGCGACACGCTGAAGACCGTGCACTAACGAAATGGGAGCACTGACGAAAGATTGGATGTGAGCGATATATCGCTCGCCAAGAACGGAAACCCTTGATATATGAGGGTAATTCTACAGACTACCGTGACTTGGCGCGAATATTGCTTATGTAAGGGCAACCGAATCGACACCCTGGGTACCAGTATGCACAAGATCCAGTTGCTCGGACGTATAGGCGTCCTTTTCGTCCTCCTTGGAACCGTGGCCGGTTGCACGGCAAAGGTTCAAGACACGGTCGACAGACTTTTCGGCGATCGCAGCGCCAAACTTGCGCTCAGCTCGCCGGAGGATCCACGATATTGCTACAGGACCCTGGGCAAGGTGAACTGCTATTCGACACCTCTGCCTGGACGTGAAGCCAATCGCTTGGTGGGCTTTGACGGACCGGCGCCGCGCTCGACGGCCGGGACGGGCCCCTTGCGTCCTTGATATTCAGGCGCCTGTTCGGGCGCATTCCCCCCCGAAGCCGGACGGATCTCCGGTTGCTCCGCTATCTCTTGCCAGCTTTCCTGGCCCTGGCGACGCTTATCGTCTCGCCTGCCTGGGCGGCGGAGAAGCGTTCCGGGTCCGGCAATTACGACAAAGCCCTTCGTTGGTATTACGACGCAGCCAAATCCGGTGATGCGGAGGCACAGTTCCGGCTTGGCTTGGTGCTGGAAGACGGGAGCCTCACGAAGCAGGATCTGAAGGCAGCAATCTCTTGGTATGGCCGCGCCGCGAAAGCAGGGCATGCTTTGGGGCAGTACAAATTTGGTCTGGCCCTGCAGTTCGGCAACGGCATCGCGTTAGACCTCCGCACAGCGCGCGAATGGTACGAAGCAGCAGGGAAACAAGGGATTGCCCGGGCGAGCTTCAATCTCGCGTTGATGCAGCGCGCCGGCGAAGGTGGGGAAAAGGATTTGTCTGCAGCGGCGTCGAGTTTCGAGGCCGCCGCGAGAAATGGTATTTCGGAAGCCTTTGTGGAACTCGGATATTTGCACGCCCGCGATGCAACTGGCGACGCGGTCGATCAGATTGAAGCACTGAAATGGTTCATCCTGGCCGAACGCAGCGGCATCGCCTGGGCCGACCGCCTCATCCAAATTCTTCGAGCCCGGTTCAACCTTACCCAGCAGAGCGAAGCGGAAGCACGAGCGGCTGCCTGGAAGTAGATTAGCAGCAGCTTGGTTTTACCTACCCCGCTTTTTCTTCGGCACCATGATGTGGGGCGCCGCACCCACTTCCCAATCGTCGTCATCGACACCAGTACTTGGCGCATCGCCCTCGAATGCTTGTGGCCAGAGCAGCGGATTGCTGCGCTGGGCTTGTTCGGGATAATCCGCCTCAGCCCCCAGCTCATAGGCAGCACGCCATGTCCATCGCGGCTCGTAGAGGAAACCTCGGGCCAGCGCCACCATATCGCAAGCCCCCCGGTCTAAGAGGTCCTGCGCCAGTTTCGGGTCCCGGATCATTCCGACCGCCATGGTCGGCACTCCGGTCGCCTGTTTCACTGCCGCCGCCAGCTCGGCCTGATACCCCGGGCCAACCGGTGGGCGGACCATGCTGTTGCCTCCGCCGGACACATCGAAGAAGTCACATCCCGCCGCTTTCAACGCCTGGGCAAATGCGACCGCGTCTTCGGTCGTAAGGCCTGCATCGTCCCAATCGGTTCCATTGAAGCGCACCCCCATCGGCTTGTCGTCTGGCCAGGCGGCGCGCATCGCCGCAAACAGTTCCAAGGGGAACCGCATCCGGTTTTCCAACGAGCCGCCATATTCGTCGGTGCGGTGGTTGGCGAGAGGCGACAGGAACTCGCTGATTAGATATCCGTGGGCGGCATGCAGTTCGACCGCAACGAAACCGATCCGATCGCTCCGCTCAACCGCCTGAATGTGAGCGGCAATGACCTCATCCATCAAGGCGCGGTCCATCTCCCTTGGCGTGTGCCAATCCGCATCGAAAGGCAGGGCCGAGGGCCCAATGGTTTCCCAAGCCCCCTCCCCGTCCTTCAGGGGCTTGCCGCCGGTGCGGGGCGGGTGGCACGACGCCTTGCGCCCGGCATGGCCAAGCTGAATGGCGAGCGGGGTGTTGCCGTGTTCCTGGCAGGCCCGGACCACGCGCGTAAGCGCCACCTCCGCCTCGTCGCTGTAAAGCCCGATACAGCCATGCGTAATGCGCCCGCGCGGCTCGACGGCGGCGGCTTCGAGAAACAACAAGCCGGACCCCGACATGGCGAGACCACCCAGATGGATCAGGTGCCAGTCGGTCACCTTTCCGTCCTCGGCGCTGTATTGGCACATCGGCGCGATGATGACCCGGTTGGCGAGCGTCAAGCCTCGCAGACGGATCGGGCTGAAGAGTGAAGCTGTCATGGGCTCACATCACCACGCAGAGCCGGATGGCGTCGTAGACCGCTGCATGGATGTTGCGGCTGGCGATGGCGTCGCCGATGCGATAGAGGCGAAAGGCACCGATCGGGTTGCTGGCGATCTCTTGCCTGCGCATTGCCGTCAGTGCTTCCAGATCGACCTCACCCCGATTTATCGAGTCAGGCTTCAGCTCGAAGTAGAGGTCATCGACGGGCAGCGTACCGTGCTCAACCACGACCTGATCAACCAACCGCTCGACCGAGGCTCGCGCGTAATCACTGTAGAGTGTGGCAGCGAGTTGATTGCCGTCACGCCGAACCGAACGCAGGCGCAGGTTCAACGACACGGTCACACCGCACTCGGCTATCGCCTTCATATAGACCGGGTGATTCGTGCCGCCTATTTCCGGTGCCAAGCCACGCTCAGGTGTTGCCAGTTCCAGTTTCGATCCGGCGCGCGCGATCAATTCCGCTGCTTGCATCCCCGGATGGGCGCCGTTGTCGTCGAACAACAGGACATTGTCGGCCGGCTTGACGGCGCCGGACAAGATATCCCAACTCGTCGTCACCAGATCACCGCCGGCCTCAAGGAAGCTGATATTAGGCAGCCCGCCAGTTGCAACAATGACGATGTCCGGCGTCGCGCCCAATACCTCATCACGCCCAGCGATTACGTTGTAGTGGAACTCGACACCGAGCCGCTCGCATTCCTGGCGTCGCCAATCGACTATACCGACAATCTCGCGGCGACGATCGCTCCTGGCGGTCAGAAGCACCTGGCCACCCGCCTCTCCCGCGGCTTCGAACAAGGTGACGGAGTGGCCGCGTTCGGCCAACACGCGTGCTGCCTCTAGCCCGCCCGGTCCGGCACCAACCACAACCGCTCGCTTGGTCTTTCCGATTGTACGCGGGATCACATGCGGGATCGTCTCCTCGCGCCCGGTCGCCGGGTTGTGGGTGCAAAACGCGTCGTTCGCCTCATAGATACGGTCGATACAGTATCCGGCACCGACACAAGGCCGGATGCGGTGTTCCTCGCCAGCCACGATCTTGGCGACAATATGTGGATCGGCCAGATGCGCGCGAGTCATACCGACCATGTCGAGCAGGCCGCTCGCCACCGCATGTCGCGCGGTCGCGACATCATTGATGCGGGCAGCGTGGAAGGTTGCGACACCGGTTTCGGCCCGGATTTCACCCGCGAAATTGAGATGAGGCGCCGAGCGCGAGCCCATATTCGGGATGACATGCGATATCGTCTCATCGCTGTCCACCCGTCCGCGAATGACGTTGATGAAGTCGACCAATCCGCTTGCCGCCATGCGCCGTGCAATTTCGACACCATCGGCTCGTGAAAGGCCCATCTCGTCCGCTTCGTCAGCAACCATTCGGATACCAATTATGTAGTCCGGCCCGACCCGCTGACGCATTTCCGTCAGCGCCTCCAGCGAAAACCGCATTCGATTTTCAAGCGAACCCGCATAGTCGTCATCGCGTTTGTTGGTGAGCGGTGACCAGAAACCATCCAGGAGATGGCCATAGAGCTCGACCTCTACGCCATCGAGCCCGCCGGCCTGACATCGCTCTGCCGCATCGCCATAGGCACGGGTGATCCGGGCGATATCAAAATCCTCGGCCGCTTTCGGAAATGCCCGGTGAGCCGCTTCGCGAACCGGTGAGGCCGCGACCAGCGGCATCCAGTCACCGGAACTCCAGGACGAGCGCCGGCCAAGGTGTGTGATCTGGCACATCACGGTGGCACCATGCTCATGTACCCCATCGGCCAATTCACGAAACCACGGCACGATCTCGTCTTTGTAGACCAACAGGTTACCAAATGCGGGTGGGCTGTCCGGTGCGACCAAGGCGGAGCCGCCGATCATGGTGAGGGCGATACCACCCTTGGCTTTCTCCTCGTGATACAGGCGGTAGCGCTGCTTCGGCATGCCGTCTTCGCTGTAGGCAGGCTCATGCGCCGTGCTCATCATCCGATTGCGCAACGTGAGATGCTTCAGCTGATAGGGTTGCAGAAGTGGATCGGTGGGCGCCATAATTTCGGCTCCAATTTCAAATAGACGACGCGACAAAACTCCCCGGACTGGGCGTCGATATCCAGAGGCCAGTATAATGAAGGACGGGCAAGGCCTCGGCTAGTCCTCAGCCTCCAGCGTAGCGCCCTCAACCAGTTTGTCGTTTGTGTGGCGCAAGCGCTCCATCGTGACCTGAAGCAGACCCCACACCGCAGTACTTGTCTGTTCTTTCAGACGCATGAGTGATTTGTAATCGACGCCGCGCACCACAACCATGCTTTTCGCGCGCGCC
Organism: Rhodospirillaceae bacterium; assembly: GCA_018699735.1. Classification (GTDB taxonomy): domain Bacteria; phylum Pseudomonadota; class Alphaproteobacteria; order Thalassobaculales; family Thalassobaculaceae; genus JABIRP01. Next base: position 9,748 of record JABIRP010000032.1, on the reverse strand, counting down.
GTGGCACTTCGCTTGCCGCCATCAATCAAGGCCATTTCACCAAATACCGCGCCTTTGGCAAGTGTCGCCAGGACTAGTATTTCGCCCGCCCGTTCTTTGAGGATCTCGATTTCGCCGCTTTCAATCAGGTACGCGCAATGCGCCTCGTCACCTTCATGAAACAGGATAGCACCGTCGTATAGGGTCCTTCGATCGGCGATCTGATTGCTGGACTTGCTCACTTTGGCCATCGTCACCTCAATCAGAGCAAATGCAGCACGCGCGTGCTGCGGATGTCCTGATCCTCCAGTTCGCGGGGCGTCGGCACCGAATAGCGCGCCAGTTCCTCCAACCCGTCCCGAGGAAGATAAGTCCGACCCGGGTCTCCAATCAACACCGTAGCACCTGCCCGAGCATGCCGTGTCAACCAGGCGATCACCCGATCCGCCATCGGTTTCTCATAGCAAACATCACCAGCCAATACGACGTCGTAGAGCGAACTGCCATCATCGGCCATCACCGGTTCATCCAGCATATCGCGCAATACGATCTCCAACCCGGCTTCAAGATGGTTGGCGTCTGCGTTGAGGTGAATTGCGGCCGCCGCGAACTCGTCGATCTCGTTCGCCACCACATGCGAGGCCGAGCACCAAAGGGCCGCCAGGGCGGACACCCCGCTGCCAGATGCGAAATCCAGCACCCGTTTACCGGCGACCAGCGGTGCGTGATCGATGACGTAACGCCCGAGCGCCTGCCCGCCAGCCCAGGCGAAAGCCCAGAACGGCGGCGGCAAGCCATCCCGTTCCAGCTCTTCTTCTGTCTTTTGCCAGAGTGCTATTGCCTCGTCGGCCAGATGCAGCTGGATTTCTCCGACCAGTGGCGGCGACTTCAAAACCGAGTTCTCGCGAACGAAGCGCGCCGGATCAACCACCATCTCAGCCGACCAAGATCGCAGCCGTTACGATCAAACCAAACAGCCGGTTGGATAAAAACTTGGCGTGGCAGTCCTTCGGATCGTCAATGTCGACCGCGTAGGCTTGCCAAGCGAGCTGGCCGGCGGCGAGCACCAGAACTATATCGAACCGCCACGAAAGACCGGCCAGGGCACCACTTGCCGCGATGCCGACGATCGTGAGGACATACATGACCCAAAGAAATGGTCCGGTTCGCCCACCCAAAGCCAAAGCCGAGGATTTGACCCCGATCAAAGCGTCGTCCTCTTTGTCCTGATGCGCGTAAATCGTGTCGTAGCCGAGGGTCCAAAAAATCCCTGCCAGATAGAGCACCGGCGATGGCCAATCGAGCGCACCGGCAACCGCTGTCCAGCCGATCAGCGCACCCCAATTGAAGGTCAAGCCGAGGACGAACTGCGGCCAGTAGGTGAAACGCTTGAACAAGGGATACGTAAACACCAGCGCCAGTACTGCCACGCCGAGAATTTGCGAGAACGGATTCAGCTGCAGCAGGATGAGAAGGCCGATGCCAAGCTGGAAGCCAAGAAAAAGGAGAGCCCGCTTGACGGAAATCGCCCCACTGGCGATTGGTCGATCACGGGTGCGCGCGACCATCCTGTCGTAATCTCGGTCCCAAAGATCGTTGACCGTGCACCCGGCACCGCGCATGACCAAAGCACCGACACTAAAAAAGATCCAAAGCCAGATCATTTCACCCAACGGAATGATCCGGTCACTGGCCCGCCACGCCAAAGCCAGCCCCCACCAGCATGGCAACAACAACAGCCAGGTTCCGATTGGCCGATCCAGTCGCATCAGGCGCGCGTAAGGCCGCACCGCCGCCGGCAAAATGCGGTCGATCCAATTGTCTTGCGGGATATCACTTGCGGTCATGATACGGACTGCATAAACCGGGCACATAGTGGGTGCAAGCCACAGCAAGACTTGAGGGCGAGAGACCACATGTCTGAGAAGATCGAAACCAGACTGTATGTGACCGAGAGCCTGGCGGCCGGCGGCGCGGTTTCGCTCGACCGTGACCGGACACATTATCTGCGCTCGGTGCTTCGCTTGGCGGCCGGCGCCGTGGTCGCCTTATTCAACGGCCGCGATGGCGAATGGACAGCCCGAATTGCGAACATCTCCAAGAATACCACCGAGCTCGGGATCGAACAGCAAACCCGCAAACAGCATTCTGAACCGGATATTTGGCTCGTCTTCGCACCGATCAAGCGAGCACGCATCGACTTTACAGCACAGAAAGCGACCGAACTTGGTGCCTCGTTGCTTTGGCCAGTCATGACCCAATTCACCATGGTCGACCGCGTAAACGTCGACCGATTACGCGCAAATGCGGTTGAAGCGGCAGAGCAGACCGCGCGCCTGACAGTGCCGGAAATCCGCGAACCGACTAAGCTCGATGCCTTGCTCGATGCCTGGCCAGAAGGCCGAAGACTTATAATCTGTGACGAAACCGGGGCCGGCAAGCCAATCGCTGAAACATTCTCGGACCCTGATTTCTCAAATACCGCCAGCGGATTGATGATCGGACCAGAAGGCGGTTTTGCCGAACGGGAACTTGACCGCATCCGCAATCTGCCGTTTGTTACTCCAGTGAGCCTGGGCCCCAGGCTTTTACGAGCGGACACGGCGGCACTGGCGGCACTGACATGCTGGCAGGCCCTGGCGGGAGATTGGACTTCGGGGCGACCAAATGGCTTGTAAATCGAGGTTTGCGACCAACCTATCGTGAGCTCTCCTGGAAACAGGCCGACCCTTTTCCTCAACAACAATAAATTTGAGATCCTAAATGTCGCGACCCCCCGAATCCCAGGGCGATCCGATCACCGACAAAGCGCAGCTTGTCGACGATCTGATGTCCGGCTGTACGCCCCCCAAGGACTGGAAAATCGGAACCGAGCACGAGAAGTTCGTTTTCCGAACCGACGATCTAAGTCCGGCCCCCTACGAGGGTGAGCGTGGCATCGGTGCGTTACTGGCAGGTCTGCAACGGTTCGGCTGGGCGCCGATCGAGGAGAACGGTAACACCATCGCTTTAACGATGGACGGTTGCGCCATCACGCTGGAGCCAGGCGGGCAGTTCGAGCTTTCTGGAGCACCGCTCGACACGATCCACCAGACCTGCGACGAGGTGCATACCCACCTCGACCAGATGAAACAGGTGAACGACGAACTCGGCCTCGCAATGCTGGGCATGGGCTTGCAACCGAAGTGGTCTCGCGAGGAGTCGCCTTGGATGCCCAAAGGCCGCTATGCGATCATGCGCCGGCAGATGGAGCGGCGCGGCACCATGGGCCTCGACATGATGCTCAGAACCAGCACTATCCAGGGCAATTACGACTTCGAGAGCGAAGCCGATATGGTGCTGAAGTTTCGCGCCAGTCTGGCCCTGCAACCGATCGCGACAGCGTTATTCGCCAACTCGCCCTTCCTCGAAGGCAAACCCAACGGCTTCTTGAGCTATCGCAGCCACATCTGGACCGACACCGATCCTGATCGGTGTGGCGTCTTGCCATTCGTATTCGAGGACGGCTTCGGGTTCGAGCGTTATGTCGACTACCTGCTCGACGTACCGATGTACTTCGTTTATCGCGATGGCATCTATCACGACGTTGCCGGCAAGAGCTTCCGGGACTTCATGGCCGGACGCCTCGAAGGTTTCGAGGGCCAGATCCCGTTCATGGGCGACTGGGCCGATCATATGACTACGTCGTTCCCAGAGGTCCGGCTGAAGAAGTATCTCGAGATGCGTGGCACCGACGGCGGGCCGTGGAACCGGATTTGTGCCCTGCCGGCATTTTGGACCGGGTTGCTTTACGATGCCGATGCGCTTGGTGCCGCCTGGGAGATCGCCAAGGACTGGACCCTCGAAGAGCACAACTACCTGCGGAGTGAGGTGCCCCGCTTGGCGCTGGGCACGCCGTTTCGTTCAGGCACCGTCGGCGATATTGCCAAACAGTTGGTCGAACTGTCGCGCGCCGGATTGCGGCGCCGGGCCCGTCTGGATTCCTCTGGCAACGATGAGACGGGGTTCTTGGCGCCACTGGATGAGATCCTGCGAACCGGGCGCACCCCAGCCGAAGACTTGCTTGCGGCCTACAATGGACGTTGGAACGGCCGCGTCGAGCCAGCGTTCGAGGAACTTCGGTACTAACGCTTGCGCACGTTCTTCGGGTTGGCAGCGCCCGGGGCTCTTCCGTTATCAAACAGGTTCGCGAATTTCTCGCCGATTTGGGGGATGAGATTGTTGTAACTATCTATTCGGCCATTCACCAACGGCATCAACTTGCTTTTGTTTTCGTGCCAATTCTCCTGACTGAACGGAATACCCAAGGCATTGAGCGCGTACCGAATTTCGGTTTCTTCAATCGTAAGTCTCGTATTGAATTTTCGCTTTGAGATTTCGCTGCGCTTTATGTGATTCAAATAATCTTCTGACAGGGAAATTCTTCTCAACATTTCGTGCCCGGGAAAGGGAGCACAAAAATTCTCATATTCAATCGCCTCACAATTGTTGTTGGTAACTGCCGAAAAACTGTCGAAAAACTGAAAAAAGTCGAAAACAAATTTGTATCTGTAATTCTCATTCTCCACGCAAAAATATCCGTTTTCGAAAATCTCTCCTGCTACGTCTTCTATATTCAGACAAACGTTATGCTTGGACATTTCTCCATAGATCGATTTCAGATAATCCAATGGATTGCGGTATACGAAAAACCACTCCAACTGGTCAAAGCCAAGCCGATACGCCACATCTTCCAGGGCCCGCGCGAGATCATGGTCTATCAAGCAATTTTCAAAATCTTCGCCGCTAATCAGGACGGTATCGGTCTCTGAAACTTCCGACGCTGCTTGTCTTAATACAAACTCCAGCTCATCGGTTTTTCCGCGCTGGAGCGCATTTGCCAAATAGCTAAAATTCTCTCCTCGGTCATATTTTGGATAGCATATGCCTTCAACCAGCAGCTTATCTTCGAAGGCCCTACAGAGGAATTGAAAGGAAGACGAAGCAGTTTTGTGTAAGCCTGCATGTATTGCCAATTTCAACTCGCATTCCCCCTTATCATTCAACCTCCAAACGCCGCCAGCAACCCGCAGCGGGAGTTCGCTCATCCTGTCAGAGACTGCGGCGCGGATAAATATTGGTCTTGTGGGTGAAGCCCCGGTTGCGCGATGGTCATCCAAGATAGCGGGTGGTCTTAGTTAGGAACCGGCGACAATGCGTATTGAGGACCGGATCAAGGAGAAGGCGCGGGAGCTTGGCTTCGACTCGGTCGGCATCACGGCGGCCGATGTGGGAGAACGCGAAGCCGAAAGATTTCAAACCTTCATCGCCGATGGCGAGTATGGCGAGATGGACTGGATGGCGGCCAAAGCCGAACGCCGACGCCACCCCCAAGCGCTCTGGCCGGAGGCTCGCTCGATCATCATGCTTGGCACCAACTATGCGCCCGAGGACGACCCGCTCGAGGTTTTACGCAAACCGGACCGAGGCTATGTCTCGGTCTATGCCCGCAACCGCGATTACCACGACCTAGTAAAAAAACGCCTGAAACGACTGGCCCGTTGGCTGGTCGAGGAAACTAAAAGTACCGCCGACGTGAAGGTGTTCGTCGATACCGCACCCGTCTTGGAGAAACCGCTTGCGGCTTCAGCAGGGCTTGGTTGGCAGGGTAAACATACCAATCTGGTTTCCCGCGAATTCGGCTCTTGGATGTTCCTTGGCGAGGTCTTCACCACACTTGAGCTCACACCGGATACGCCAGACGAGGATCATTGCGGCACCTGCCGGAAATGCCTCGATGCATGTCCGACCGATGCGTTTCCCACCCCCTACACGCTTGATGCCCGGCGCTGCATCGCCTACCTGACGATCGAGCACAAAGGCATGATCGCACCAGAGTTTCGGTCGGCGATCGGCAATCGGATTTATGGCTGCGACGACTGTCTCGGGGTTTGTCCGTGGAACAAGTTCGCAAAGGCCTCCCAAGAAGCTGCCTTTATCGCCCGGTCGGAATTGGTTGAGCCCAAGTTGGCTGAGTTCCTCGCCCTCGACGACGCCGCTTTCCGAGAGAGGTTTCAAGGCTCGCCGATCAAGCGCATCGGGCGCGACCGATTTCTGCGCAACGTCCTGATCGCGGCTGGAAACTCGGGAAACAAGGACCTGGCGGGCCAAATCGAGCCATTGATTGACGACGCCTCGCCTCTGGTCCGCGCGATGGCGATTTGGGCCCTATCCCAGCTTAGTGACCCAGACCGACTAGCGCGCCTCCGGGCGGAACGAATTGCTCAGGAGCCGGACACCAGCGTCCGCCTGGAATGGGGACGGATCGAAATTTTGGACAAAAAAAAACCCGCCACCGGCACAATGCCGATGGCGGATTAACAAGCAGGTATTGAGCGATCAGGAAATTGGAGATTTTGAATGGAGCCAGAAGATTTTCGCCACCACGCACACATGTTGGTGGATTGGATGGCAGACTATATGACGCGCGTCGAGGACATGCCGGTGCGCGCTCAAGTCTCACCCGGCGAGATCAACGAGACGTTACGCGGCGAAGCCCCAAAGACCGGTGAGCCGTTCCAGCAGATCATGGCTGACTTCGAACAGGACATTTTGCCGGGCATCACCCATTGGCAACATCCGAGGTTCATGGCCTATTTCCCGGCCAACGCCAGCCCGCCCTCGATCTTGGCAGAAATGCTGACCTCGACTATTGGCGCACAATGCATGCTTTGGCAGACCAGCCCGGCCGCAACCGAGATGGAAACCAGGGTACTCGATTGGTTACGGCAGATGATCGGGATGCCCGATGGCTTTACCGGCGTGATCCAGGATTCCGCCTCCAGTGCCATCCTCTGCGCCATCCTCACGGCGCGTGAACGGGCAACCGGATGGCGCGTGAACGAGGACGGGTTGGGGGCTGACGACCGACTGGCCGTCTACACCTCGACCGAAACTCACAGCTCCACCGAAAAGAACGTCAAGATCGCCGGTCTCGGGCGGCAATCCTTGCGCAAAGTGCCGGTCGACGAATGCTATGCTATGCGGGTCGACGAACTTGAGCGCTTGATCCTGGAAGACAAAGCGAACGGTATTGTGCCGGCCTGCGTTGTCGCCTCGATTGGCGCGACCGGGGTCGGTGCGATTGATCCTTTGCGTGCGATTGGAGAGATTTGCCGGCGCCATGGCATCTTCCTGCATGTCGATGCCGCCTGGGCCGGGAGCGCCTTGGTTCTAGAGGAGCACCGTTGGATGATCGACGGGGTCGAGCTCGCCGACAGCCTGGTCTTCAATCCACACAAATGGATGATGACGAACTTCGACTGCTCGGCTCATTTCGTGCGCGACCCAGAGGCCTTGGTTCGTACGCTGTCGATCCTCCCGACCTACCTGCAATCGCGCGAGGCCGGCCAGGTGATCGACTACCGCGATTGGAGTGTGCCGCTGGGTCGGCGGTTTCGCGCGCTCAAGCTTTGGTTCGTCCTGCGATCCTACGGCGTGGAGGGCATTCAAGCCATCATCCGCCGGCATATTGATCTCGCGGAAGAGATGGAGGGGTGGTTCGCCGCCGATCCGAATTTCGAACTTATGGCGCCACGGGTCCTTTCGCTGATCAATTTCCGCTACCACCCGCCGGGCATTGATGACGCGGAGACGCTCGACCGTTTGAACCAAACCTTAATCGAGCGCATCAATGACGACGGGCGCACCTATCTGACCCAAAACCGGGTCGGTGGGGCGTTTGCGATCCGTGTGTCCATTGGGCAAACCTCGACCGAACGTCGACATGTCGAGCAAGTCTGGTCAACCATCGCCGAAATCGCGCAAGGTTTAGAGCCGGATAATTCGCGCTAACGCTACCGGTCCACGACCTGAGGGCTTGCCCAAGGTCGATTCCCAGGACACCATGCGACAAAGAGTGTTCACAGGAGTTATGACCGATGGCCAATCGGGTTATCGACGATGCAATCGTTGTCGCCGATACGGTGACGAAACTGGGCCCCGAATGCGAGGGGAGGGTCGTGCTCGGCGCTTCGCATGGCGGTGTGTATGCAACCTACCTTGCCTGCAAGGCCCGTGCGCGGGGTGTCATCCTTAACGACGCTGGGCGGGGTAAGGACAACGCTGGCATTGGCGGTGGCGATTATTGCGAACCCCTGAATATTCCCTATGCCACGGTAGACACGATGTCCTGCCGCATTGGCAACGGAGAAAGTGCTGCTGCCGACGGTGTAATCTCTTTCGCCAATGCGATCGCGACCGAACTCGGCATCGCTGTTGGCATGTCGGCGATTGAGGCCGCCCGGTTTATGACCGAGGCGCCAATGAGCGACACCCCACCGCCAGCGTATGAAGAAGCACGCAAGGAATTGCCTGAGCGCCCCGGCCACCGACGCGTGGTGTTGATGGATTCGATCTCCCTGGTCAAACCAGAGGACGCTGGCGCCATAATCGTTTCCGGCTCCCACGGAGCAATGCTGGGAGCCAACAAGCTTTCGGCGCTCACCGTCGATGGCTTCGCCGCCTTCTTCAGTGACGCTGGTGGCGGTAAGGACGGCTCCGCCGTAACCCGACTGCCGGCGCTCGATGAGCGTGGCATCATCGCCGGCACGGTCGACTGCATGAGCGCCCGCATCGGGGACGGTGTTTCGATCTATCGCGACGGCATCCTAAGTCACGTCAATCAAACGGCCCAAGCACAGGGCGGCGAGGTGGGCATGCGAGCCCAAACCTTCATCGACAAGCTGGCCAATGACCCTATTTAACCAAGGCTGGTTTATTCAGGAGAACAGAGATGGCGCTTCACGGCAACGGCATGCTCATCACCTTTACCGAGGTGCCCGCGGAAACCGAAGAAGAGTTCAACGAGTGGTACAACCGCGAGCATATTGACGAGCGGGTTTGGATGCCGGGTTTTCATCGCGCCCGGCGCTATGTCGACGCCACCGGCAGCGCCAAGGTCAAGTACTTCGCGACCTATGAAACTGACAAACCCGAAGACCTTTCCACGCCGGCTTACATGGCCCTTCTTGGAGACCAATCCGTTTGGTCGAAGAAGATCATGGCTCAATTCAACAAGTTTGACCGCCTGACCTGCAAAATTACCATCGACCAAACCCATGGCTTCGGTGCTGCGGTTTCCATCGCCCGCTTCTTCCCGCTCGAAGGCCGCATGGATGATTTGCGCCGACATATGGCTGATACTCTTCTTCCCAGCCTGATCGCACGACCGAATATGCTGGGGGCCTTTCTGGCCGAAAACGACTTGGATGTTTCAAACGAAGGCGCCAAGGCGCAAGGACGGCCGATCCCAGCGGATCAAAAGAGCGAATGGACGGTGATCTTGGAGGGCGCAACTGTCGAGGCCGCGAAATCTGCACTCTCGGTTGGGTTTGGCGATGGTCTACGCGACTACTCGGTCGCCGCGAGCGATATCGAAACCGCTGACTACCTGCTCATGTTCGGTAACAATCGATAATATTCACGTTTTGTTCTCACAAAATTAGAAGACGGAGTACAGGATGAGTTGGTTCATCGGCGTTGATGTCGGGGGAACGTTCACGGATTTTCATGCCTATGACGCGGATAGCGGTGCCGTGCATCTGCACAAGACACCGTCGACACCGGACAATCCAGCTCGCGCGATCCTAGACGGGCTTGACGAGCTCTGTCAGGCGACCGGGATCGAGCGCGATGCCATATCCCGGCTGGCCCATGGCACCACGGTAGCGACCAATGCGCTAATTCAACGCAAGGGCGCCGATGTTGCGGTACTGACCACCGAAGGCTT
>JABIRP010000260.1 GCA_018699735.1 Rhodospirillaceae bacterium | reverse complement strand
TTGGCGGTGCCGGTAATGATCTCCTTGGCGGCAACGCTGGCAATGATACTATCGTTACCGGCGCTGGGGCCGATACGGTGTTTTTGCTGGGAACCGTCGGCACCGACGTGGTGACAGATTTCAGTTTTGCCGCGGGTGACCGATTACACGTTCTTGCCGGCTTCTCTTTCACGACCACCGCATCTGGGTCCAGCTCCCATGTCTTGGTGAATTCGGGCGCGACCGTGACCCTGGTCGGCGTCAGCGCCAGCAGTGTAACCACCGACTATTTCACCACGGGTTAAATTTCTTCAGGCGCTCTCTGCGTCCATAAGGTTGCGCAGCTCGGTCTTCAGGATCTTGCCGTAATTGTTCTTGGCCAGTTCGGTAACGAACCGGTATTCCTTCGGACGCTTGAAACGGGCGATATTATCGAGGCAAAGCTGGTCGAGTTCTTTCTCATCGACGGTGCCGCCGTCGGCTTGGACCACGAACGCGATGACCTCCTCGCCCCAATCCGGGTGTGGCCGACCGACGACGGCGCATTCATAGACACCGGGATGGCGAAGCAGCACCTCCTCGACCTCGCGTGGATAGATATTCGAGCCGCCGGAAATGATCATATCTTTCGAGCGATCTTTTAAGGTCAGGAACCCTTCTTCATCGAAAGAACCAACATCGCCGGTCCAGAGCCAGCCGTCCTTCAGGCTTTTGGCGGTGGCTTCCTCGTTGGCCCAATATCCGACCATGACCACGTCGCCCCGACAAATCACCTCACCGATCTCGCCAGTCGGCAATTCCTCGCCTTGCTCATCGACGACTTTGACCTCGAGGTCGGTGCGGATCAGTCCGGTCGAGCCGACGCGCTCGTGATAGCGTGGGTGATCGGCTTCCCGGAAAATTCGCTTCGGGTTGCCGGTGATGGTCATGGGTGCTTCGCCCTGGCCATAAATCTGAACAAACTTGTCACGGCCGAGCAAATCCATCGCCTTCAACAAATCCTCCAGATACATCGGACCGCCGCCGTAGACGATGGTCTTCAGGTTTGAGGTATCGGCGCTCGCCGTGATCTCGGCATTGATCAGTCGGGTTACCATGGTCGGCGCGAAGAAGAACGTGGCGCCGGGCCAGTGGGCGATCAGATCCAGCGTCTCCGCGACATCGAAACCACCACTCTCGGGCATCACATTGTTGGCCCCCCTGGCGATATGTGGCAGGCCGTATACACCGGAGCCATGGCTGAGCGGCGCGCAGTGGATCATGCAGTCTTGCGGTTCGATCCCGTCGACGTCGGCATAGTAGTTCATGATCATTGACGTCAGAACACGATGGGTGAGCATCGCGCCCTTGGGCCGGCCGGTGGTGCCGGATGTATAGAACAACCAGGCGAGATCCTCCGGGACCACATCCGCCATTGGCATCGGCGTATCAGAGAACAGCGCCTCGTATGCCGCAGCATCAACCGAGACCAGCTGACGCAATTCAGGCAGCTCATCGCGTACACCTTCGATGGCATCGGCCAGCTCGGCGGTTGCGAAGCAGGCGGCCGAACCGCTGTTGGAAATGATAAATGCCAGCTCTCTTGGATGCAGTTTGGCATTGATCGGAACCACCGCCAGGCCGGCATGCCAGCAGGCGAACATGGCCTCGAAGTAAGCCGCACAATTCTTCATCACCAGGGCGACCCGTTCGCCGTGCTTCAGCTCAAGTTCGTTGGCGAGGCCGGATGCGAGCCGGGGCACCCGATCGGCCAACTCGCCATAGCTTTGGTGCACTTTGGTGCCGACCGAGATCGCCGGTCGATCACCATAGGTCAAGGACGCATGGCGCAGCAGGGAGGCGAGGTTCATTGCGGGCTCCGCTAAAATTGGTTTATCCGTGCCGACAGTAACAAGGGAGACAAGGCGGTTTCCAGTCCTGAGACCGTGCTTTACGCTCTCGGCTGGATAACAGCATAATTGGAGACTGGGTCGATGATCATCAAAGATGTCCGGATCGAGCGGCTGATAGCGCCTTGGATCGACCCGCCACGCTTCAGTCATACCTACGACAAGCCGCGCGATATTGTCATTGTCGAGATCGAAACCGCGTCGGGTCTTGTCGGCACCGGGTATCTGCTGTTGATCGCCGGCGGCGGTGGCAGCATCGTCGCCTGCCTGAAGGAACTGGTGGTCCCGCATCTCATTGGTGCGGACGCCAGTGATGTCGAGGGAATTTGGCAGAAGCTTTGGAAGGCAAACTACTGGATCGGGCGCATGGGCATCACGGTGATGGCCCAATCGGTAGTCGATATTGCGCTTTGGGATGTGCTCGGCAAGCGGGCGGACCTGCCACTGCATCGTCTTTGGGGATCCTGCCGGACGGAGATCCCGGCTTATGGCAGCGGTTGCTGGCGCGGCTATGGGCCTGACGGGATGGTCGAGAAGGCCAAGGAGTACGTTGCTGAGGGCTTCAAGGCGATCAAGATGCAGTCGGGGCATTTCTACAGTGCCGCCGAGGACGTCGCCAATCTGCGGGCCATGCGCGATGCATTGGGCCCCGAAATTGACATTATGACCGACGTCAACATGGACTGGACCGCCGACTACGCCATCCAGATGGGCCGCAAGTTCGAGGAGTACGATCTCTATTGGCTGGAAGAGCCGGTGGCTTGCGAGGATTTCGCGGGATATCTGCGGATCGCCGAAGCTCTGGACTTGCGGATCGTCGGCGGCGAGACCCATTTCACGCGCTTCGACATGCGCCCGTTCTTTGAGAACCCGCGCCTGCCGATCCTGCAACCGGACGTCATGCGGGGCGGGCTGACAGAATTGCGCAAGATCGCGACCGTGGCCGATACCTGGGGCATGACCTTGGCACCGCATCTCTTTCCGGAGTTGATGGTCCAGTTGATGGCGTCGATCCCGAATGCGCTGATCATTGAGTACGTAAACTGGATGGAAGATGCCTGGATTGAGCCTGTGACGCCCGTGAATGGTGTTTACACGGCCCCCGAGAGACCGGGCCACGGCCTTGCGTTCAAGCCGGAGTTTATCTCGGAGTATCGGGTGGCGGGATAGGCGTCTGTGTCGGCGAGACCCGTCAAACAAACCGGGGCGGCTTGGGGGCTCCCCGAGGCTTGGAAACGGAGCGGTCTCCGCATAGGGCTACGGTTTTCTCCATTGCGGTTTTCCGCTGGACACGCTTCAAAGAAGACCCAGTATTAGATTAAACCAACCGGAGACGTGGAAATGCAGGTCGACATCCGACCATCCGACGACAATGTGCGAACGGCGGCCTTGGCCGAACTGGAGGCGTTGTTCGGCGATCGCTTCACGGCCTCGGGTGTGGTGCGAGAGCAGCATGGCAAGGACGAGAGTTATCACACCCCCGTTGCACCGGACGCGGTGGTGTTTGCCGAGACCACGGAAGAGATCAGCCAGGCGGTAAAGATTTGCGCCCACCATGGCTTCCCGGTCATCCCGTTTGGCGCCGGGACCTCGCTGGAGGGACATGTTGCGGCCTTGCGCGGTGGGGTGTCTATCAACGTCACCCGGATGAACCAGGTGCTTGAGGTTAACCCCGAGGATCTGGATGTCACTGTCCAGGCTGGCGTTACCCGCAAGCAGCTGAACGAGTATCTGCGCGATACCGGCTTGTTCTTTCCGATCGATCCGGGCGCCGATGCCTCGATCGGCGGGATGACTGCGACCCGGGCGTCGGGCACCAATGCGGTTCGATACGGCACCATGCGCGAGAACGTCATGTCGATGACCGTGGTGACGGCGGACGGCAGTGTGGTGCGCACCGGCAAGCGGGCCCGCAAGTCGGCGGCTGGTTATGACCTCACCCGGATGTTCGTCGGCTCGGAGGGCACGCTCGGTGTGATCACCGAGATCACGCTCAAGGTCCACGGGATCCCCGAGGCCATCACGGCTGCGGTTTGTCAGTTCCCGAGCCTGGAGGCGGCGGTCGACACCACAATCATGACCATCCAAGCCGGCATTCCTGTTGCCCGCATGGAACTGCTGGACGAAGTTCAGATGGGCGCCTGCATCGCGTTCTCTGAGCTCGAAGGATACCAGCCGATCCCGACGCTGTTCTTCGAGTTCCACGGCACCGAAGCCAGCGCCAAGGAGCAGGCGGAGATGGTCGAGGCGATCGCCGGCGACAATGGCGGCACGGCCTTTCAATGGGCATCAGAGGCGGAAGACCGAAGCACGCTCTGGCAGGCGCGCCACGATGCGTATTACGCGGCCTTGGCGCTCAAGCCTGGTTCGAAGGGGTGGGCGACGGATGTCTGTGTGCCGCTCTCAAGGTTGGCCGAATGCATCTCGGAGACCAAGAAGGACATCGTTGAAAGCGGCCTGCTGGCCCCGATGGTCGGCCATGTCGGCGACGGCAATTTCCATTTGGTCTACGTGCTCGATCCGAGTGATGAGGCCACCATTCAGCGCGCCTCTGATCACAGCGACCGCATGGTGATGCGGGCGTTGGCCATGGATGGCACCTGTACCGGCGAGCACGGTGTTGGCTATGGCAAGATGGGCTTCCTGGAGGCCGAGCACGGCGACGCGCTGTCGCTGATGCGATCGATCAAGATGGCGCTGGATCCGGATAACATCATGAACCCGGGGAAGATCGTTTCGGTTTGAGGGGGGCTTCTTCTTCCACCTCAAAGGCCGTTTCCCGGCCGTAGCGTAGCGCAGAGCTGGGATCTCGCAGCGGCGGTCCCTCCCGACCGAAATCCCGGTCTTGGCTGCGTGCGTCCTTGGGGCTTAGGGAGTGTGCGGGAGCGATGGGTCAATTAAATATAGTGTCCCCAGATTTTTTCCAGATTTCTTAGTGTCCCCAGATTTCTCCCAGGTTTCTGTCCCCGGATTTCCGCCCGTGTGATCGTCCGCCGCAAATTGTTACAGACCTAGCCTGTTTTAACTGTCAATAATATTTAACTATGATGGCTTGGGTGGATATGGGCATTTCATGCGTCGTTGGATATTGGTACTCGCTGTTTCGATAGTTGTCCTCGGGATAGGTGGCACAGCGTCGTATTGGGTTTTCAAAGAAGGCTCCTCGACGTTTCAAGTGGAATCTCAACAGTTAATACTGAGTTGAATTATCGTCTCCGCGGTGAGCAATTTTGCGGGGGCGAGTTCGATGGAGACGACGGAATT
>JABIRP010000259.1 GCA_018699735.1 Rhodospirillaceae bacterium | reverse complement strand
GTCATGGGGGAGCGCGCCCTGACCGAGGAGGCCACCGACGACGATTTGGCCCAGATGGCGGCGGCGGTTCAAGAGGCGCTTCGGGCTGGAGCCATGGGCTTTTCCTCCTCGCGCGCCAACACGCATATCCGGCCGGACGGCGGACCGGTGGCGAGCCGGATCGCCAACTGGCAGGAGATTGCGCATTTGGTCGATGCCATGGCGGAGTTGAATGCTGGCATCTTTCAGGTCGGACCGGACGTTTCCGGTGGCGAAGCGCAGCGTGCCTTCATGCAGGAACTGCGGACCATTGCGATCAACAGCGGGCGGCCGGTCATGCTTGGCACGCTGTCTACGGCTCAGGGCGACAAACCAAACCCTTGGGAATATCAGCTCGAGTGGATGGATGAGATCGTATCCGCCGGTGCACGGGTGTTCGGGCAATCAACGACCCGTTCGATCAACGCGATCTTCTCGCTCAAATCCTACCTGCCCTTTGATGGCCTGCCGAACTGGAAGGGTATCCGCGCGTTACCGCTTGAAGAGCAGAAGGCCCGGTTCCGTGACCCCGACATCCGGGCGAAGCTGATCGCAGATGAGGCCGGCATGAAGCCCAAGGGGACAGAGTTCCAGGGCGGCGGTGCGGCAACCACAGATCCAAGACGACCCGACTATGGCAATCTATTCCCAATGTTCGATGTGATGTGGGACGATCCGAGCGTCGCCGACCTTGCCAGGACCCGTAACCAGAACCCGATTGAAGTGATGATCGATCTGGTGTTGGAGAACGAGGATCAGATGTTCGTTCAGCCCTTGGTGAACGAAAAGCCGGATGATGTGCTCGGTATGCTGCGTCACCCTCGCACGCTTGCCACCTTCTCGGACTCCGGCGCTCATGTTTGCCAAGAGATGGGCTCATCGCTGCAAACCCATCTGTTGAGCTACTGGGTGCGAGAGAAGCAGGCCTTCACGCTTGAGGAAGCGGTGCGCATGCTGACCTTCGACAATGCCTCGGCGTGGGAAATGAACGATCGTGGCATGATCCGAGCCGGGCTCGCCGCCGATATCCTGGTTTTTGATGCGGATACGGTCAAACCATGCCTGCCGACGGTCCAGACCGACCTGCCGGGCGGTGCTCGCCGTCTGGTTCAAAAGGCCGAGGGCATTTCCGAAACCATCGTAAACGGCCAGATCACGCTGAAGAACGGCGAGGCCACCGGTGCTGTCCCGGGACAGGTGATCAAGGGGCCGCTGGCAGCCTAGGAGTTTTACTGCAGGCGGAACTCCGTGCTGGCAACGCGGATATCCTTGGCGGCGTAGAGCTTCGACCCCGCGATGCGCACGGAATGTAGCCGGCCATCGATATGGCTTTCCCAGTAGTCGAGAAACTTCATCAATCTCGGAAACTTGGGTGCCACGTCCATATGCTGCCATACGAAACTCTGCAGCAGTGATGGATGGTCCGGGTAATGATACAGAATTTCAGCTGTCGTCAGGCGCCGCTCGAACAACATTACGGGCACAGTCATTGATCAACCCTCCCAAGTTGGACTTGACGCGGGAAAGTTTGCGGCTATAAACCGACGAAATCAATATTATTGTTGTTTATCAATCCATTAGCAGCACTCCATGGTGAGTGCTGCTAATGGATTGTCTTGATGTGTCCTCTGCGCCGAGGTGCATGAAAATCAAAAAAAAGCAAACTTTCGAAGCGGCGGTGCTTGACAGCGCAGGCATGAGTACATACATGGCTGGCACTCGACAAAGGGGAGTGCTAACACCCGGTCGATACTCACTTTGGTGAGATCCATAATTTGGCACGTTAACAATTGTGTTTTTTCGGAGGAGTGGCATGAAATTCAGGCCGTTGCACGACCGCGTTGTCGTCCGTCGTCTTGAGGGCGAGGAAAAGACCGCGGGCGGGATCATCATTCCCGACACGGCGAAGGAAAAGCCGATGGAGGGCGAAGTTGTCGCAGTGGGTGCTGGCGCCCGCGACGAGAGCGGTAAGCTCGTAGCGTTGGACGTCAAAGCTGGCGACACCGTTCTTTTCGGCAAGTGGTCCGGGACCGAAGTCAAGATCGAGGGCGAAGACCTCTTGATCATGAAAGAATCCGACATCATGGGCGTGATCGAGCAGACCGCGTCCAAGTCGAAGAAAAAAGCTGCTTAGGGAAGGGGCCTTAGAGATATGGCTGCTAAAGACGTAAAATTTGGTGTTGATGCGCGCGGCAAGATGCTGGCGGGTGTTGACGTATTGGCCGACGCGGTCAAGGTGACCTTGGGGCCGAAGGGCCGCAACGTCGTCCTCGACAAGGCGTTCGGTGCTCCGCGGATTTCCAAGGACGGCGTCACCGTCGCCAAGGAAATCGAACTCTCTGACAAGTTCGAGAACATGGGCGCGCAGATGGTGCGTGAGGTTGCTTCCAAGGCGAACGACGTCGCTGGCGATGGCACCACCACAGCAACCGTTCTGGCTCAGGCAATCGTTCGCGAGGGTGCGAAGTCGGTTGCTGCCGGCATGAACCCGATGGACCTGAAACGCGGTATCGATCTGGCTGTTGAGGCCGTCGTTGCCGACCTCGAGAAGCGTTCGCGCAAGATCGGCACCTCGGCTGAGGTTGCTCAGGTTGGCACCATCTCCGCCAACGGTGAACCTGAGATCGGCGAGATGATTGCTCGCGCGATGGAGAAAGTCGGCAACGAAGGTGTGATCACGGTTGAAGAGGCCAAAAGCCTCGACACCGAGCTCGACATCGTTGAGGGCATGCAGTTCGATCGTGGCTACCTGTCACCGTACTTCGTGACCAACGCTGAGAAGATGACCTGCGAGCTCGAGAGCCCGTACATCTTGCTGCACGAGAAGAAGCTGTCGAACCTGCAGGCGATGCTCCCGGTTCTGGAGCAGGTCGTGCAGTCGTCCAAGCCGCTTCTGATCATTGCCGAGGACATCGAGGGCGAGGCTCTGGCCACCCTGGTGGTGAACAAGCTGCGTGGCGGCCTCAAGGTCTCCGCCGTCAAGGCTCCGGGCTTCGGCGATCGCCGCAAGGCGATGCTCGAAGACATCGCGATCCTGACCGGTGGCACCGTGATCTCCGAGGACCTGGGCATCCAACTCGAAACCGTTACCCTCGACATGCTTGGCACCACCAAGCGGGTCGCGATCTCCAAGGAAGAGACCACGATCGTCGATGGCGCCGGCAAGAAGAAGGACATCCAGGCCCGCTGCAACCAGATCCGCGCGCAGGTCGAAGAAACCTCTTCGGATTATGACCGTGAGAAGCTGCAAGAGCGTCTGGCCAAGCTGGCTGGCGGTGTTGCGGTGATCCGTGTCGGTGGCGCCACTGAGATCGAGGTTAAGGAGCGTAAGGATCGTGTCGATGACGCGATGCACGCGACCCGCGCCGCGGTCCAGGAAGGCATTCTCCCGGGTGGCGGTGCTGCTCTGGTCTATGCCATCAAGGCTCTCGCCAAGGTCAAGCCGGCGAATGACGATCAGGCTGTTGGCGTCAACATCGTTCGCCGCGCCCTGCAGTCTCCGGCCCGTCAGATCGCCGAGAATGCTGGTGAGGACGGTTCGGTCATCGTTGGTAAGCTGATGGAGTCCAAGGACGCAAACTGGGGCTTCGACGCGCAGAACGGCAAGTTCAAGGACCTGGTCAAGGCCGGCATCATCGACCCGACTAAGGTCGTTCGATCGGCCCTGCAGAACGCCGCTTCGGTGGCTGGTCTGCTGGTCACCACCGAAGCCATGGTCGCCGAAAAGCCGGAGCCGAAGGGTGCTCCTGCTGGCGGCGGCATGCCCGACATGGGCGGCATGGGTGGCATGGGCGGCATGATGTAAGCTCAGGCTTACAGACCGACCAACCAATCGAATATCGAGAAACCCCCGGAGGTTCGCCTCCGGGGGTTTTTCCTTTTGCTCTATAACAGGTTAACCCACCGCTATAATTTCGTTTCGCAAAACGCTGATTCTTTGGTATGTTTTGCCATCTCAGGATGCTCCGGGGCGGTGGAGATACACGATGCGTCCGTTAGCGGACGACGCTAGTGCCGGGGACCCGTGACGGAAACAAATTCTGACGGAAGCGCTCATGTTCTTCGCAAATCTTCTCGGAATGCTGTCGGCCGATATGGCCATTGACCTTGGAACGGCCAATACGTTGGTCTACGTGAAGGGGCGTGGCATCGTCTTGAACGAGCCCTCGGTGGTTGCCATCGCTACGGTGCGCGGCAAGAAACAGGTCTTGGCGGTCGGAGATGAGGCCAAAATGATGCTGGGTCGTACACCTGGCAACATTCAGGCGATCAGGCCGCTGCGCGATGGCGTCATCGCGGACTTTGAGGTCGCCGAGGAGATGATCAAGCATTTCATTCGCAAAGTTCACAATCGGAGATCCTTCGCCAGCCCGCAGGTCATTGTCTGCGTGCCGTCGGGCTCGACAGCGGTTGAGCGCCGGGCAATCCAGGAATCAGCCGAGAGCGCCGGTGCGAGGCGGGTGTTCCTGATTGAGGAGCCGATGGCGGCCGCGATTGGCGCCGACTTGCCCGTGACCGAACCGACCGGCTCCAT
>JABIRP010000258.1 GCA_018699735.1 Rhodospirillaceae bacterium | reverse complement strand
TACGTGCGCTCCTGCCTCGATACCATACGGGCTGGTGGGATCACCGGGCTTGCCCATATCACCGGCGGTGGGCTGATCGAGAACCCACCGCGATCCTACACGTCCGATTTGACCGCACGATTGGACCTTGCCGCCTGGCCCCTGCCGCCGGTGTTCACCTGGTTGGCCGATACGGGTGGGATTGAGCCGACGGAACTGGCCCGCACCTTCAATTGCGGCATCGGCATGACGATTACCACCCGCCCGGAAGACGCCGACAGGGTCTCGGACAGCCTGACGCAAGCTGGAGAGACCGTGTACCGGTTGGGAGCGCTAGAGCCTCGCGTTAGTGGCCAGGACGGTGATGACCAAGACGGTGATGGGCAGAATGGTGTCATTCTCGAGAATCTTGGGACTTGGCGGCGGTGAGCGGTCGGATCAAGGCCGCGGTGCTTGCTTCGGGGCGCGGCAGCAATCTTCAAGCGCTGATCGACGCCGCTAGGGATCCAGATTACCCAGCTGAAATAGCCCTGGTCATCTGTAACGTCGCTGCGGCGGGGGCGCTGACCCGAGCGGCCGAAGCCGGTATCGCCACCACAGTGATCGATCATCGTGACTTTGCCGATCGGGCAAGCTTCGACACAGCGATGGACGCCGAATTGGTCAAGAACGATATCGAGATCGTCTGTCTCGCCGGGTTCATGCGAATTCTCAGCACTGCATTTGTCGAGGCATGGACCGGCCGGTTGCTGAACATCCATCCGTCGCTGCTGCCGGCTTTCAAAGGGTTAAATACCCATGAGCGCGCACTCGAAGCTGGAGCCAAACTAGCGGGTTGCACGGCGCATCTTGTCACGCCGGAACTAGACGATGGTCCGATTCTGGTTCAGGCGGCCGTACCCATCCTCCCCAATGATACCCCTGGCGACCTGGCAGCCCGTGTGTTGGAACAGGAGCATGTGTGCTACCCACTCGCACTCCGTTTGATCGCGGAAAACCGTGTGCGAATTGAAAATGGCCGCGTCCTGGTCGATGCTCCCAGCACCGAAACAACAGCGCTAATAAATCCCGCGCCGTTTTGACGCTTTGAATTTCGCCCCGACCTGTTTTATACAACTAGTCGAATTCGAACTGGCTAACCGATGGAGGAACATCATGGTGCCACCGAGTGCAACTCTCGGCGAAGACGTCAGGCGGCATCGCGAGTTTTATGACGCGTGGTGCAGCTTCTTGAAGGTCTCAACTGGCTTGACGATCCTGACCCTGGTTTTGATGGCGATATTCCTCGTCTAAACCGCTCCTCCGTCGATGGCGGACAAGAAAAGGGCCGGTCCTTGGGGACCGGCCCTTTCTCGTTCGGATTAGCTCTTAGATGGATCAGCCAACGATCTCGTTGCCGCTGAAGAACTGAGCAATTTCGATTTCGGCGGTCTCTGGCGCATCCGAGCCGTGGGCCGAGTTCTCGCCAATGCTCTTGGCGAAAAGCTTACGGATGGTGCCGTCCGCCGCTTCGGCTGGGTTGGTGGCGCCCATTGCATCGCGGTATTTCGCAATCGCGTCTTCGCCTTCCAGAACCTGGACTACCACCGGACCGGAGGTCATGAACGCGACCAGTTCGCCAAAAAACGGACGTTCCTTGTGGACGGCGTAGAACGTCTCGGCTTGACCGAGGGTCATTTGGATCCGCTTCTGCGCGATAATTCGCAGTCCCGCCTCCTCGATAACTTTGTTGACGGCACCGGTAAGGTTGCGCGCTGTCGCATCCGGCTTGATGATCGAAAAAGTTCGCTGGATCGCCATGTGAGCCCTCGTTTGTCGCGTGAAGTTGTAATCTGGGTAGAATTCGCGGGCGCCTTATAGCGAGCCGCCTGGAGAGCGGCAAGAAAATTGCAAGGCCTACAAAATCGCAAACCCCGCGACCGTCAAAAATGGTGCATACTAACGGAGTAACCTGGATCGAGACTGTTAAACTCCAGGCCTTTGGTGTGCTGATGACATGAGACCCACATGGCATTCGGTAAAAAAACTTTTGAGATCCTGACCCTTCGGGATGGCGCGTGGGGCATTGAGGCCACCGCACCTTCGCAGGAGCGTGCCCAGGAAGAGGCCCAGAAGTTGCTCTCAAGCCCGGCCGTTATGGGCGTGCGGGTCGCGAAAGAGACCGGTAAGTCGGTCAATAACCTTCAGCCAAGCGACATTCTGTTCGAGAAGCTGCGGCCGACAGGGGCAAAAGATCGCGTCGTCATCCACGATGTTGATGAGGCACCAGTCTGCGAAGAACCGGATGATTTATTCGGGTTCTCCGGGCGTCTCACCATCAATCGCATGTTCCGCGCCTACCTGGACAAGAATGACCTCACCGCCGTCGAGGTCATGCATTCCATGAAAGAAATGAAGCGCCTCATGGATGAGGGCACATTGATTTCCTCGGCAATTGCAAAAATCGCGACGCTACAGGCCAAGCAAGTCGAAGGCATGTCGACCAATGACCGTCGGGATAGATTGTTCGATTTCATCAACGATATCAATGCCAAAGCTCGAGCGGCCCAAGCGATGAAATTACCCCGAATTCGGGACCTTGGTTATGCTGAAAGCTTTGCGAAAATCTCTGCAATGGACGCCGGTCGCGACCCCGCATATCTGTTACGTGTCGCTATGACCACCGAACTGGTGGACATTCGAAATTTCTACGGAAAATTGGTGCAGTCCCTGGAGTATGCCGGCGACTTGAACGGCTCCGGCACAGCGGAGGGGTTCGCGCCGATCGACACATTCATATCAGACGTACTGGGCAATTCCGAAACCTTACAGGAACTGATGGGACAACAAGATGATCTCGGCGGTGCCTTGGTGACGCTGCTCGGCCTGTCAGAAGGCGATATGATCATCGAAGATCTGCCCGACAATCCGACCCCAGAACATCCGCAGTACGCCGTTTCCGAACTCAATCGCATGATCGGCGCGGGCCAGTTACCCGAATCTCAGGACATCCTGATAGACCGGGTTCGCCGACAACTCGAAAGTTCTAATCCTTTGGTCAAAGGAGACCGGGATGCAGAAAAAGACATGTTTCGCGGTCTGCTGGACAAACTCATCCCAGATGCCGACGTCGTCGGTGGTGCTGCAATGGCCGAGGCGGTGACCAGCCGGCAATCGAATATCATCAACAAAGGCGGCGTACTTGGAATGAAGGAGGCAACCGCCTCCGTCCTGCCGTCCCTGCGTGATCCGGCGCGCAAGACCGGATACCTCCTCGCTCTGCTCGATAGCAAGCTCGGCCAGGATTTGCTCTTGGACGACATTGAGGAGCACCTTGACACGCTCCTGAACAGCCCAAGATCGGTCAACCAGATCGTCCGGGACAATATTCCACCGAACCTCAAGATGGAGAAGGTCACATCGATCTTCTATCGCATTGGTGAGTCCAACCTTACCGACGAACAGAAAGAGAAATTGACCCATCGTTTGGACGACCTACTCGCCACTTACATTGTCGATGGCAAAATTTTGGAGAAACTCGACAACCCGGATCGACCTCTGCACATTCGTGCATTCATGCTGGTCAGCATGGTGCAGCCGAAAATGCTACCGCGAGGAAAAGCTTCGGAACTGGCGCGGAATATCATTGTCGACCACCTTCGCCGACCCAACTTCGAAAATGAACTGGTGGCCGAGATTGCGGATCCAAGTGAAAAAGAGCGCGTCCTGCGTGAGTTCCACGAGCAGCTGGCTCTCAGCGGTTTCTTCGGCTAACTCAGAGACCGGCAACTTTTAGAACCGCTTCCGCCGCGACTTTGGACGGCATGGCGTCACCAGCCCGCAGGCTGATCGCAACCGAATCGGCCACACGACGCTGCTCGTTCGCCTTTGCCTGTTCGTCCAAGAGTTCCGACAATGCTGGGACGATTAGTTCGGGCGTGCACTCTTCCTGCAAGAACAGCGGCAAGACGCGGCGCCCAGCAATACGATTGGTCAAGACCACCGCTTCCAAATCAACAAGCAAACGCCCGATGGGTGAAGACAAAGGGCTGACCTTGTAGGCAACTGCCGTCGGCACACGCGCTAGGGTCAGTTCCAATGTCACCGTGCCAGACGCTGCCAAAGCAAGATCCAGCGCGTCGAAGGCATCGTATTTTTGCTCGTGACCCTCGACGACGACCGGCGAACCGGGCCAGTCAGCGACAGCCGCTCGTACGGTCTCCGCGACCACGCCGACCGTTGGGACGACGATCCTCAAACCCGGGTACTGCTCGACCAGCGTCTCAACGACGTTTGAGAATACCGGCAGCAGCCGTCGAACCTCACCCGGTCTGCTTCCCGGCAAGATGCCCAAGACCTTGACGTCGGAGGGTATGGAATGGCGTTCGCGAAATTTAATCCCGTTGCCAACTGGTTGATCCACCGCCGGATGGCCGACGAATGTCGTTGCAAGACCATGAGCTTCGAAATACGGCGGTTCGAACGGAAACAAAACCAACAGGTGATCAAGAAACTTGGCTATCGTTTTAGCGCGTCCGGGCCGCCAAGCCCAAACCGTGGGGGCGACCATGTGGATCAGCGGAATATCCGGGCCCCGCCCGCGGTCTCGTCTATTCTTCAGGCGTTTCTGTACTCTCAGACTGAACGCTTTGGAGTCGATCGAAACCACCGCCACCGGCTGGCGCTCCAGGATATCCTCCACGGTTTGTCGAATACGTTTGAAGGCTTTTCGGGCGTAAGGCAGAATCTCAAAAATGCCCATCACAGCCATTTCCGAAATCGGGAATAGGCTCTCCATCCCCTCTCCCGCCATCAACTCGCCACCGACGCCGGCGATCCGAACCCGGCCGCCCGTCGCCGCTCGAAGCTCGCGGATAAGCCCTGCCCCCAACACATCACCCGACGCTTCGCCGGCAATCAGATAGATCAGGGGATCGTCGGGGGCGGATGGCCTAGCCATGCCGACCCTAGATCTCAATGGCGACGACGAAGAGGTCCCGGTTATTGGCCACCTCACACAACGCCTCTCGGTCGACGATCAGGGAACCATCGCCCTCGACCGCAATTCCACGGAAGCCCGCGTTTGCAGCGCACTCGACTGTGTCAGGACCGATGGTCGGCAAGTCAGCACGGCGTTCCTGTCCCGGCTTTCGAAGCTTAATCAGAATGGGGCCCAAACCCTCTCTTTTCAGGGCGCCAGCCCGTGAAATCATCTGATCGGTGCCCTCGACCGCTTCTACCGCCAGGACCAGACCTTGCTGGACCGCGACCGCTTGGCCGACATCGGCGGCACCGATCCTTTGCAGGACTTCTACACCGCGGGTGATGTCTTCCTGCGCGGTTTCATCTGGAATTTCGCCAGCGATGGTGCCGGCCGGGACGATGAAGTCACCAAGCACATCGTCTATGCCGAGGACCCGAAAGCCGTCATGCTCCAACTCCTCGACGATAAGCGATAACAATCCATCATCGCCAAAAGCCCGCCGCCCGCCACGCGCCAACATTTTAGTGCCGCGAAAATCGATCGACATCTCGGACCAGGCTGGCCGGCGCATCGGGCCCGCCATTACGACTTCGTCGACCCCATGAGACGCCATTCGCTTCAGAGGAGCTGCCATGGCGCCAAGCTTGAACCACTCATGATCCAAGCCTTCGATCGTCTCGGCATCGGTTTGGCCCTCGAAAGCGACGATGAATACGTCACGGCCACTGGACCGGCTTACATCGGCGATGCGTCGCGGCAGGGATCCGCCACCGGCGATAATACCGAGCCTACCCATCGGCGTCAGTCCGTAGCCTCGCGCGGCTGACAGATCGCGCGGCTGGAATCAGAGCGAATGAACTCGATGATGTCCATGACTGGCGCCACGCCATCAAAATCGCGTGCAACCTCTTCGAGACGCTCCTGGAAGGTTCCTTCATTGGCGAAGAGTTGGCGATAGGCCTTGCGCAGCGAATTGATATCCTCGCGCGAGAAACCGCGACGCTTGACCCCGACCAGGTTTAGCCCCGACAACCGCGCCCGGTCGCCCATCACCGAGCCGTAGGGAATGACATCGTGCTCGACCCCCGTCATGCCGCCGACCATGGAATGCTTACCGATACGAACGAACTGATGAACCGCCGACAAGCCGCCCAGAATGGCGCAATCGCCAACTTCGACATGCCCGGCCAACGTGGCGTTATTGGCCATGATCACCTGGTCACCGATCATACAGTCATGGGCGACATGGCTGGCGACCATAAATAGGCAACCGTCACCGACTTTGGTGAGCATGCCACCGCCTTGGGTTCCGGGGTTCATGGTGACATGCTCGCGAATGACATTGCCAGAGCCAATGACCAATTCCGATGGCTCACCGCCATATTTCAGGTCTTGCGGCCGCAATCCAATCGACGCGAAGGGAAAGATCTCGTTCTTCGGTCCTATGCGAGTGCGCCCACCGATCACCGAATGGCTGTGCAAGACAGATCCATCCCCAACTTCGACCTCAGCGCCGACGATGGCGTATGGGCCGATCCGGATGCCTGTTCCCAAGCGCGCACCAGGCTCGATAACTGCTGTCGGGTGAATATCGTTTTCCACGATTGCGGTCGACATCAGGTTTCGTCCGCGATCATGGCCGAGAATGTCGCCTCAGCAACCAGAGCCTCCTCGACATAGGCCTTTCCTGTGAATTTCCAGACGTTGCCGCGACTGCGCAACTTCTCGACGTGAACGCGCAGCTGGTCGCCCGGGGTAACCGGTCGGCGAAAGCGAGCGTTCTCAACCGTCATGAAATATACCAGTTTGTTCGACGCGGTCTCTTCAAGGCTCGCGACGACAACGCAGCCAGCTGTTTGGGCCATGCATTCGACAATCATGACACCTGGCATCACGGGGCGGGTCGGGAAATGGCCAACAAAATAGGGCTCATTCATGGTCACGTTCTTAATTCCAACCGCCCGCTCACCGGGCACCATGTTCTGCAGGCGATCCACCAGCAGGAACGGATACCGGTGTGGAATCAATTCCATGATCCGATGGATATCGACGTCTATCGCACTTGGTGCCTCGGACCTGGTTTCAGAAATATCGTTCATCGTGCTCGTTTCTCCCGGTCACCCAACCGAACCAGTAATTAATCACTCTTCTTTTTAGCCGGACGCCCTAGCCGCTTTACCGCGACGACCTGTCGGCGCCATTCCTCAATCGCAACGGCAGGTGCCCCGCCAACAGTAAGCCCTGCCTTGATGCTGCGGTTAATCCCCGACTGCGCCGCTACCCGAACACCGTCGCCGATCGTCAAGTGTCCCACAACCCCAACTTGACCGCCAAGCACCACATGATCGCCGATCGTCGTACTGCCGGCGATCCCGACCTGTGCGACAATAATACAGCCCCGGCCAATGCGCACGTTGTGGCCGATTTGGACTAAATTATCAATCATCGTACCTCGCCCGATCACCGTGTCCGGGCCACTGCCGCGGTCGATCGTCGTGTTCGCGCCGATCTCGACATCGTCCTCAATTATGACCCGGCCGAGCTGGGGCATCTTTACAGGCCCCTGGTCGTCAAACTCGAAACCAAATCCCGGTTGACCGATCCGCGCGCCCGGATAAATCACCACGCGCTCGCCAATCTGGCAGTGCGACAGAGACGCAGCGGCACCGATCACACTGTCGGCACCAACCGTAACCGCCGCCGCAATCACGGCCCCCGCATCGACCACGACCCTTGGACCAAGCTTAACACCCTCACCAATCACCGCATTGGCGCCAATGCGGCAGCCTTCACCAAGCTCAGCGCTGGCGTCGACCTGGGCGCCCTCTTCGATTTTTCCTTCAAGAGCGGGTTGCGGATAAAATGCCGCCGCCAGGCGCGCAAAGGCACGACGCGGGCGCTCGCAGACGAGCAATGCGATCGTTTCGGGCGCGCGATCGACCATGTCCTCTCGCAACAGACAGGCGCCAGCCGAACTGTTTTCGAGGTCAGCGATGTATTTGCGATTCTCCAAAAAACAGATCGCGTCCGCTCCGGCCTGATCAAGGGTCGCCACGTCCGATATTATCCGGTCAGGATCCAGACAGCGCACAAGCTTAGCGCCCACCATTTCGGCGAGCTGCGTCAGCGTGTATGGCCCAGCCTTTTTGAAGAAATTGGGATCGGCCATCGCCTCACTTCTCGTGCCTGTGATGCCGGTTTGCAGTTATTGAGACTTGGCCGGCAGCAATTCGACCTTCACGTCGGGGAGGTTCTTGTCGAGCAGTTCTAAGGCTGGTTTGGATATATCCAAGGCCTTTTCCGCTATCACGATCTGGTTCTTGAACAGGACCACCCCGGCTTCCGTCTTCTTAGCAAGCGCCGCGACCGCCTCGATGAGCACATCGCGCACTTTGTTCATTGAGTTCCCGAACGCCTGATCAAGCACGCGTTTGTGCTGCTGCACATCGCGTTGCGCCTGGGCGACCCGTTCCTTGAACTCCCGCAAGCGTTTTTGGAACGCTTCCTGAGTAATGATCGCCTTTTGCTGTGCCAAGGCTTTTTCTTCCTCGCGAAGAGCTTTTTCACGCTCGGAAAATGTCTTTTGATAGATCGCGCGTTGCGCCTCGATTTGCGCTCTGATCGAGCGCGCCGCCTTGGAACTACGCATCACGGCTTTGACATCAATAATGGCAATTGCGACCGGTTTGAATTTCTCGACCTTGGTTTGAGCAAAAGCCGGTTGCCCCTGCATCACGCTGACACACAACAGCGACAGAGCGAGTACAAGAAACCGCAACGGTCGGCGGTTTGTAGGAATGGTGATTTGTGCCTTCGGCATTTTTTCGCCACGCGCGCTAGAAGCGCGTGCCAAAACTGAACCGGAAGAATTCGGTTTCATCGTAATCTTCCTTTAATAACGCCGACGCGAAATCGACCCGGACCAATCCGAAAGCCGTCGCCCAGGCAACGCCTGCACCTGCTGTCGCCCGCACGGCGTTGGAGTCCAATATCTCAGATCCAGAACTGTCGAGTTCCCAAAGACTTCCGAAATCCGAGAACACGAACGCTTTGATGCCTAAGTCATCCGGCAATCCGATCGGGAAACTCAGCTCCACCGTTCCGACATAGTAGTTGTTTCCGCCGAGCGCGTCATCCGTAAGACTGTCCCGTGCGCCGATGCCCGAGGTGTTGAAGCCTCTGAAAATGCTTCCACCGACGAAGAAGCGCTCCTCGATCCCGACGTCATCATCCAGCCCGAATATCGTTCCGCCTTGGCCGAGTAATGACAGAACCCATTTTTCGGCTAGAGGAACAAAATAGCCACCTTTGAGCTTGGTGCGCAGGAAACTGGTGTCGCCGCCAAATCCAGCCAGATCATTTTCCAGGCTGATGAAATAGCCTTCCCTGGGATCGGCGCGGTTGTCCCGTTTGTCGTAGGTCAGCTGCTGGCTGATCTCACTGACGGTATTGTTGCCCTCTTGCTCCTGAATAAAGCGCGAAGCATCCGTCCCGACGTTGGTCACCTTGGTCTTCTTGAAGGAGTAGGTCAGCCTTTGCCGAAGATCTCTGGTCAACTCGTAACCCACCCGCAGCGCAAACCCGATCCGCTCATCGTCGAACGAACTCTCTTCGTTCTCGCGCTCAATCTTGAACAAGTCGATACCCGCCGACATGTTTCGGTCGAGGAAATAGGGTTCGGTGTATGCGATATCGAATTGCTGTTTTCTCGCCGATCCAGAGAACTTGAACTTCAGGTCCTGACCTCGCCCCAACAGGTTTCGTTCCCGAATTCCGATATCACCGACGACGGCTTCAATCGTCGAGTAGCCAACACCGAATGAAATCTCACCGGTCGGCTGTTCTTCAACTTCAGTCTTGATGATGGTGCGATCCGGCGCCGATCCCGGGAGCTTCTTGACGGAAACGTTCGAGAAAAATCCCAAATTTCGGATGCGTCTGCGAGAGCGGTTCAATTTGGACGTATTGAACGCATCTCCCTCAACCAATTGCATCTCTCTGCGGATCACTTTATCCAGGGTTCGCACGTTTCCGACTATATCGATGCGCTCAACAAAGGCTTTCTCACCCTCACCAACCAAAAGCGTTACATCGACGGTCCGATTTTCGCGATCCTGGTTGGCCTTGGGCCGAATATCGACAAAGGCGTAGCCAAGCGTCCCGAGCTTGTCGGTCACCTGATCGATTGTGGTTTCGACTTCATCCGCGTCATACCACTCACCGGTTTCCGCGGTGATGGCCTCGGTCAGCGCTTCCGGCGACACGCGGCGCAGTTTGATATCAAAATCAATCTGGCCGAACCGATAGCGCTCGCCTTCGTCGACATTGAACGTCACGACGAAGCCGGAACGATCGGGTGTCAGTTCGGCAATCGCCGAAACCACGCGGAAATCAGCAAATCCGTTGCGCAGGTAAAACCGCCGCAATAGCTCCCGATCAAAGGTCAATCGATCCGGGTCATAGGTATCCGTCGTCGCCAGAATACGCCACCAAGCGTGCTCTTTGGTATCGATTGCCGCTCGCAAATCGGAGTCGCTATACCACTTGTTGCCAATGAAGGAGATCGAACGAATGTGGGTCAAACTTCCCTCATCGACCTCAAACACCAGGTCAACGCGGTTTTGCGGCAGCTGGATGACTTTTGGCTCGACCTTGATGGCAAACCGGCCACTCTGGCGATAGATCTCGATTATTCGGCGAACGTCCTGGCGCACTTTGGTCCGGGTGAAGACAAGGCGTGGCCGCAATTGCAGCTCTTTTTCCAGCTCACTGTCTTCAATCCGGAGATTGCCTTCGATCGCAATGCGATTGATGACCGGGTTTTCGACCACGTTCACGATCAGGACGTTGCCCTCTCGCCGGAGCGTAACGTCATTGAAAAGTGCGGTCGCGAACAGAGCCTTCAGCGCACGATCAAGCCGACCTGCATCAAAAGGATCACCTGGTGACAGCCGCATATAGGATCGAACAGTCTCGGGGTCGATGCGCTGGGTACCGACGACTTGGATCTCTCGGATAACGCCCTGTTGCGCATCTGCGACGCTCGCAAATACCGCAAGCATCGACAGCGCCAAAACAGCGGCGAATGCCACACACCGAATTTGTCCGATCAATGTTCTGGCGAATACCACGCCAACCCTCACCACCAAATTTAACGCACCTCACCTCTACGGGGCGGACTATAGCCCCGATACCAGGCGGCGCAAACCGGTAATGTCATGAAATTCCGCGCTTTTTAGGATCAGCTGAACAGCGATCCGATAAGCTCGAAGACCTTCAGATGAACCAGATCGTTCCATGTGACCAGCAGCATCAATCCGATCACCAGAGACAGACCGGCTATGGAAGCCCACTCCTGCACCTTTTCGCCAACCGGGCGCCCTCGAAGCGCTTCGAAGATGTAAAAAACTAAATGGCCGCCGTCCAGGATTGGAACCGGGAACAGGTTAATCAGGCCCAAATTGATCGAGAGAATGGCCATGAACCATATGGTCGTTACGATACCGGTCTGCGCCACATCGCCGGACATCTGGGCTATACGCAGTGGGCCGCCCAGTTCTTCGGAACCTCGTTGACCGGCAATGATTTGACCAACGGCGTCCAAAGTCTGAATTGTGAATGACCAAGTATCCTTAGCCGCATGTCCGGCCGCCGACAGCGGATTGAGGCGGACCATTCGAATTTGCCCGCTCCGCACACCGAGGCGGCCGATCACAACTTCGTTCCCGAACGCGTCCTTGGTCTCAATCCGTCGCGGCGTTACCGAAAGCTGGACCTCTTTGTCATCGCGCAAAACAATCGTCGCCAGGGTCTTGTCCGGGCTTTGTGAAACGATGCGCTGCACATCCCCGAACCGCTCAATGGCTGTGCCATCAAGGCGGACAATCTCATCTCCAGCCAGCAAGCCGGCTTCTGCGGCAGCACTATTTTCCGAGACCTCATTGATCACCGCCGGCGTCTGACGCTGCCCAACTGTGGCGTAGAGCCCCGCAAGCAGCAGGATCGCGAAGGCAAAATTCGCGATTGGCCCGGCAGCCACGATCGCCGCGCGCTGGCTTAGGCGTTTGTGGTGGAACGAGACCGCGCGCTCACCGTCGGTCATATCCTCGGCGCCCTCGGCACGGCTGCTCGTCGCATCCGCGTCCCCGAACATCTTGACGTAGCCACCGAGTGGAATGGCAGAAATTTTCCAACGTGTGTTGGCTTTATCATTCCACCCGAACAACTCAGGGCCAAACCCGATCGAGAACACCTCGACCCGCACCCCGTTCCGACGCGCAATAAAGAAGTGACCGAATTCATGCACGAAGACGAGCACAGTCAGAATTATCAGGAACGAAACAGGTGCGCTCTGAATGATAGCAAGAAAGTCCATTGCGGCGTCCTAGTCGATAGCAACAAGCGGAACGTTAAATCAGACACTCACTTAGTGTCTCGGCGCGCCAATGGCAACGCGTGCCTCTACCGGCGCGGCAAGAAAGTCGGAAGTCCGTGCTCGGGCCTCTGCATCGATTGTCAATACATCTGCGACAGTTTTGGGCGGCTCGGGGCAGAAAGTTTCGGTCATCGAAGCCACCGTTTCGACGATCTCGGTAAAACCGAGCCGAAGGTCGAGAAATGCGGCGACAGCGATCTCGTTCGCTGCGTTCAACACAATCGGCGCCGAGCCTCCCTGCTCCATCGCGTCGCGCGCCAGGCGCAAGGCTGGAAACCGGTTCAAGTCTGGAGCCTCAAAGGTGAGAGAGCCAAGTGCAACCAAATCCAGCCGTTCTGCCGGCGCGTTCATACGGCTGGGCCAGGCGAGCACATGAGCAATGGGTGTGCGCATATCCGGAGCGCCCAATTCAGCTAGGACTGAGCCATCTTCGAGATAGACCATCCCATGCACCGCCGACTGCGGGTGTACCAACACCTCGATTTGGTTTGAAGGCAGGCCGAACAAGTGATGTGCTTCGATCACTTCCAGGCCTTTGTTCATCATCGTGGCGCTGTCTATCGAAATTTTGGCGCCCATGTCCCAATTCGGATGTGCCAGGGCTTCGGCGGGGGTCTTTGTTGCCATCTCGGCGAAGCTGCATTGCCGGAACGGTCCGCCGGATGCGGTCAGGACGATCTTTTCGATCGCCGCATTGGGTGTCCCCTCGATCGCCTGAAAGATGGCGTTGTGTTCGGAATCGACCGGCAGCAATACGGCACCGGTTGCCTCGACCTCCTGCATCATCAGCGCACCGGCGGAGACCAGACACTCCTTGTTGGCGAGACCGACCGTGGTCCCTTGGCGGATTGCCGCCAAGGTCGGCGCCAGTCCGGCGGTTCCGACGATCGCCGACATAACCCAATCCACCTGCCGCTCTGCCGCAGCGACCACGGCATCGTCGCCGGCTGCAAGTTCAATCCCCGTGCCGCCGAGTTGTCGTTTCAACTCAGGATATGCCGCGTGGTCTGCAATCGCGATGAAACGAGGCCGCAAACGCTCTGCCTGGCGCACTAGGGTGTCGACACTGCGCCTGGCGGTTAACGCTTCGATGCGAAAAGCATCGGGAGAGCGGGCCAATAGGTCCTCAGTCGATGCTCCAACGGATCCCGTCGACCCGAGCACGCTGACGGTCCTTGGCTCGACGCTCTTCCCGCTTGATGAACTCGAGGTCATAACCGTCCAATCATCAAAACATTACTCCGCCGCGTGCCCAACCGATCAAGGCCAATACCGGCATTACCGCAATATGCCCATCGACCCGGTCGAGGATACCGCCGTGACCAGGGATAATCTGTCCCGAATCCTTGGCACCGAAATATCGTTTAACCGCCGATTCAGCCAAATCACCGGCTTGAGCGACCACCGCAACCCCGGCTCCAATCACGCCCATGGTCGCAACATTGACCAACCCACCAGTTGGCCCACCCGCCTCAGGTAGGAGATAGTATCGAAAAGCAATCGTGACCACAGCCGAAGCGAGCATTCCACCGATAAGCCCAGCCCAGGTCTTGTTCGGGCTCAACTGCGGCGCCAATTTTGGCCCACCAATAGATTTTCCCGCCAAATAGGCCCCAGTGTCTACCGCAACAACTGCCGCGATCGCCCAGAGAACGATGGTAAACCCGATATCCGGTAAATCACGCAGCCAAACAAGCGAAATCAGCGGCAATGTCGAGACCGCCAGGCCGATTGCGCAAAGCCGGGGGAACGCTATGCCCATAACGCGTCCCGCAACGAGCATCACAAGCAACCCCACCGCCACCGCAACAGCTGTCAACGAAGCTCCCAAAGTAGGGCTAACCCCGACGATCGAAGCTGCGAGAATAGCGAGAGCGATCGAAATCGAGGCTGGGTGGCCGGATGTAACGAGTTGTCCCCACTCCCAAGCCATCAAGCCCGAAACCAAAACAGCGAAGCCAACGAACGCCCAACCCCCAACGAACAGCAAAAAACCGACCGCCGGCAAAATAATCAAAGACGAAAGAACGCGCAGGCGAAGGTTGGGTGAAATCACGGCCCTGTCTCGAGATCGGCAATCAGCCGACGACCGCGCCGTAGCGGCGTTCGCGGCCTCGGAATTCGGCGATCGCGGCCTCAAGGTGGTCACGTGTGAAATCCGGCCAAAGCGTGTCCAGGAATACGAACTCCGTGTAAGCGCACTGCCAGAGCGTAAAGTTAGAGATCCGCTTCTCACCACCGGTTCGGATCAACAGGTCCGGATCGGGAATGGCGCTGGTCTCCAGCATCCCGGCAAACACCGCCTCGTCGATCTCGTCCGCTGTGATCTCCCCCGCTGCAACCTGCTCGGCAAGTGCTTTGGCCGCATGCGCGATTTCGGCTCGACCGCCGTAACTCAGCGCCAAAACCAGGGTAAGGTCTCGGTTGTGCTGCGTGCGCTCTTCGGCTTCCTCAATCAGGGCGACAATATCCGGCTCAAAACGCGAACGGTCCCCGATCGCCTTGAAGCAGACACCTTGGCGATCGAGCTCGTCGATTTCGTGACTAAGATAACGACGTAAAAGACCCATCAGGTCAAAAACCTCGGGCCATGGCCGCTTCCAGTTTTCAGAAGAAAAGCCGAACAATGTCAGATAGGAAATCCCGAGGTCGCTGGAGGCCTTTACGATTTGGCGCACGACCTCTGCACCGCGCCGATGTCCTTCGGTGCGTGGTAATCCGCGAGCCCTCGCCCATCGGCCGTTGCCGTCCATAATGGCGGCTACATGCGCGGGCGGGTGGTCGCCATCAGAGGCAAAAGCGGCATCCATCGGTTCAGACCTGCATGATCTCCTTGTCCTTGGTATCCAAGGCCTCGTCGATTTTCCCAACATGATCGTCGGTCATCGACTGTATCTCATCTTCGTAAAAGCGACGGTCATCCTCGCTGAGGTCCCCATCCTTCTCCATCTTGCGAATGGTTTCGATACCGTCGCGGCGGACGTTTCGAACGGCAACTCGCGCGCCCTCGGAATATTTATGAGCAATCTTCGAGAGTTCCTTGCGCCGCTCCTCGCTCAGATCCGGTAGCGGCACACGAATAAGTTGGCCGTCGGTTTGCGGATTGAGGCCCAGATCCGACTCCCGGATCGCCTTTTCCACGGACTTCACGAGCGACTTGTCCCAAACCTGAACGGTGAGCATGCGCGGTTCCGGCACGCCGATCGTCCCAACCTGGTTCATTGGCATCATGGCGCCGTAGGCATCAACATTGATCGGCTCCAAAAGCTGAGCCGACGCACGGCCGGTTCGCAGCCCCTGAAATTCCTTTCCAAGCGCCGTTATCGCGCCGTCCATGCGGCGTTGGATATCATCGAGATCCGGTTCATCAGCCATTGGCATCCTCTTCGGTGATGATCGTAAACCGACCGTTTCCACTTACAACGTCGGCAAACCCACCGGCATTGTGTATCGAAAACACAAGAATCGGAATGCGATTTTCACGCGCCAGCGAAATCGCCGAGGCATCCATCACCTTGAGGTCGTTGGACAGCACATCCATATAGCTCAACCGGTCGTACCGCCTGGCGCTGGAGACCTTTTCCGGATCGGCATCGTACACGCCGTCGACCTTGGTCGCTTTCAGGAGCGCTTCGCAGCCCATTTCGGTGGCTCGAAGCGCTGCGGCCGTATCTGTCGTAAAAAAGGGATTGCCCGTACCGGCAGCAAATATGACCACACGGTTCTTCTCCATGTGGCGCACTGCCCGGCGGCGGATATAGGGCTCGCAGACGGCCGAAATAGGAAGGGCGGAGAGCACCCGAGTTGGCAGATCGATCCGCTCGAGTGCCGCCTGCATGGCGAGGGCGTTCATTACAGTCGCCAACATGCCCATATAGTCGGCAGTTGAGCGGTCCATGCCGGACGCCGAGGCGGAAACGCCCCGAAAAATGTTTCCGCCGCCGATCACGAGGCAAACTTCGACCCCGAGCTCAATGACCGACTTCACTTCGCCAGCAATACGATCGACGGTGCCGGGATCAAGACCGTAATCCCGATCCCCCATCAAGGCCTCGCCCGAGATTTTTAAGAGCACCCGCTGATAGCGCGGAGCGCCCGATTTACCGTCGTCGTCTCCCATCACGCCGTCTCCCCGGGGCTAATTCGGGTTGTTCTCGTTTGGTTTAGCTGGCGAGTTGTGCTGCCACTTCGGCTGCAAAATCCGACTCTTCGCGCTCAATGCCCTCACCAAGCTGGAAGCGTACAAATCCAGTCAACGTAACGGGCGCGCCGATCTCCTTGGCCGCATTCTCCACGACCTTGGCGATCTTCGTCTCGTTATCAACGACGAAGGTCTGCTCCAACAGCACCACTTCTTGATAAAACTTGCGCAGGCGGCCTTCGACCATCTTTTCGATGATCTCGTCCGGTTTACCGGAGTCTTTCGCCTGCTCGACCAACACCGAACGCTCGCGTTCAACCGAAGCCGGGTCAAGGTCGTCGGTCGAAAGGCTTTGCGGTGCTGCGGCGGCAACATGCATGGCAATCTGTTTGCCGAGATCGCTGAGCTTGTCGGCATCACCGGACGACTCGAGTGCTACGAGAACGCCAATCTTGCCAAGACCCGATGCAACCGCGTTGTGAACGTAGGGAACGACAGCGCCCGAACCAACTTGCAGGCGTGCCGCACGACGCAGGTTCATGTTCTCGCCGATGGTGGCGATGTTATGGGTCAGTTGTTCTTCGACCGTGCGCCCGGTATCCGGATAATCCAGCGCCTTAATGGCGTCGAGATCGTCGCTGTTCGAGAGCGACAATTCGGCCAAGGTCCGCACAAAGCCCTGGAACTCATCGTTCCGCGCCACGAAGTCGGTCTCGGAGTTCAACTCAACAACCGCACCGACGGTGCCAGATGTGAGTGCAGCAACCAGACCTTCGGCCGCGACCCGCCCAGACTTCTTGGCGGCAGCAGCAAGCCCCTTCGTGCGCAACCAATCGACCGCGACTTCGATATCGCCATCCGTCTCGGTCAACGCCTTCTTACAATCCATCATGCCAGCGCCGGTCTTCTCCCGGAGCTCTTTTACCATTGCAGCCGTAACAGCCATGTCTTTACCTCATCCGATAAATGGCGGAGCCGCAGCCTGTCGCAGCCTGCTGCAGCCTGCCGCGCTCCACCTAAACCCGCCCCGGTTCAAACGACCGGGCCGCAAATCGCCACCCTCTCCGAAGGCGGCAACCTCTTAGACTTTAGCGTCTTCCGCCGGAGCTTCAGCAACCGGAGCTTCGGCAACCGGGGCCTCGGCAGCAGGGGCTTCAGCAGCAGGGGCTTCAGCAGCGGGGGCTTCAGCAGCAGGGGCTTCAGCAGCAGGGGCCTCGGCAGCGGCAGCTTCCTCAGCCGCAGCCGCTTCGAGCGCCGGCTCGGTCGGAACCACGTCGGATTCGCCAACATCGGCACCGGAAGTAAATGATTCCTGCTGCAGGCCGGCCAGCACCGCATTGCCTGCCATCTCGCAGTACAGTGCAATCGCTCGCATGGCATCGTCGTTACCCGGGATCGGATAGGCGACGCCATCAGGGTCACTGTTACTGTCGAGCACGGCGACGACTGGGATACCAAGCTTGTTGGCTTCTTGGATCGCGAGCTGCTCTTTGTTGGTATCGATGATGAACACGATATCCGGCAGACCACCCATCTCCTTGATGCCGCCCAGTGCGCGTTCGAGTTTGTCGCGCTCGCGGGTCAAGCCAAGCAATTCCTTCTTGGTCAGGCCAACGCCGTCCTGGCTCAATTGCTCATCCAGATCCTTCAGGCGTTTGATCGAGTTGGAGATCGTCTTCCAGTTGGTTAGCATGCCGCCGAGCCAACGGTGATTGACGAAATACTGACCGGTCTTCCGCGCAATTTCGGCAATTGGCTCGGACGCCTGACGCTTGGTGCCGACGAACAACACGCGCCCGCCACCGGCGGTTACGTCGCGGACGGCCTCCAGCGCGCGATACAGCATCGGCACGGTCTGGCGAAGATCAATGATATGGACGTTGTTGCGCTGGCCGAAGATGTACGGTGACATCTTGGGGTTCCAACGACGGGTGTGGTGTCCGAAATGTACGCCAGCCTCAAGCAGTTGGCGCATGGTAAAGCTAGGAACAGCAGCCATGATTTCCTCTATTTCTCCGGTTAATCCTCCACGGGCGTCCGCCGGACTGGCCGGCACCGGAGCGCCTGTCGACATATGACGACGGCAAGCGCAAGCCCGTGTGTGACGTTTACGGGCCGGTGTGTAGCGGGGCGGGCGGAAGATTGCAAGGGAAAGCCGGGGAAATGCGATCGAAAACCAACGTGACGCCACCACCGTTTCAACTAATGTACCCAATGCCCTAAGGACCGCATCGGTTCGCCACTGGCAGCAGATGAAACCAGCGAGGACGCATGACATCAATGTTGCGGCGTATAATTCCTCTCCTCGTATTGGCGATGATGTTTTATGACCATGACCAAACTCGTGCAGAGACTGGAAATACGATCTCCGGACCGTTCGAGCTTGTAGACCATACTGGCAAGACTATCCGCGATAGCGATTTTCATGGCCAATACCTGCTGGTCACCTTCGGCTACACCTATTGCCCTGACATCTGCCCGACCATTTTGAGTACACTGTCGGAGGCTTTGGACCTGCTGGAAGACAAGGCCGAACGTATCCAACCGGTCTTCATTACTGTCGACCCGGCAAGAGACACACGGTCTGTGTTGGCCGCATACGTCGCCAATTTTCACCCACGGCTTATCGGCCTCACCGGAAGCACCGACCAACTTTCAGCTGTCACCGACGCTTATCAGGTCAAGTACTACAAAACATATCTCGCGCCATCGCAGGATTCCGACGATAATTCGGACACAGACCAGCGCAACTACCTGATTAGCCACTCCGCCGCCGTCTATCTGATTGGGCCGAGCGGTAAGTACATCGGCCATTTTTCCGAAGTCGGAGAGCCCGAAGACGTGGCTCGTGAGATCGGAAAAATAATCCAGGACTAAGCCCCGATCCGCAGCACCTTTTGTTTGTCCGATTACGGTGCGCCAGAGCCAGTGATAGCCATCTTGCGTATCGCGTAGATTGCGTTAAATGTGAGACTCCGGCATTATAAGCACAATTTTATTAGGTCATATTTTGGTCAGGCAGCCTTTCGGGGGGACGTCTATGGCTATCAGCGGAACTGCAAGCTCTGATGTTTTATCGGGAACCGGAAGTGCCGACTCGATATCTGGTCTGAGCGGAAGCGACACGATTTCAGCACTGGATGGATCGGATCTGATATTCGGCAATCAAGGCGCCGACAGCATTCTAGGCGCCGGTGGCTCGGACACGATTTACGGCGGTCAAGGCAGCGACCGGATCGAAGGAAGCGATGGCAAAGACCTGATCCTGGGCAATTTCGGCAACGACACGATCACGGCCGGAGCCGACAACGACACCATCTACGGTGGCCAAGACAACGATTCAATCTCCGCAAACAGCGGCGCCGATGTCATCTTCGGGAATGTTGGCAATGACGTAATCTCAGCAGGTACCGGTGCCGACACGGCGCAAGGTGGACCCGGCGATGACGTGATCTACGGTGGCGGCGATTCAGATCTTCTGTTTGGTAACGCCGGCAACGATACGGTCATTGGCAGCGACGGAGCCGACACGATCTGGGGCGGCCAGGGAAACGACTCGATTAGCGGCGGAGCGGGTGACGACGACCTGGGCGGAAACCTTGGTGATGACACAATCATCGCCGGTGCCGGGGCGGACACAATTGCCGGCGGGGACGGCATCGACATCATTCTCGCCGGAGCCGACGCAGACCTAGTGTTCGGCAACGCCGGCGGGGACGGCATCTCAAGCGGCCAAGGCAAAGACACCGTCTATGGTGGACAAGGCAACGATCTCGTCCGATCCGGCTCTGATGATGATTTGGTTTTCGGCAACGCCGGCAACGACACACTCTCAGCCGGCGACGGCAATGACAC
>JABIRP010000257.1 GCA_018699735.1 Rhodospirillaceae bacterium | reverse complement strand
CTCGGGTGATGCCGGCGTTGTTTATCAGGACGTC
Source organism: Rhodospirillaceae bacterium (assembly GCA_018699735.1). GTDB lineage: Bacteria > Pseudomonadota > Alphaproteobacteria > Thalassobaculales > Thalassobaculaceae > JABIRP01. The sequence goes on along the minus strand of JABIRP010000257.1, from coordinate 10,616 downwards.
GATCGGACCAATCTCGGCCTCGACCCGGGCAATCCCAGCCTGGCATTGCTCGAAATCCGAGACATCCCATTTGTAGGACGCAATTCCGGTACGGTCGGTGAACGCCTTGGCGCGCTCCTCGTTGCCGGCGTAACAGGCCACCACGGTGTAGCCCTTTTCCTTCAGCATCACCGAGATTGCCTCGCCAATACCCCGTGTTCCGCCTGTGACCAGTGCCACTCGTGCCATATCATCTACTCCTATCGTCGTTTCTTATTGTTCGTGAAATGTGTCTTCTGGAGGCCCCTCAGCCCCGCTCGACACACATGGCGACACCCATGCCGCCGCCAATGCACAATGTGGTCAGTCCCTTCTTGGCATCGCGCCGCTGCATTTCGTGCAGCAGCGTGATCAAAACACGGGCACCGGAAGCACCGATCGGGTGACCGATCGCAATGGCACCGCCATTGACGTTTACCTTATCGGTGTCCCAGCCCATATCCTTGTTCACCGCGCAGGCCTGAGCCGCAAAGGCTTCGTTGGCCTCAACCAGATCCAGGTCCTCGACTGACCAACCGGCCTTTTCAAGTGCCGCGCGGCTGGCCGGGATCGGACCCGACCCCATGACCGCCGGATCCACACCGCAGGTCGCGAAGGACGCGATCCGGGCGAGTGGCTGGATACCGCGCTTGTCGGCATCAGCCGAGCTCATCAGGACCAACGCGGCAGCGCCGTCATTGATACCGGAAGCATTGCCGGCGGTTACCGTTCCGTCCTTGATGAAAGCTGCGCGCAAGCCTGCCATCGCCTCAATCGTGGCACCATGACGCGGGTGCTCGTCGGTATCGACCACGGTCTCGCCCTTGCGGGTCTTGATGGTGACCGGAACGATCTCGTCCTTGAACCTGCCGGCCTTCTGCGCCGCCTCGGCCTTGTTTTGCGAGGCGACGGCGAATGCGTCCTGTTCTTCCCGGGTGATTTGCCATTTCTCAGCCACATTCTCGGCCGTATTGCCCATGTGGTAGCCGTTGAAATGGTCCCAAAGGCCGTCCTTGATCATGGTATCGACGAACTTGACGTCGCCCATCTTGTGACCGGAGCGCAGATGCTGGGCATGCGGCGCCAGGCTCATGTTCTCCTGGCCGCCAGCAATGACCACCGAACTGTCACCGGCACGGATCGCTTGGGCACCCAGCGCCACCGCGCGCAAGCCGGATCCGCAAACCTGATTAATGGTGATGGCGGTGCGTTCCTGCGGGATGTCGGCTGCGATTGCAGCCTGGCGTGCCGGGTTCATGCCCTGGGCCGCAGTCAGAACCTGGCCGAGAATGACCTCGTCGACATCGCTGCCTTCGATCCCGGCGCGCTCAAGTGCTGCCCGAATTGCCACTTCGCCAAGCTCGCTGGCGGTCAGGCTCGAAAGTCCACCACTAAAACCACCAACAGCGGTGCGCGCGGCACCGGCAATAACCACGTCCGTCATAAGATCTCTCCTCGATCGGGAATATCAGAATTCGTTAACACATTTTGTACAGTGAGCCGGGCAGCGAATCCAGAAAAATGTTGCAGTGCACAAAAACAATGTTTCGATTGCGCGAATGCATATGCCACTCAGTACTGACACTCAATATGGACCCTCAATATGGCCAAGCCCTGGGACCAAGTAGAGGGAAGGCGCTGTGCACGTGGGCTGCATCGACCGGTTCGGCCGGATGCAGATAGCTTTGGTCCAGCTGATCAAGGCTTGTCACGCCAAGTAGACCAAGCGAGGTGCATATCTCTTCCTCCAAAAGTTCCAGCATGCGTGCACAACCGTCAGCCCCGCCGGCCGCGAGGCCGCAACACAGCATGCGACCGAGTCCCACAATATCAGCCCCCATGGCGATCGCCTTTATGACGTCGGTTCCCCGGTTGAAAGCACCATCGACCGCGATCTCGGCCTTGCCACCGACCGCCTCGACCACTTCGGGTAGCACGTCGAGCGAACCGCGCCCGTGATCGAGTTGCCGGCCGCCGTGGTTCGATACGTAAACGCAGTCCACCCCATGGTCGACGGCGATGGCTGCGTCCTCGGCGGTTGCAATGCCCTTAAGGATCAACGGCATCTCGAAAGTGTCTTTGTAATGCTTAATATCATCCCAGTTGAGCGCCGCCTGCCATTCTGCCCCATCGCCACTGCGCCAAGGTTTGATGAAACGATTGGCGATATCACGCTCTCGCCGGCTGTAGATCGCGCTATCAACTGTCAAACAGAAGCTCGCATATCCGGCGTCGATGGCACGTTTGACGTAATCGTCCATCGACTGACGGTCGCCGCGCTTGTACAGCATGGCGATCTTATAGCCGCCCTCGACCTTGGCCACCTCCTCAAGCGAGACGGCGCCGACGGATGAAAGCATCAGGGCCACATCATGTCGCGCCGCCGCCTGCATCGCCGCCGTGCCGCCGTGAGGATCGAAACTTTCAAGCGAGCCGATCGGTGCCAGCAGCACCGGGATCCTCAGTTTGGTGCCAAGAAAGCTTCCGGAACAATCGATATTCCGCACATCGCGCAATACTCTGGGGCGGAGCGCCACCCGGTCGAGCGCTTGGCGATTGCGCTTAGCCGTCGTCTCAGTCTCGGTCGCGCCGCGCATATAGTCCCAGATATTCTGGTCGAGATTTGCGCGCGCAGCCGACACGATCTCATGCAGAACATGGAACCGCCGTCGCGCTTCATCCATCCCGATACCGGTTGCGAGATCACTCATCAAATATTCTCCATCCACTGCAAAATTCCCAACCACGCGCGCTTGCGGGCGCTTCGGCTGACCGCCATGCCGATATGGCCGAGCGGCGTCGCCAATTCACGACAATTCGGTAAGGCCCGCGCCAAGGCACGGGCCGAGCCCGGTGGCACGATGCGGTCCCGCGACGGGATCACCGCCAATGCCGGCACAGTCACATCGCCCGGGTCAACGACATCGCCCGCCACCCGCCACGCGAGACCGGCTGGCGTATTTCGCCCGTACCAACCAAACAACGCCTCGCGGGCGACCGGGCCGGCAAGCGGAACGCCATCATTCAGCCAATCCTCGACCGCGACAAACTCCATCGCCTCGGCACTGTCGGGATCCAATTCGGCGAACCGCAGAAATTTCCGAATGACCTGCATTGGGTCAAGCCCAAAGAAGAGCGCTTGTATCAGATCGGTTGGCAAAATACCCACGGAGTCGATGGTCGCGCCCAACGATGGCTCCAACGCCGGCAATCCAGCGACGATCGCCGGCGCATCCTCGGCAAAATCCCAGGGCGTGGCAAGTAGCGCCAACCCCGCCACGTCCTTGGCCCGCCGCCCTGCCAGTGCCAATGCCAACAACCCGCCCATGCAATACCCGAGGACGATCGGCTGCTGTTCGGTCTCAGCAAGCACCGTATCGAGCACACGCTCCAAACGGCCGGCGATATAATCGGTGAGCGTGAAATTACTCTCGATTTCGCCCGGCGCACCCCAATCGACCACCATCGGGCGATAGCCAGACGCAACCAGAAATCCCAGAAAGCCCTGGCCCGGCACCAGATCGAGGACGTAGTGGCGATTGACCAGCGACGGCACGACGAGAACCGGCGTCGCCTTCCTGGCGCCCGGCGCGTAGTCCAACAAATGGGTTGTGCCTTCGGACCAAACCGCCGGGTGGGTTTCATCCGGGCGGCTGTAGGGGTGTCGACGGTAAGCGAGAATGCCGGTCAGCAGATCATTGGCTCTACGGCCGATTTCGGCTTCCAAAGCCTGGCTGAACTCTGCCCATATCTCTTCAGTTACATCAGGGCTGTTTGGGTTTCCCTGAGATTTTGCGGCTTGGTCGGGTGCCAGGTCGGGTGTCAGGTCGGGTGTCAGCGCGTTTGCCAGAGCCTCGGCCCGGGGGCGCAGCGTCGGATTCCAAGGCAGCGATCCGTTCTTCCAAAGCTTCGATGCGTTCGGTGAGCTGAGCCAGGTCAACATCGCGGTCGTCAGATGCAGCGGTAGCGGGCGCGGGCCGCTGCGAACCGCTCTCTTTTGATCCATCTCGACTTCCCCGGCCTGCGTCAAACGCTCCTCCCAGATCTTTTGCCCCAGTACTCTCGGCCAAAGCACTTAAGTTCATCTTCGGCCAGACGGTTGCCCAACGGCGTGTCAACTCCGCAAGCTCTTGGTCGCCAGCCATCGCCGTCAGTTGATCCTGCCATAAATCGAGAAATTGGCGAGCCAACTCGCCCGGATCACCTTCAGCAGGGTCACTTTGGCCCGGATCACTGTGGGCCGGGTCGCGGTTATTCGGATCATCGGAATCGGACATGACGGTATTATAGTCGGCTCGGATGCCGCATCGCACCAGATTTTCCGTTGCATTGCAAAATCAACGGTTCCAGGGTAGGGAAACGGCACGCAATAGAGTGGACGGTGGGCATGGCGAGGAAAGCACGGGCAAGCACGAAACCGCAGGCCTCTGGCGACGACGGAGATGTCGGCGACGACGCCATCGTCATCAAGAAGTACGCCAATCGGCGGCTCTACAACACCGCGACCAGCAGCTACGTTACCCTCGACCACCTCTGCCAGATGGTAAAGGACGGCCAGGACTTCGTAGTCTACGACGCCAAATCCGGCGAGAATATTACCCGCTCTGTGTTGACTCAGATCATCGTCGAAGAAGAGGCCAAAGGCCAAAACCTGCTTCCGATCAGTTTCTTGCGCCAACTCATTGGGTTTTACGGCGACAACCTGCAGGCCGTCGTGCCGCAGTATCTGGACTACGCCATGCAAGCTTTCTCGCAAAACCAAGACAAAACGCGAGACTATATGCAGGAGGCCCTCGGCGGCCTGTTTCCATTCGCCAATTTTGACGAGATGACGCAGCAGAACATGGCGATGATGGAACGCACGATGGAAATGTTCCGGCCGGATTTAGCCACGAACAAGACCAAGACCGGCTCTCAAGCCGACACCTGGAATACGCCTCCTCGACCGGAGAGTGCACCCGAGAGCAAGCCCGAAAGTACGTCGGAGGCTCCCGTCGATACGTCGGGGATCGACCTTCTGCGCCAACAGGTCGAAATGCTGCAACGCCAACTTGACGCGATGAGCGGCAAGGACAACGACAAGCGTTAATACTTCACTGCTAGAATCTTACCGCTAAAATTTCACTGGCGTTAACGTTCTGGTAACTGAATCACACTCAGACTGTACGGTTGACGCGGTTCTGGCCTAGCGCCGTTCCGTGGCCTGCTCGTTTGAGGACTAAATGGTCGCTTCTGTTCCACCGCCCGGCTCTGGCCAGGGAGTTGCACCACCGCGCACGATAAACGCTCGTGCGGAACCGGTTAGCACGCGCCCAAGTTCACAACCGGACCCGGCCGCCCAACCAGCCAATCCGCGCAATACCCCTATTCCGGCACCCGGCCCTCGACCCCAAACTCCACGATCCCAAAATATACCGTCCCAAGCGGCATCGGGAGGCGGACTACGTCAGGTACTGCGGGGATACTCTTCGCCATTTCTGGCCCAATTCATCGCCCAGGAAATCTCACCTGAGCCCAAGCGGCCACCGCGACCGGCCGAGGTCGCGCGGCGCTATCAGCAAACCGAAGCGTCAATCTCACCTCAAACCGAGAACGGACCCGTCACTTCTGCAAAACGTTGACGATTTCGCGTAGCTGCGTACGGGCCCGGAGCAGGTAAAAGCCCTGCACCGCCAGATGGCTCGGCAGATAAAGCCCGTCGGGAGCACCGTTGACCACGACCAACGGATCTAGCATGGCGGCAGAACGCAAGGAATCCAACATCTGTCCCCAAATTCTCGAGAGATCGCGATCCGTCATCACCTTGCCATAGTCCGCGCCAAGCTCTCGCAGGAGTAAGTAGTAGCCATACAGCCTGCCCTTGACGTTGTAGAAAATATTATCGGCCTGAGTATCAATAAACGGCGGGGGGCTTGCCAGGTGCTGATCTATTACAGCCGAAGACGATCCGAGATCGGCTGTGATGCGCTCCAATGTGGCCTGTAGATTGTCGGCCCGTCGCTCAAATATCGCCTGGCCGGACACCAGCCTGTCGTTATAGGCCAGCAAGGACCGCCGGGCGGCACGGTACTGGGCTTCCGACGATGCGGTTGGCGCCAAGGACGTCGAGAAGTCGAAAATCCAAATATTGCCAGGGTATTTCAGCAACCCCGCCGCCTTGTCGAGGTCTGGATCAACCTCACTGGAGCCACGGGAGCGGCCGATGTGATCTGCCATTTCGATAACGAAACGAGATAAAGCGTAAATGATTCCCTGCTGGAAATTGGGCATGTTGTCCAACAGGTGGCCGGGTAACATGATCGGGTCATTGGCGGTCCAACGATTGCGGTCGGTCTCACGCTCAATCAGGGCGGCACTGATCGCCACGGCTCGGCTGGCTCCCGGCGCCGGGACAGAGGCCTGAAATTCGATATCGTCGGAAATCCGGTGCACCAGCACCATGCCGGCGAGATAATAAAGAGCCACGGCACCGATCACGGTCACCAGTCCGATGAACCCGAAACGTCCGATGTGCGGAATCAACCGACGGCGCGACGCGCCATAGTCATCTTCCCAATCCATATTGTCGTTCTCGCTCATTGGCTCTTCCTGTTCCAGCGCTCACCAACACATAGGGGCAACCAGCGAGAAAACCAAATTCAACGACACCCGCGGTTCAGGTTCCTTCCGAAGTGCGCGGCGATCTCCTTCGGCTAATTGACGCGGTTAATCTAAGCCCAGATCTAGGCCCTGATCTAAGCCCTGATCTAAGCCCTGCCCTAAGCCTTGCGACGCCTCGATCAGCTTTTCCCGTAAGCGATCTAATTCTTTTCGATGCCCTGAAGTGATCTCAGTTCCGCCGCCGACCTGCTTACAAACACTCTCCATTTCGGCCGCAATCTCGGTCAGTTCTGTCAGCTCGAAGGTCCCGGCGGTTCCCGCAATGGTATGAACAATTCGCTGCAAATCGGACAAGGCTTCAGTATCTATTTCGCCTTCAGGGGCCCTGTTCAAGGTGTCGAAAGCGGCATCCATTGCATCTAAGCGTTGTGGTACGCCCCGAATGAAGTCGAGTTTAATTTCCATCATTCGGGCTCGCAGTCGTGCTTCAGGGTCCATACCACATCCTAATCAAAGATCTTGCGCGCTCAGAACACCAAACCAAAGCACACTCGAGGGCTCCAGTCGACATTTAGGGGCACAAGGAACGCGCCGACGCTCCTGTTAAGAAATTCGGTATATTGGATAACTATACTGCTCACGATCGCTTGAATCGGCGAGATATTATACTGCGGAAATGCGAATCAGTCGTATAACTTAGCCGCCTTAAGGAGGCCGAAAAGGCGGCAGCGAGGTTAGATGAGGTCGCGACAATGTCACTCCATCGAATTATGTACGCTGAAGACGAGCCGGATATTCGCGAGATCGCCACTCTGGCTCTGAGCGCTTTGGGTGGCTTCGAGGTCGAAACATGCTCGTCGGGCGATCAAGTCGTCGAGCTCGCCAAACGGTTCTTGCCGGATCTAATTTTGCTTGATGTCATGATGCCCGGCATGGATGGCCCCACCGCGCTTGAACACTTGCGCCAAGAACCTGAATTCGCCAATACACCCGTCATTTTCATGACCGCCAAAGTGATGGTCGAAGAGGTTGATCGCTTTAAGGAATTGGGCGCTATTGACGTGATTGCCAAACCCTTTGATGCCGCCACGCTTGCTGATCACATTCGCGAAATTTGGAACGCTGATGTCGAATGATCAAAAACAACAAGCGTTGGATCGTCTGCACGAGCTTCGAGTGCGATTTCGTGAAGGCCTTCCCGGCCGGATTGCCGCTCTGGAAACCGACATTCGAATGCTTGTGGAAGCCGAAAATCCTGACGCGCGCGCGGCGGCGGTCGAAACGGTCCGATTTCACGCCCACGGGTTGGCGGGCAGCGGCGGCACGTTCGGGATGCCAGAAATCTCCGCCATCGCGAGGCGCCTGGAAAACAGCTTTCTATCAGTGGATCCGAACACGGCATTGGCTGAAGAATGGGTCGCGACGGTCAAATCGCTTATCGTTGAACTAAGAGTAGCCGAAGATGCTCCCTCCGACACCGTAGCGACCGAGGCGACCGAGGCGATTGTCTGGGATACGCAAATGCCCGGAGCGGTTCCCGCCGAACCTCATAAACCGGTCGCTATCCTGGTCGAGGACGACGAAGCCTTCGCCGGATTGGCAACCGAGCACCTTCGCTATCTCGGCTATCGCCTTCACTGGCTGCGCCGTCCTGATGGCCTTGAGGATGCGGTGCGGGAACTGACCCCGTCGGTTTTGATCATGGATATTGTTTTCGCCAACGATGCGGACGCAGGCTTCAGATCGGTCCAACGCCTGAAGGACGATGGCCATCTCGGTTGCCCGGTGATCTTCGTTTCCAATCGTGACGACTTTGAAGCCCGCCTTGGGGCCGCCCGAGCCGGTGCTGATCGTTATCTGGTAAAACCGGTTGATGTTTTGGAGCTGACTGAGACCGTTCGAGGTCTATCGTCCTGGCCCGACTTGCGACCAATCCGTGTTGCGATTGTGGATGATGATAGAGAGTCGCTTGAGTACTGCAAATCACTGCTATCGCTCGCCGGCATGGACACCCTCATTGTTGACGACCCAAACCTTGCGACCACCGCAATTCGAGACTTCGACCCCGACGTTTTGTTGCTGGATGTAGTGATGCCGGGCTGCACGGGGTTTGAACTGGCTCGGGTGATCCGCCAAGAAGATGCCTATGTCCACGTACCGATCATTTTTCTAACCGGGCATCAAAGTGAAGAGGCTTGGTTAAATTCCCAGGCGTCCGGTGGCGACGAATTTCTTCTCAAAGGCCTGGATGACGACCGGCTGATTTCAACTGTCGTGGCGCGGGCCAGACGATCGCGCGACATCAAAGCCCTGCACCGTCGTTTGTACATGTCAGAAAACCGCTTTCGCGCTATTTCCGAAAATGCCAGCGATGCCATTGTGACCCGAGATTCCGACGACAGGATCGTGTTCTGGAACGCGGCGGCGGAAGCTCTATTTGGGTACTCTTCCTCGGAGATCGTCGGTACCAAAGGCTTGCGCCTAACAAACCAGGATGCCGCTCACCAGCACAAATCCGGCTACAATATTGCTGTCGATGTATCGACCGCGCATTGGAAACAGGGTGGCGAAAACTATGTGACGGAAATCATTCGGGATGTAAGCGAACAGCGCGCCGCCGCGGAAAAAATCCGACAGGCGAAAGAAGAAGCAGAGCGTGCCAACCTGGCTAAGTCAGATTTTCTATCGGCCATGAGCCATGAACTGCGCACACCACTCAACGCAATTCTCGGGTTTACCCAACTGCTCGCCTCGGACTCTGTCAACCCCCTGGCAGACGATCAGAAAGATGCGATCCGCCATGTAATGTCAGCAGGCCATCATCTGCTAAAACTGATCAACGAAGTGTTGGATCTTGCGCGCATTGAATCTGACGGCTTGTCCGTCGAGATCGAGGATGTGGACCTCAACGAGCTGATCGGCGCCTGCCTTACTTTGACCGACTCGATCGCGCGCGAACACGAAGTCGAGCTCAAATTCGACGAAAAGCGTTCGTCTCGGATTTTAGTTCGGGCTGACCCGACCCGCCTGCGTCAGGTGCTGCTGAACCTGATGTCGAACGGCGTAAAATACAATCGCCCCGGCGGATGGGTACGCATCAACAGCAGTGATTCCGGCAACGGTAGAATTCGGATTGAGGTTGTCGACTCGGGCATCGGCATTCCACCAGACCGCCAGGACGAGTTGTTCAAGCCGTTTTCCAGGATCGGACGCGAGGACAGCGGCATTGAAGGCACCGGGCTCGGCCTTGCTGTGACCCAGCAATTGATTGATTTGATGGGTGGCAGCATCGGTTTCTCCAGCGACGCCAAACACGGGACGATCTTTTGGTTTGAGCTGCCGCATGGCGCCGGCAGTCAGCCGCCAGAGTCCGTCACCGTACAGCGATCTTCTTCAAATTCGGCGAAAACCCCTGCCCCCGATGGAAGACTTCGCACAATTCTCTATATCGAAGACCATCCAGCCAACCAGATATTGATGCGACGGCTCACTCGGCGAATTCCAAACTGCGAGCTGACAATTGCTTCCACGGCGGAGAAGGGCTTGGTGTTGGCCCGGGGAATGGTCCCAGACCTGATCTTGATGGATATCAATTTGCCAGGCATGAATGGCTTCGAAGCCTTGAACGCGCTTCGCGCCGAGCCATCGACCCGTTCGATCCCGGTAATTGCCATAAGTGCCGCTGCGACAAGTCGTGATATTGAATGCGGCAAGAATGCTAATTTCGAGGCCTACCTGACCAAACCACTGCAAATCGAGGTTACGATTGCGGAAGTGGAAAAGGCTCTCGCCAGATAAGCGTCACTCGATGACAATACCGGAAGCGATAACCCGCAATACAGTATGGGACGGTAGAGTTGACCGCATCGTCGGATTTGGTTCTTACGCTGGCCACCTACGATCATGATCGGGTTTCCGCCTTGTTCGATGGGCGGGTTACCGTTCCGGGGTGCCATCTCGATTGCGTTGCTGAGTCTACGTCGTTGTTGTTTCCGCTT
>JABIRP010000256.1 GCA_018699735.1 Rhodospirillaceae bacterium | reverse complement strand
CCAGCCGTAACGGTCCATGTTTATTGATTGTCCGATTTGCCTGAGTGCGTTCGTGCCTCAGCCAACAGGCAGAGCAATTCGAACATCAGAGTCGCACCAACCAACGCCGTATTGCCGCTTGGGTCGAACGGAGGTGCGACTTCGACCACATCTGCCCCGATCAAATTCAACCCACTAAGACCGCGCAACAACGTCAGCGCTTCACGCGTCGTAAGCCCACCAACCTCTGGTGTACCGGTGCCCGGGGCGAAAACAGGATCGAGCCCATCGACGTCAAATGTGATGTAGGTCGGACCGTCCCCAACCACGCGTCTCGCCTCTGCGATCACCGCATCAATTCCGATACGCTCGACCTCTTCGATGAAAACCACTCGCATTCCGGATTTCTCTGAATACTCCCAGCCTTCCGGCGAATTTTGACCGCCTCGGATGCCTATTTGAATGGTTCGAGTGGGATCGAGAAGCCCGTCCTCAACGGCCCGCCGGAATGGTGTGCCATGCATAAACTTGGAGCCCTGGAATTCATCCCAAGTATCGGTGTGCGCATCGATATGCACCATGCCGATCGGTCGATCGGCGGCGATCGCCTTGAAAATTGGATAGGTAATTGAGTGATCGCCGCCAGCGGTTAATGGAAATGCGCCGGCCGCGTGAATTTGGGCGAAAAACGCGGCGATCTCCGCCACCGTCGCCTCATGCTCAAACACCCGGGTGAAGGATACGTCGCCCACATCCGCAACCCGGCAGAGCTTGAAGGGCTCAACATGGCTTACATGATGGATTGTGCGGATCATCGAGGATGAGTTGCGAATCTCGCGCGGGCCGTGGCGGGCGCCTGGTCGATTGGTGACCGCACCATCGTACGGCACCCCGACCATGGCAATATCAAGCCCGGTCGGATCCGCCGACCAGGGCGCGCGCATGAATGTCGAGAGCCCCATATAGCGGGGTTCCGCTTGCGGGTCTTTGATATCGCTCATATCTCGCTCCGGGCGTTGCAAAATCGACCCGGATCGAGTGTCCGGTCAGCTGCCAGTATACATGTCGTCGCCGATCATGCCGCCGGTGATCGCACCTAGCACTTGCATGGCCAACCGGACCAGTCCACCAGCGTTGCGCGTGAAGCTGCCACCTGCCTCGGCCATCTGAGCGCCACCACGTGCTGCCTGACCGCCAACCTGGGCCATCTGAGCGCCGCCACGTGCAGCCTGCCCACCGGCTTGAGCCAATTGAGCACCGCCGCGTGCAGCCTGCCCGCCAATCTGAGCCATTTGAGCGCCACCACGTGCAGCCTGACCGCCAACCTGAGCCATTTGAGCGCCGCCGCGTGCAGCCTGCCCGCCGGCCCCCGCAGCCAATCCGCTGGCGTCCATCGCCAATCCGCCGCCGGCGACCTCGGAGGCCGCGACACCGCCTGCCGCTGCCTCACCAGCTCCAGCACCACCGAGCATCATGGAACCGAAACCACCGCCCGCCGCCTCGGTGGCCGCGAACCCGCCGGCTGCCATCTCGCCCGCGCCCGCACCTGCGCCCAAACCGGCACCTGCACCCGCGTTGCCTGCCATCATGGTTCCGAAACCACCGGCGCCCGGTCCGCCGACCATCCACATATAGGCCGGCAGGATCAGCCCATCCGTCACGACCGTCGCGACAACAATGCCCGCGGCCGCCCCGGCACCAATGGCCAGCAAGCGATATCCGTCCAGCCCCCCTTCAGCAGTCGTTGCGGCAGTCGTTGGGGCAGGCTTCGCCGGGGTAGCAGGCGTTTGAGTTTGGGCCCAGGCGGGTCCGAAAATGGGAGCCACAGTCATGGTTCCGGCAACCACGGCCGCTACGATAATCGTTTTAGTTTTCAGCATTGCAATCTCCACTTCAGAAATTCACTTAGAATCTAGGCCACATCATGCGCGAAACCGCAAAGGTTGCCAACTCGACATACAACATCATAACCGCCAGCAGCAGATACCGGTGGATATCGCCGCTCAAGCGCGACTTCATTCGTTCCGCAGCGCGTGCCGTGCTGGAGAATTTGTGTAGAATGAATGCAATTTTGCGCTGCTCGCCCGCCTGCCAGGACTGTAGTACCGCCAAAGTTATGATGGTCGCGAAACTGAAGAACCACGTCAAATAGAAGAAGAACGCGATCAACGTCCGGTCGCCCCACCTAAGTACGACGCTAACCGTTACGACCGCGGCGCATATGACCGTGAAATAGATAAGCATGCGCCATTGCTGGCCTTTGGCGAACCGTAGGTTTTCACCGGCGCTTCGATACATCTCAACGAGTTCGGAATGGGTTTGTGGGTCAAGCGGACTGGGCTCGTTTTCGTGCGGAGCCGATTCAGCGGCCGCAGCTTCAGCCCTGGCCTGCGCTTGCAATGCCTGCATCCGCTCAGAACGGTCCGCCGTTCCCGACGAATTGGTCTCAGTCTCTGACGCACGGTCGGCTGGAGTCATCTCCTACCCCTTTTTACAAACTCATCTTAGCTTGTTTTAGAGTCGCAGCATCGAAATCCTTTCGACCCATTCCAATCTTAACACTGCAGATAACGAGACGAATTGATCCATCTCAGCCCCATTGGATTATTCCCACTTCGTCATCCGGCCCTCACCCAGATCGGATTTCCCGGCCGAACGTCTGGAGCGCCGGGGACCGGAGACTGTGTGGATCCAAGGCGCCGTCAGCGCATTTTCGGGCCGCTATCGGGATCGATATCAGGACAGCGGCCATAGCGCGCTTTGTTGCGACCGGTCAATTCCAGGATGTCCGTCTCTCCTCGCTGCAGCACGAATATTTGGCGTGGCTCCTGAGATGAGAGGGAGAGGCTCGGTTCGATCACGAGCTGATTTCCGGCAAATCGATAGACCGACCGAGACATCACGTAGACCCCGGTCCCGACAGATGTGCCAACCCTCGGTAAAACTCGGAAATATTTGCCATCGCGGAAAACCATCACAGCCGTGCCCTGGCATTTCGGAGCCCCATCTCGCAACGGGCCCCAGGCACCGAATACTGGATCCTCAGCAGCGGCCACCGGCCGGACCGGAAAGCAGGTCGCCGATACAATGAGCACCAGCGCCCAGATCATCACCCGCGTCGCCGCCCACTTCATCGCCGGCGCAGTCTGTCAACCGCGCGGCCGAGGTATTCCGCCGGCTCATCCGCTTCGAAAGCCTTGCCGAACGCATCGATGCCGGCTTGGATTGCCTGATCTAGCGTCACGCCCTCCCACCGCCGCGTCAACGCCTTCTGGTCTCGAACGGCGCGAGGCCCGGATTCCAAGATTGCATCGACCACCGCCTCGACAGCGGCCTCGAACTCATCTGCCGGAACCAGACGCTCCAAAAAACCCCAATGATCAGCCGTGACGGCGTCAATGGTCTCGCCGGTCATAACCAGGTACGAAGTACGCCCCCAGCCGATCAGGCGCGGCAGCAACACCGCCTCAATTACCGATGGGATACCGACCTTGACCTCGGGCATGGCAAAGCTTGCATCCTCGCTGGCCACCCGAATGTCGCAAGCAGCCGCTAATTCCATACCCGCCCCGATGCAAAACCCGTCGATCGCGGCAATAACCGGAACCGGGCAATCCCGCACCGCCTGGATCATCTCATGTAAAGCGGTGATAAAGGCCCGGGCGCTCTCGGGGTCGAGCGCCACCAATTCATGCAGATCGGCGCCACCGACAAACGACCGGCCACCAGCTCCGCGCAACACGACCACGCGCGCATCAGCGTCCACCGAAGCGCTCTCCATCTCACGGCGCACCCTGTCGATCTGGTCGCGGTCGAGAGCGTTCAGCTTGTGAGCGCGGTCTATGCGAATTTCACGAACGCCAGCTTTCACGTCGGTCTCCTCACACTTCAATCGGTTCGCCGCCATTTTGGCGGATGAGCGCGCGGATTTTTTCGGCGGCCGCCTCCAGATCCGCATCATCGGAGCCTCGCGCAACCAAAGTGGTGCCAATCTTACCGGCTCGAAAATACGGATAACTGCCAACCTCCAGATCCGGATGCTCGGCTTGGATGGCACCAAGGCCGGCCGCCACGATGCCCTCGCCAAGTGGGCAGCTGATGGAGATTGAGCGTACCGGCGCGCCGCCGACTAGCCTCGGCAACAGCTCCTTTACCATCGCCTCGAATATCCGCGGCACTCCGGCCATGACATGTACGTTCTCAATCGTGAAGCCGGGGGCAGCAGAGACCGGGTTGTCGATAAGGGTCGCGCCCTCGGGCGTATTGGCCATGCGCAGCCGGGCCTCGTTCAACTCAATACCGGATCTTTCGTAATGCACCTGCAATAACCGCAGCGCGCCAGGGTTTCGGATAACCGGTCGGCCAAAGGCCTTGGCAATGCAATCGCAGGAGATGTCATCATGCGTCGGACCGATCCCACCGGATGTAAAGACATGGTCGTACCGCTTCGAGAGAGCCTGGACCGCGCCCACGATCTCGTCTTCGTCATCGGCCACCACTCGGGCCTCACGCATCCGAATCCCCTTCTCAACCAAGGCCGTGGCCAGAACATTCAAGTTCAAGTCCTTGGTGCGGCCGGAAAGGATTTCGTTGCCGATAATCAAGAAGGCCGCCGTAACGACCGTGTTCGATGTGTCAGACATGCTCACTCGCGCTTGTTGGGGGCCGCGTCTCCGCGCTAAAGATGACGGAGGATGACCGAAGGACCGATCGCATGCAACTTCCCTTCCCGCTTCAGGGCGGCCGACTGATCCAGCGCTATAAGCGCTTCCTGGCAGATGTGGAACTGGATAGTGGCGACGTTGTGACGGCGCATTGCCCGAACCCCGGCTCCATGATCGGTTTGCGGTCTCCTGGCTCGCGGGTCTGGCTGTCCCGCTCGGACAACCCCAAGCGCAAACTGGCCTACACCTTCGAGCTGATCGAGGTGGACGGTCTTTTGGTTTGCATCAACACGGGCCACCCGAACGCCGTCGCCGCAGAGGCGATCTCTGCCGGCAATATCAGCGAGTTGTCCGGTTACGACAGTTTGCGGCGCGAGGTGCGGTTCGGTGAGAACTCACGCGTCGATATCCTGCTAGAAGATCCCACGCGCGGACTCTGCTATGTCGAAATCAAGAGCGTGACCTTGAAGCGCGACGATGGCCCAAACCCGGGCGCAGCCGAATTTCCCGACGCGGTTACCAAACGCGGCGCCAAACACCTAGTGGAACTGTCGAACATGGTGGCCCAGGGCCACCGCGCGGTCATGCTCTACTTGGTCCAGCGCCAGGACTGCGATTGGTTTCTCCTGTCCGAGGACATAGACCCCGCATACGCGGCCGCATTTCGCCAAGCAAGAGCGCTCGGTGTCGAAGCGATCTGTTATGAATGCCAAATCACCACGACGGAAATTACCGTCGCGCGATCCATGAACATCGATATAGGAGAGGCCAAAATAGAAGAGACCAAATAGCCGGGATAAATTCTTAGCGCCGACTGCCGCCGAAGAGCTTGCGAAAATCAGAAAGGCGCGCTTCTACCGCCTTGCCAGCTTCTGGGTTAGAGAGGCTCTGGGCTGAATTATCCGGACGGCTATCAACCACCTTGCCACTTCGCGGATCGATGATCTCGACAACCGCGCTCGCAATTTCGGTTTGCTTGGTCTTTTCTTCGTGCGCCTTATCGATTGCCGACGTCCGGATCTGTTTGCGGTTACTGACCGGCAACTGATTGAACATCATCGAGGCCCACTGGTCCTTCGACTGATCAGCATCCATCGACGCTTTTCGGATAGCCACATAGGCAAGGTTTCGCGGGCCAACGACCGCCGAGACCGAGTCGGCAAGGATCGTCATCGCCCTCTGGCGAACGGTTAAAGACTGGTCCGGTACGACTGCTGCGTCGCTGATATCCGCCATTGCGGCATCCCCTGCACATAGGCGGGACGTAGTTTTCACCTCGAAAACCGATCTCCCGACACTTAATGTATTGTGAATCCTTATAAAATTAAAGCTTTATTGACGCTTGTGTTCAAATTTTACCACCCATGGCCTGTTCCCTCGCCGATCTCGTACAGTCTCGACCCGAACCCCCTCGCCCATGCGCCAAACAGCGTGCGCTCCCCCGCGTCGCAACTCTCTCGGGCCGATGATCTGGCTCGGACCGGTGCATGGCTGTCGAATTGGGACTCTGGAAATCAGAATATCCGCCCTTCGGCAATCCTCTTCATGGGACCGGGCGTCCTCAGCAACAGCCAGGACAATACGCCCGACTTGCGCGGTACAGCCCAGCTTATCGCAGCGTAACCCCTGCCCGTCGTCCGCGCTCCATGGCTTGGTTCGGCTGGCACCGGTGTATCGACGCCATGACTCGGCGGCGAACCGCCCGCGCACCGTGCTGGACAGGGTTAAACTCCCATCCTCGCCTCGCGCGGCCGCCAAACGGCCATCACCGGAAATCAGTAAACTCGGCGGCACCGTATTCAGCGTCAGCACCACCGCGACAACCGGACCGGCCCATCCCAGGTGGCGCCAGCGGGTCCGCCAGATGCAAAGCCAGAGTCCGCCAGCGGCTGCCACTAACGGCACGATGACTGGCGGCGCCGTAACCCGAATTGGAGAGCCGGCCCATTCCGATAATGTACGCGCAACCCAAAGCAATATTTCCAGACCATGCCCCATAACCCAAAGCGGCCCCTCCATCAGGCCGAACGGCGCCAGCGCCAAAGCGGCGACGCCAGCGGGCATGATCCAGATGCCGGTCATTGGGATCGCCGCCAAATTGGCCAAAACACCGACTGTTGGGACTTCTTGAAAATGGTACAGCGCGAAAGGCGCCGTCGCGGCCACCGCGACCACAGAGGTCGTCGTCAAGGCAGCAAAATACCGCGCCATGCGGCCAAAGCGCGACGGCCCTGTATGCTCAATCCCACGTTCAGGTCCACGAAACCGCCTCCGGCCAATCGCCTCATACACCGCAATTAGCGCCGTGACCGCAGCGAAAGAGAGTTGAAAACTGGCTGACAGCACACTTTCCGGTGCCAGCAGTAGGACCACGGCACCGGCCCAGGCGACCAAACGCATGGAAAGCGCTCGTCGGTCGATGACCACAGCCAACAACACGATCGAGGTCATGATGAACGCTCGCTGCGTCGGTACTGTGGCGCCCGATAACGCCAGATAGATTGCCGCAAACAGAAGTGCCGCGATGGCAGCTACCTTCTTGATCGGCCAATTCAATGCTGTGTGCTCAAACGCTGCGAGGCCAAGACGGACGGTAAAGAACACCACCCCCGCGACAAGCCCCATATGCAAACCAGAGATGGCCAACAAATGCGCCAGCCCCGCCTCGCGCATCGCCTGCATGACGTCTTTGTCGATGGCGGAGCGATCCCCTGTCAGGAGGGCTGTCGCCAGCGCTCCGGCCTGTCCGGGCAGTGCGGCCCGAATAGTGGCAGAGAGCCAAGCCCGGGCACGCGCCAACCAATCTCCCGGGCCCGGCGCGGACACGGCCGGTTCGATCACGCGCGGTCGACCTAGCGCGAACCCGACCGCGCCAATACCCTTGAAATACGCGGCGCGCTGGAAGTCATGCGAGCCTGGCGCCGTCGGTGGCGACGGCGGGCGCAGGACTGCAAGAACGGAAATTCGAGCGCCTATCGGAGGGGATTGCCCTCGGGCCGCAACCCGCAGCCTGACCCGCTCCGGAATTACATCAGGTTTGTAGGCCCGAAAACTTCGGGACATCGCAAGATCACGCAGGATCAGGCGTGTGGCCCGGGGTCGAGCCTCGGCGCGCTCAACAACGCCGGTAACTTCACCCCGCCAGTCATCCGTCAACATCGCTGTCGCGAGGCCTTGCGTGCGGGTCTGGGCGACAACGAAACCGAGCGCCAAAGCGATGATCAGAAGCCAAGGCATCGGCCCGGTCCGAGACCGCCAGGTGGCGACCAGCCCGAGAACCGACCCGACCAATGCGACGACACCGAGCCATGCGGGGGGCTCGCTGTCAGGCACAAAATATCCAGCGACACCAACCCCAAGCGCCACTGGCAACCAAAGCGCCCAGCGTTCCCGGTCGGCCGTGATAGCTGAAGCCACGGCCATGCTGAACCGGGCGTACAGGCCGGCAAGATCGCCATGAAAATCAAGGTGCGTACGCATTTCGCCTGTATCGCATTCCCGAGGACGGTGTGCTAAATAGCCGCCGGCTGGCCAAATGAGGCAGGCCCTCCGCAACCCTTGATTTTAGAATAGCAGGAATATGACAGTCGTCACGCGATTCGCTCCCTCTCCGACCGGGTTCTTACATATCGGTGGTGCTCGAACGGCGCTTTTCAACTGGCTGTTTGCCCGTCACCACGGCGGCAAGTATCTGGTTCGCATCGAAGACACTGACCGCAAACGGTCAACTCCGGAAGCCATCGAGGCGATCTACGACGGGCTCGGCTGGCTCAATCTTCGGGGTGACGAGGAGCCGTTGCTGCAGCACACCCGTATGGCGCGGCATGCCGAAGTTGCCCATGCACTGCTCGAAAACGGTCATGCATACCGGTGCTACTGCTCGCCCGAAGAACTGACTG
>JABIRP010000255.1 GCA_018699735.1 Rhodospirillaceae bacterium | reverse complement strand
GCGGAATTCCGGGGGCACAGAATTCCGGGGACACCATATTTAATTCCTAACCCCGCGGCCGTGGGGAAGTTCCGGGGACACCATACTTAATTCCTAACCCCGCAGCCGAACTAACCGTCCCGAACCCGCCCGAGCGGGTCGCCGAAACGGGCCTGCATTACGTCGTCCACTGTCATGTCAGCACTTGCGAGCCAGCTGCCGGGACGGGCGGTGAACAGGTGGTGCAGGCTCGGTGCGACGGGTTCCTCGCCATTCGCCAGATCACTCGCACCTTTCAGCATTTTGGTTCGGAAGCGCACCACGGCCGTGTCGGTTTCCGTCAACACCTCTTTCGTGCGGTCCAAGATCGGGCCCTGGCTGTGCTGGATCATGGAGTCCTGTTCGGCCAGGCCTTTGACCCCGGTGAAGGTCCTGTGATTTTGCTCGTCCCGATCAATGAGGAAGTCGTTGTCGACGTTGCGGACAGGGAGGTAATTCTCGTCCCGCTCGCAGACCAGCGCGAACCCGGCATCAAGCTTCGCCCGTTCCTCTTCGCCGAGCGGTCGGTCCGGGTTCCAGGAATAGACATAACACCAGCACGATGTGTCGCTGATCGGCACGATCGTGAAGCCGTGATAGGTCTCGCCGGGCAAAGTGGACGGCCCGGTCCCGTGGGTCGGCAACAGAAACTGGGTCATGCGCCAGTATTTCTGCCCGTCGGCGACGCGCGCCGCCGCAGCGACAAATCCGGCCTCGTGTTCCAACACGTCGAATTGAGGCATCGGATCGTCACGCATCCAGCGCAGGCGCTGCTCGTCAGCCTGGCTGTGGGTGTGATGGGCCGAAGTGACAGAGGGGGCGGGCATGTGCAGGAAGCTGAAATGCCCGGTATCCAGGTCGCCTTCGATAATCTGGGCCCAATTGCAGTCGAAGCGTTGTTTGGTGACATACCGGTGGCTATCCGATACGCGTGTGAACTCCAGCATCGGCGGCTCGGGCAGCTTGCCGTCCGGGAGTTTAGAAGCTGCAGGACCGAGATAGGCCCAAATGATTTCACCGGCCTCTCGAACCGGATAGGACCTTGTGCGCACGGTCTTATGCAGATTGCTGTCGGCCGCCACGTTCGGCAGATCCAAGGCATTTCCGTGCCGGTCGAATTTCCAGCCGTGATAAACGCATCGAAGGCCGCATTCCTCGTTGCGGCCAAAGAACAGATGGGCGCCGCGATGCGGGCAGCGCGCATCCAGCACACCGATTTCGCCCTTCGTATCGCGAAAGCCGACAAGCTCCTGGCCCATGATGTTGATGCGCACCGGCGGCCCGTCGGCCTCGCGAAGTTCCTCGACCAGGGCAACGGGTTGCCAGAACCGCCGGAAATATTCCCCCATGGGCGTGCCGGCATCGGTTTGGGTCAGCATGTCGTTCTGTTCGCGGGAGAGCATGGGCGGGCTCCTCGGTGCCTTTGGTCTGTCGCTCGGAGGAGTACAGTCTACCGCCTCGCTTACATTTCCGGCAATTCCCAGCCGCGCCGTCGGCAGGCCGCTTCGACCGTGTTGCGCAGCAGGCAAGCGATCGTCATCGGGCCCACACCACCTGGCACCGGCGTAATAGCACCCGCAACTTGCGAGGCGCTGGCAAACTCCACGTCGCCAACCAGGCGGTGCTTGCCCTCGCCGCGTTCCGGTGCCGGGATGCGGTTGATGCCGACGTCGATTACCGTCGCACCTGGCTTGATCCAGTCACCCTTGACCATCTCCGGTCGGCCGACAGCGGCGACGACAATGTCGGCGCGCCGACACTCTTCGGGCAGATCCACCGTGCGAGAATGGGCGATTGTCACAGTGCAACTCTCACGCAACAACAGCGCTGCCATCGGCTTGCCGACAATGTTGGAGCGGCCGACGACGATCGCGCGCTTGCCCGAAAGATCGCCCAATCGGTCGCGCAGCATCAACAGACACCCGAGCGGTGTGCACGGCACCAGACTGTCGCCGCCGGTGGCGAGCTTTCCGGTGTTGATCACATGGAAGCCGTCCACGTCCTTTTCCGGCGCGATCGCATCCAGCACCGCCTGGTCGTCGATCTGATCGGGCAGGGGGAGTTGCACTAGGATGCCGTCGACTGTCTCGTCGGTGTTGAGCTGCGCTATCAGGTCCAGCAAGTCAGATTGGCTGGTTTCGGTCGGCAGCTTGTGTTCGAACGAGGCCATGCCCGCTTCAGCGGTTTGTTTGTTCTTGTTGCGCACATAGACCTGGCTTGCCGGGTCTTCGCCAACCAGCACCACGGCCAACCCGGGAGCCGTGCCGTGCTTGGCCGAAAGGGTCGCAACCGCTTTGGTGACCCGAGCCCGGAGCCCCTCGGCGAAGGCCTTTCCGTCAATAATGTCAGCGGTGCTCATGTCTTCGATCCTTTCTCGCCCAGTGCGCGGCCTATCCGCTCGGTCAAGCCCGACACGTCGCCGCGGAGATAGATGGTTTTGCGCCGGTCTGTATGTCCGGCTGTGATCTCGATATCCGATTTCGCCATGTGCCAGGATTTGGCCAGCAGCTTGATCAATGCCTTGTTGGCGCGCCCATCCTCCGGCACTGCGGTTACCCGCACTTGCAGCCAGGCGACCCCATTTTCGTCCTCTGCGACGCCCTCGATCCGATTGGCCGATGCCTTTGGTGTCAGCCGGACGCGCAAGCGCAGGCCGTCACCGGTCGGCTCGAACGGCTGCATTCGATCAGGCCAAATACTCGAACAACAGATTGCGCGCGAAGGTCAATACCAGGATCAGCACAATCGGCGAGATGTCGAGGCCGCCAAGGTTGGGCAGGATATTGCGGATTGGACGGAGTGGCGGTTCGGTGACGCGATATAGAAAATCCATCACCAAATAGACGAACCGATTGGAGGAATTGATTACGTTGAACTGAACTAGCCAGCTCAGCACAATGAAGATGATCAGCCCCCAGATGTAGAGGTTGATCACGGTGTCGATTAAGAGCAGCACCGATTGCATGGCGGTTCAAATCCCTCCCAAGGAATATCATCGGCGGTGACCGTAGCGTTGCCAGCGCGAGAGGGCAAGTCACGCCCAGCTTTGTAAGCACAGGGGCTCGCCCTTTAACCCAATTTCTTGGTCACCAGCTATCGCACCGATTGCTCATGGGCATCGATGTTCAGCAACAATGCCGAAAGCGCAGCTTCCAAGGCCGACGTCAGTGTTCCAATTCTATTGTGCCGAGCAACGCGCCATCCGCATCGAACTCACAGGCAAACGGGTCGGAAAGCCGCTCCAGACGCGGATTGGCCTCGATCTCGGCGAGCATCGGCTCGCTGGCCCAGACCGTCGTCATCTCCAAGGTATTGCGAACCCGAACGATACGGGCCTGGTCTGATGCAATGCCAGGGCAGCCTCTAATGCCGATCCCGATAGCATCCTGGTCTGTGTCGGCGACGATCGGCAATCTGGCACCGTCGAGGGCGCCGGCGGTCACGATGTTCAGATAAGTCTTGGTCCAGTCGAGCTTGGCAACGACGCGCTGGGTGGTGACGTCAGCCATGCCGATGCCAGTGGCGTTGCCCTCGGTCGCGTCGGTCAGATCGCGGATTACGATCCGATTGATCGGCGGGCCCATGCTGAACCCTTCCATGCGCGACCCAGGCTTGCCGGTAACGTTCGGGTCCATGCCCGCACCCGAAATATCTTTGCCGATTTTGTCGATCACCAGCAGGTCGATGGACTTGAACAAAAGCTGCGGAATGCTGGCCTTGGCCATTTCTAGCAATGCGGCATCGCGCTCGACGAAGTCTTGGGCGGGAACAAGTTCGACGTGGCGGAGCTCCTCACGCGCGTTCTCGACCATGGCAATACCGAACAGCACCTTGGTCTTGGCGAGAAACCGCTTGCCGGCCTCTGGGATTAAGTGATGAAAGTGCTTGAAGCCGTGGAAATGCAGCACGGTCGCGCCCTCATGTTTTGAGAGGCCGATCGCCAGCATCTTCATCAACCCACTCTCATGCGTGCCCCGGAAGCTGGTATGCGGTTTGACCCGGTTGCAAGGCACGATGAAATCGGCCTCGTAGGCCAATTTGTCGCAATAAACAGGCGTGCCGTCATCCAGCTCGTCGACCTTGACCACGTCCATGGAGGAGCGGATCGGCACACCCATGGTGGCTTCGGTTATGCCGTAGCTGGTGAGCACGGCCTCCTGCCCCTTGGCGTTGCCGCCACCATGACTGCCCATGGCCGGGATTATGAAGGGCTTGGCCCCGGCGGCTAGGAGTTCGCGAATGACAGCTTTCAGTACGGCCGGTTGTGGTCCAATCCCGCGGCTGCCGACGCCGACCGCGACGCTTTTGCCGGTAAGATCACCGGGGCTGATCCGCGCGAATTCGGCTGCGACGGCCGCATCGACATCGTCAACCGTCTCGGTTGGAAAATTCTGCGCCACGGAAACAAAACGAGGCAGTGGGCCACGCAGGCCGCCGGGCAGGGGGATCGGAATATTCGAAGGCAACATGGTTTGGGACTCGCTCGGCTGGGTCGGGGGCTAAGAGGTTAGCGCAGCCTATGCGAAATCCCAAAATTTGGAAATCCGACATGGAACCCGCTTGAAAAATTCCTGCCGCCCTGTCTCTCAGTTGCTCTCGTACTCATCCATATGGTGTGAAAGTCATCGATATCGTTGAAATTTTCTACGTTTGG
>JABIRP010000031.1 GCA_018699735.1 Rhodospirillaceae bacterium | reverse complement strand
GCGACTGCACCGGATCTCTCGTCCCTGGTGACCAAGCTGAAGCGCAAGCGTCCGGACGTTATCCTGCACACTGGCTATAACCCGGACATCACACTGTTCCTGCGTCAAGCCAAAGAGCAGGGGCTGCGGTTCAAGGCCTTGATCGGTCACGGTGCCGGTTACGGCGTGGCCGACAAGCTCTATGAGGCGATCGGTGACGATGCCGACCACATCTACAATGTCGATCCGGTTTCGATCTGGCTGCTGAACCCGAAGTCGCTTGCTGCTGGTCTGCCGGCGGTTACGGCCAAGGTCGGTGCCGAGTATGAAAAAGCCAAGCCGGGTACCACGGTGAAGTCGGCTCATGTCGGCATGGCGGCGTCCAATGCGCATGTCTTCTTCACCGACGTTCTGCCGCGCGCCATCAAGAAATATGGCGGTATCGATGCAGAATCCTTGCGTAAGGCCGCAATGGAAACGGACATCGCCGAAGGCGGAACCCTGCTGGGATATGGTGTGAAGTTCCCGCAAGCGGGCCAGTCGGACATGATGGGCCAGAACACCCGGGCCTCTCCGGTGGTCATGCAGTATATCGGCCGCAAGGTTTATATCGCTTGGCCGAAGGCTTTGCAGACCGTTGATCCGGTTCTGCCTCTGCCCAAGTCGTCGCCTTACTCGAAGTAGGACGACACTCCAATGTGATGGTTCTGAACTTCGGCACAATCGCTGTGCCGAAGTTTGGGATCTGACTCGTACTAGAATTGTGACTTTGGCGATCTGCGAGAATTTCGGGTGGGACGCCAGAACGGGAAATCGGACCGGAAGGGACAGCAATGCTTGAGGTCACAGGCCTAACCAAGCACTTCGGTGGCTTCACAGCCGTCAACAACGTGGATTTCAATCTTGATAAGGGTGAAATTCTCGGGTTGATCGGACCGAATGGGTCCGGCAAGAGCACGATCTTCAATATGCTGTCCGGCACCTTGGTGCCCAACGCCGGCTCGGTCCGGCTGAACGGTCGGGAAATTGGCGGCGCCCCGCCCCATAAAATTTGCCGGATGGGGGTTGGGCGCACGTTCCAAATACCCCGGCCAATTCGTCGCTTGTCCATCCTCGAGAACGCTGCACTGGCTGGTTATTATGGCCACTCCGGTGTGGCCACTCGTGAGGAGGCATGGCGCAATGCGGCCGAGGGGTTGGCGTTGGTCGGTCTGCCGACCGATCCGTATTCCACGGTCGACACGCTTGGGGCGGCGGGCCTGAAAAAGCTCGAACTTGCCAAGGCTCTGGCGACCAAACCAGACTTGCTGCTTGCTGACGAAAGCCTCGGCGGGCTCGATCATTCGGAAATGGATCAGGCGGCCGACATGCTGCGCAACATCCGTGAGGAGCTTGGCGTGACCATCATCTGGGTCGAGCACATCATGGGCGTGCTGATGCGCGTGGTTGATCGGGTCATGGTGCTGGACCACGGCGAGAAGATCGCCGAGGGCAAGCCGCAGGACGTGGCAGCCGACCCGAAAGTCATCGAAGTCTATCTCGGCAGCGATGCGGACGAAGTCGCGGCGGCGGCGGCACGTTGATAGAATCAGAGTTTCAATAGAATTCAACTCACCACAATCTCCACACAGGAAAGCGCGGCGCCATGCTGACCCTCAGCCAAGTCAATGCCGGATACGGTGACTTCCAGGCCCTGTTCGATGTCTCTTTGGATGTGAGATCCGGCGAGGCCGTCGCTGTGATCGGCCCGAACGGTGCTGGCAAATCGACCCTCATGCGGGTCATCTCGGGTATGATCCCGGCTTTCGGCGGAAGCATCACCATGCAAGATGTTTCAGTACTCGACACGCCGGCACATCAAATTGTCGGAATGGGAATTGCGCATGTGCCGGAAAACCGGCGACTGTTCGCGCGTATGACGGTCGAGGATAATTTGCGGATGGGCTGTTTCTCGCCCCAATTCCGCGATCGCTATACTGAGCGTCTCGAGTTTGTCTACCAGTTGTTCCCGCGTATGCGGGAGCGCCGCGACCAAATGGCCGGAACGATGTCGGGCGGTGAGCAGCAGATGTGCGCCATCGGTCGGGCGTTGATGTCGGATCCGAAAATCCTGATCATGGATGAGCCTTCGGCCGGATTGGCTCCGGTTATCGTTCAGCAGGTGTTCGAATTGATCGAGCGGATCCGCGGTGAGGGCTTAACGGTCTTGATCGTTGAGCAAAACGTGAAACAGGTGCTGAAGGTCGTCGACCGGGCCTACATTCTGGAAGCTGGAACGATCCGAATGGAGGGGACGGCGACCGAACTTCTCGAGAGCGCAGACATTCAAAAAGCCTTCATGGGCATGTGAGGACGGAGCATGGCGGAATTTACCGATGCGTTATTCAGCATATTTTTTGTTGAAACCTTAATCAATGGCTTGCTCTTGGGCGGCGTTCTGGCCCTTTTGTCGCTCGGTCTGAATCTGGTATTCGGCGTCGTCGATGTGGTTTGGATCTGCTATGCCGAGATCATCATGCTCGGCATGTACACGATCTATTTCCTGCACGTCGATGCCGGGATACCCGTGATTATCGCTGCTGGCTGCGGCATCGCAGTAACCACGATACTAGGCTTGCTGGTGCACCGAATAGTCATCCATTACCTGCTTGATGCGGCGCCAATCAACCAGTTGCTCGCTACTGGTGGTTTGCTGTTCTTTCTTCAGGGCAGTGCCATGGTGGCTTTCGGTATCGAGTTTCGGAACCTCGGCGTCAGCCTCGGCAGCCTGATTGTATCGGAGGACATCTATCTCTCCTGGACGCGCATCCTGTGCTTTGTGCTTGCCGCCGGATCCGTTGGTGTTCTTTATGTTTTTCTGTCGCGCAGTTATCTGGGCGCCGCTATTCGCGCGATCAGCCAGGATCGCGAAATCATGCCGTTGATGGGGGTGGATACGAAAAAACTCTATCTTCTGACCTCGGCCATCGGCGGCGCTCTTGCCGGTTTGGCAGCGGCCTTATTGGCACTGCAATACGATGTGCATCCCTTCATTGGGCTCAGTTTTGGGCCGATCACTTTCATGATCTGCGTGATGGGCGGCCTCGGAAATATGGTCGGTGGCTTTCTTGCCGCATTCATCTTCAGTGAATTGATCACAATCGGCGGGTATTTCGCGGATCTCGAATGGGGCTACGTCTTGGCCTTTGTCGTCTTCATTGCGACCATGTTTGTTCGCCCCGAGGGCCTGTTCGCGAGGAAGTCATGAACAACAATATCGTCATCGCTGCCATTGGCGCGATCCTGCTCAGTCTTCCGTTTGTTGGGGTCGACAGCTATCCGTTGCACCTGATCATCGTCATCCTGATCTGGTCTTTTGCCTATACCGGTTGGTCGATCATGGGGCGGTTCGGGCTGGTGTCGCTCGGGCATGGCGCCTTCATGGCGATCGGCGGATACGTGACGGCGCTTTTGTGGAATAACGTCGGCTTGACGCCGTGGATCGGAATTCCGATCGCCATGGCGCTTTCCGGCGTGGTCGCGGTCATTATCGGTTACCCATGCTTTCGATTTCGCATCGTCGGTCACTATTTCGCGCTGGTCACACTGGCTTTGTCGGAAGTGGTGCGGCAGGTCATCATCGCCACCCGAGATACGACCGGTGGCTCGCTCGGCTACACGCCGGAGCGTCACGGCGAAGGCTGGTCAATCCTGGCCATACAATCCGACGATCGCGTGGCATTTTACTATATAGCTCTGGCCGTATGGGCCGTCGGGATTGTGATCTGGAAAGCTGTCGACCGGTCGATGGCCCGCTATGCCCTTGAGGCGATTTGGGAAGACGAGGACGCCTCGGCGGCAGTCGGCGTTCGGGTGACGCACGAGAAGCTCAAGGTCACGGTTCTGAGTGCGGTTATGACCGCTTTCGCCGGCGCCATGTATTGCCAATACCAGATGTTCATCTCGCCTGACACGATCGGGGGCGTTGGTATTTCGCTCCAGATCGTCTTCGCGGTGGTGGTTGGCGGTATCTACAATGCGCTTGGCCCAACCGTTGGCGCGGTCATCACGCTCTTGCTGGCTGAGGTCCTGCGCATCGGCATTGGCACCGAAAACATCTGCATCACGGACAAGATCTGTCTCAACGCCGCAGGCGTTCCCTTGCTGATCTATGGCGTCATGCTGGTGATGTTCATTATCTTCTTGCCGAAAGGGATTGTTGGCGGCGTGCTGGATCGGTGGCGCGGTCCGGCGCAAACGGGGCCCAGTAAGCAGCCATAAGCAGCCATAAGCAGCCATAAGCGGGCGTTAATTGGCGAGCAGGCTTTTGAATTCGGCTAAGAACTGATCCGCATCGGTTGGTCGAAATGAGCCCAGCACATAGCGATCTGGGCGCAGCAATATGATTTCGTCACGATGGGCGCGCAGCGGCCGGAAACTTTGCTTGTCGGCGTATCCTGCATCATCGCTCAGCGCTATCGGTTTCGGAGATCCGGGCCAGGCTTCAAGATCCGCAGCTGCCAGCCAGGCACGACTGTCCGCATCCTGGGCGACCAACGCGAACCCATCGCCTAGAAGATGATCGAAGCGATCTGTCCCGGTTGGTGTCGCGACCGCCGGATTTGGCGGCATGGTGCCGACGAGGCTGGCGGGTGGGGCGTCCGCGTTATCCAGGCCTATGAAGAGTCCATCTGAATAAGCTGGTCTCGGCTTAAACCGCATTCCGAAAATATAATCCCGCGCCTCCGGAAAACGCTGCAATCCAAACATCAACGCGTTCCGCAGCAGCGCTTTATCCGGCCCGACCGGCATCACGACCTCACCCATTGCTACGGCGAGCCTTACCATGGCGCGGGCTGGCTCGCGCCGCTCGGCCTCGTAGCTCTCCAATATCTTCGGCGCGCTCAGGTGTTTTGCGACCCGTACGGCTTTCCAGGCAAGATTGTGCGCGTCGCGAAGGCCCGCGTTCATGCCTTGGCCGGCAAAGGGCGGTGTCAGGTGTGCCGCGTCGCCCGCAAGCCATACACGACCCGAGCCCCAATGTGCGGCGACCCGAGCCTCGAAACGGTAGACGACGGCGCGGGTAATATCCTCAGGCGGCAACGGGCGCACCGGCGCCAGCAGACGGGTCAGCGTTGCAGGCCGAAGCATGTCTTCCCGTGTCTCGCCGGGCAGAAGCATAAACTCGTAACGCCGGCCGCCGAACGGCGTTGCGATCGAGACCCACGGGCGTGCCGGATCACAGAAGAACTTCGAGACCGCTTCGTCGTCGGGGTCGTGTGCCAGGTCGAGCACAATCCAATCCTGGGCGTAAGCCTCGCCGGGGAACTCGAAGCCGAGAGCCTGCCGGGTCGGGCTGTGAGCGCCATCGGCAGCAATCATAACCTTGGCCCGGATGTTTCGGGTCTCAGCGCCAACCGTAACGTCGACGGTTACGCCATCCGGGTCCTGGAGGAACCTCAGCACCTCGACCCCGTCGGCTAGGGTCGCTTGATCATGGGCCAACAAACCGCGCCGCAGCACCGCTTCCAGTTCCGGTTGGTGGAAGTAGTTGCGCTTTCGCCAACCGAATTCCTCCGGCCCCGGGCCCACCTCGCCAACGACATGGCCGTGTTCGTCAAAGTATCGAGCGCCATCGGCCGGACGGATGATCGCTTTCAACGGATCGCCAAGCCCGGCCGCTGCAACCGTGCGGCAGCCCTCATCGTCGATGACGACCGCGCGGGGCAGATCCAACGGTGCTGGATTGCGATCGACGATCAGAACCGAGGCGCCGTAAGTTGCCGCCAGATTAGCCGCCGTCAGCCCGGTCGGCCCGGACCCGACCACCAGGATGTCGATCTCGCTTGGAAGAGAAGATGCCATGATCAGAGTGCCGTCTCAGTTGGCGGCCATCTTGGTGGCGATATTCGCTTTCCAATCCGACATCGGCTGGAAGCCTGGGAGAGTTCGGCAAAGCGCTTCGGTCTCGGCGATGATGGCATCGTCCGATAGTGACAGATCGAGGATCTCGCGCTGCGGCTGCTGCACGTACCAAGGCGAGTCGCAGTAGAGCTCGATCCGATTACCCTCAGGGTCGCGGAAGTAGAGCGCCCAGGTCGCGCCGTGGTTCACCGGCGCTATGTCACTGACAGGCTCATCTCCAAGAGCGGAATAGACCGTCTTCAAGTCCTTCAGCCCGCCAACACGAAAGGAGAGCTGGTTGATCACATTGAAGTCGATATCCGCCGGTCGGCCCGTCGCCAGCACGAATTGGTGATGTTCGTTCGGATCACTGGAGAGAAAAACCAGACTGACATGGGGCAGGTCTCCACGGTCGGTCACCGTGAGACCCATAAAGCGGGTATAGAAATCCTCCATACGCGCAATGTCCGTCACGAAGATGCCGACGTGGCCAAACTTCAGATCGAACGACATGGCGCGCACTCCCTAAAATAATCACAGATATCTGAAAGCCTAGCATCGCGTGAGTCGAGAGGAAATACGACCGAGGCAGCAATCTCGACCCGTTTCACACTGCCGTGCCAGTGCCAGCTTGGGGCCTCTTGTTTGAGCTAGATCAATTACAACCGCTTTCGCCTTCGTCAGTGTATTTGGAGTCGCTTTAGCCCTATGGCGAGCGAGGAAGGATCTTCTTGATGGTATGGCCTTGCGATCAGCGGGACTGATGAGAATTTCGACACTGTTGTGGCGATACATCACCAATGTGACCTCACGGGTTCCAATCATCGGTCTGCCAGTTGTCTTTCTCGCAGGGATGGTTTTCTGGGGTGGCTTCAACTGGAGCCTGGAGTTGACCAACACGGAGAGTTTTTGCACTTCATGCCATGCCATGCGCGCTTATCTGTTCGAGGAATACAAAGAGTCGGTGCACTACTCGAACCGCACCGGTGTACGCGCATCCTGCCCGGATTGCCATGTACCGAAAGAATGGGTTCACAAGGTGGTGCGCAAGGTGCAGGCCACCAACGAGCTGTTCCACTGGATGCTGGGGTCGATCAGGACTCCGGAGCTCTTCGAGGCCAAGAGAGCGGAGCTGGCGTCGCATGTATGGGCAAGCATGAAGAAAACCGACTCCCGAGAGTGCCGCAACTGTCATGGCATCGACTTCATGACGGAAGAAACTCAATCCACCAAAGCCAACCTGATGCATTCGTTGGCGCGCGGTTGGGGCAATACCTGCATCGATTGCCACAAAGGAATTTCCCACACGCTGCCCAAGGGGTTCGACGCGAACTTGTTGATGGACGAATTGCACGACCGGATGGAGAAGCAAGGCGTCGAATGCAAGCTCTGTCACGAAGGCATGGCGGGAGCGAAGAAAGACGACTGGTGAGGTCGAGTGATCGACTGCGAGATTTGAGAGAACGAAATGGATAAGACGAGGATCCGCTTATGAAAACGAAGACACGGATTTCATTTGGGTTGGCTGTTTTATCGGTGATTGGGCTGAGCTTCAGCGCTCACGCCGCTTCACCGACCAAGGCCGAGCTCAAGAACGGTAAAGCCCAGTTCGTAGAGAACTGCGCGGTTTGTCATCAGGAAGACGCCATCGGAAAGGCCGGTGTGGCACCATCGCTGACCAACCCGGAGTTGCTCAGTATTGCGTCGGACAAGTTCTTCATGAGCACGATCCGTGATGGGCGGGAGGATACCGGCATGCCGCCTTTCGCGCATCTGGGGCGCAAGGGCGTGCGCGATATCGTCAGTTTCCTGCGGTCCAAGGCGACGTTGCCAAACCGGTCAGCCGAGATCGACGCACAACCGGATGCCCATGGCGATCCGAGGTTGGGCCAGCAGTGGTACACGTACATTTGCTCGACCTGTCATGGCTCTGACGGCAATGGCTACGAGTCCGAAGGTGCCGGCACTGCGATCGGCCTGCCCGGGTTCCTCGACAAGGTTTCCGACGGCTTCATTCGCGAGACCATCAAGATCGGCCGGTCGAACACCCGTATGCTGTCCTTCCAGGGGCCGGCGGGCTTGGCCAATCTTACCGACCAGGAAGTCGAAGACATCATCGTATACCTGCGCCAGCAGGCCAAGAAGTAGGTGTGAGGAGTAAAACACATGAAACGGATCAAGAATAAGTTCTCGCGCCGCGGCTTCATGAAAACCGGTGCGTTCGTAGCCGCCGCCGGTGCCGGCGCCAGCCTGATGGTCGGCGAAAACCCGGAACTGGTCTCCTCGGCCGAAGCCCAGGGCACCGAGGACAACCGCACCACGGCGCTTGCCCAATGTCCCTATTGTGGCGTCGGTTGCGGCACTATCATTCAGGCCGAGAACGGCAAGATCGTCTCGATGCGGCCTGACAAAGACCACCCGACCAACTACGGCCTGCAATGCATCAAGGGCCTGACGGCGGCCGAGCCGATGTATGTCGACCGCATGGAAGGTGACAGCTACGTACGCAAGGACGTCTGGGCCGAATGGAACAAGCCGGGTCATGGCGACATGGATTTCGTCAGCCAGACCAAGGGGTCTTTCGACGAAGAGCATTTCGTGCGCGTGCCCTATGAGGAAGCGTCGGAAATGGTCGATCACAAGATCGCGCATTTCGCCAAGACGTACGGCGGCAACTCAGTTGGCCTTTATGGGTCGGGCCAGCTGACCATGGAAGGTCAGTACCTCGAAAACCTGTTCATGAAAGGCGTGCTCGGCTCCAATACGATTGAGGCCAACGCACGCATGTGCATGACCTCTGCTGTGACAGGCTATTTCGCGACACTGGGCTCGGATACACCGCCTCTGGCGTACGAGGATATCGAGCTCTCGGACATGATCATGCATTTCGGGCACAACGCGCGCGAATCGCATCCGATCATTTTCTGGCGGGCGGCCGATCACAAGCGGAAGAAAGATATTCCAACGGTCATCGTCGATCCGAGACGAACCGGCACAGTCATGGGCTACGAGGATATCAACCCGAAGAATACGGTCCATGTGCCGATCCTGAACGGCGATATCAGTTTCCTGAACGCAATCGCTCATGTGCTCCTGAAGGATCATGAAGACGTGATTGATTGGGAGTTCATCAAGGAGCACGCGAACGGCTGGAAGGAATACGTCGACGGCGTCCTTAACGACTATAGTCCCGAGCAGGTGCAGGATCGTATGGGTGGCCCCAATCACGATGTCTCGCCGGCGCTGATCCGCAAGGTTGCGGGCATGTTCGCGGCCGCAACCCGCAAGCGCCTTGCGCGCGCCAAGGGCAAGCAGAAGGGTGGTTATGGCGGTGTCATCATCATGTGGGGCATCGGCTACAACCAGCACATCCACGGCCAGCACAATGTCATCTCGATCGTCAATCTGCTGACCCTGACCGGCAATCTGGCCAAACCAGGCTGCGGGCCTTTCTCGATGACCGGTCAGCCGAACGCGATGGGTGAGCGGTTTACCGGTGGTCTGACGGGACGTCTTCCGTTCAATCAGCCGCTCAAGAACGCCAAGCATCGCAAGAAGATGGCGGCGGCTTGGGGCGTGCCGGAACAGAACTTGATCAACGCCATGAATTCCAAGAATCCCGGTTACGCAGTCGGCATGATGGAACGAGCGTTGAAGGACGAAGTTAAGGCATTCTTCTTCGTTTACGCTACGCACATCGATTTGCCGGACCTGTACAACCTGGTGCGGCCGGCAATCACTAAGACCTTCAATGTGGTCCAGGAGATTTATCGGCACGCGCCAAATAATCTCTATGCCGACGTGATCTTCCCGGCGGCGACTTGGGGCGAGGTCGAGGGCGTCTACATCAGCTCCGAGCGTCGTATCAACATCTGCCAGAAAGCGGCTGAACCGCCGCCAGGTTGCCGACCCGACATGGATATGGTTATCGACAAGGCCAAGGGCATTGGCAAACTGCTTGGCCTCGACATGGACAAAGCCTTGCCGTACCAACGCAAGGAGGATGGCTTCTATGACGCTCAGGAAGTTTTCCGGGACGTCGTCGCGGCCTCTGTGGGCACAGATACCGACCTCACCGGCATCCTAGAAGTCGAGAAGCTCGATAAACTTTCTCCCTACGAGCAGTTGATCGAACTGCGCGGCATCCAGTGGCCGGCACCGAGCTACGAAATCGCCCAGAACGGCGGCACCAAACGACGCTACATGTTGCAGGAGGGTGATTGGGCCGACAAACCCTACGGCTACTTCCGCACCAAGGACGGCAAGGTGCATATGAAGCTGGTGCATCAGGACTATTCCAATCGCAAGGAACTGACCGAGAGAATGATGCAGTTCGGTGTCGAGGAAGGCCTCTATACGATCGACCACATGGACCTCATCAAAGAGGTTCGTGACAAGGGTCTGACCCCCGATATGCCGGACGAAGAGCATCGCGGTAAGGCTTGGAAGGATGTGCCGGAGGATAAGTACCCCTACTGGTTCGGCCTGGGCGTGGTCTACGAGCATTTCCACACCGCCAAGTCCAATCGCAGTCCGACGACGCGGCGGCTGGTGCCGGAGATGTACGTCGAGATGCACGAGGAGGATGCCAAGGACCTTGGCATTAAGGACGGCGATAAGGTGCGGGTGATCACGCGTCGAGGCTCGCTTGAGGCCCGGGCGCAGGTTGGTACCAACTCGATGGTCAAACCGGCCCGCAACAACGTCCCGCGCGGCTATATGTTCGGGCCCTGGAACCTTTCGGTCGCGGACAGTGCCGACCCGAAGAAGAACAAATGGCTCGCCAATGGCGTCACCAGCCGGATCTGGGATCCTGTGTCCGGTCAGGTTGACTTCAAGAAGAGCGCCTGTCGGATCGAAAAGATCTGACGGTAACTGAAAACCCGGGCGGACCAGATGGTTCGCCCGGCTCATATGGTGATTGAAACCAATGGAACGCAGAACGGTATTGGAAGCTTTGGTGGCGAGTGCGGTGATGGCGGCAATGCCGTCCGAGGCGCGTGCGGCCAGCAATAATCCGTCCATGCGGTTCCTGCGGCCACCAGGAGCCTTGCCCGAAGATGAATTCACTACGCGCTGCATTCATTGCGGGCAATGTGGTGAGGCCTGCCCCAACCGCTGCATCAATTATTTCGGGCTAGAGAATGGGGTGTCATCGATCGATACGCCGTTCATCATTCCGCGTCAGAAGGCCTGCATACTTTGCATGAAATGCGGTG
Organism: Rhodospirillaceae bacterium; assembly: GCA_018699735.1. Lineage (GTDB taxonomy): Bacteria > Pseudomonadota > Alphaproteobacteria > Thalassobaculales > Thalassobaculaceae > JABIRP01. Next base: position 5,745 of record JABIRP010000031.1, on the reverse strand, counting down.
ATGCCTGCCCAACCGGCGCCATTCAGCCAATCAAGCGCGAGATGGAACCTGTCATCAAGGGCGTGAAGATGGGCCGTGCCGTGGTCGACGAGCATCTGTGCCTGTCCTACCAAGGCAAGACCTGCGGCGTGTGTTATCGCGCTTGTCCGTTGCCGGATGTCGCAATCAAGGTCCAACACCTGGAGCAGCCGGTGGTGCTGGAAAACTGCGTCGGTTGCGGTCTCTGTGAGCGGTCCTGCATTCAAATGCCACAGGCGATCCGGATCCTGCCGATCGAAGATAGGCCAGTGCTATGACTGCGGTCTCACCAATCCGTAAGGCGCCAGGCAGTCCAAGCCCGATCCTTCGCCATCTCAACAAACTGCGCTGGTTCGTACTTTCATTCGTGTTCGCACTCCTGGTCCTGTTGCCCTGCCTGCACCTCTACCAAACCTTCGTGGCCGCGCATGCCTATGATCTCTTGGCTCCATCCGAACAACGATTCTACGATGTCATGGAAGCGATTACCGAGCCTTTCGTCTCTGATCCAGAGCACGATCTGGACATGGTCAAAGGCACGACCTGGTCGGGTCAGTTCTGGGGGCTGAAGCTGACCGATCCGCTGGCTGTAATCGGCCAATCCGCCGCCGGTTTGACGATATTCTGGCCCTTCGTGATGACCGCGGCGATCCCGGTCGTGCTCACGGTGATTTTCGGTCGATTTTTCTGCGGCTGGATCTGCCCCGCGACATTTCTTTATGAGTTGAACTCCAACCTGGGCGCCTTGCTGCGGTGGGCCGGGGTGCGAATTGGCGCCCGGCCTCTCGACCGGCGGATCAAGTATCTGGTTCTGGCGATTGGCTTGCTGGCGTCGGCTGCCACGGGTTCGATCCTGGTGGCGGCGATCTATCCGCCGGCGATCGTTGGGCGAGAGATCTACTATGTCATTGCTCAGGGCGGAATTGGCGCCGGGGCGGTGTTCTTCGTTGTAACGTTGCTCTTCGATCTGTTGGTTTCGAGGCGAGGTTTCTGCCGTTTTCTCTGTCCCGGTGGTGCACTCTACGCTCTGCTCGGTCGCTGGCGTGCCGTGCGTATCCAGCGGATTGTCGAAACCTGTAACGACTGCATGAAGTGCAATGCGGTCTGTGAGTTCGGATTGGACCCGGCCCGCGATGGCTTCGGTCAGGAATGCAACAATTGTACGGCTTGTATCGCGGTATGCCCAACAGACGCACTCGACTTCAACATTCGTCTGATCGATCTGGCGGAACAGGGACCGGGTCATCTCGGCCGCGTCTATCGGAAGGCGCACACCTCTGAGGGACCTGACCCTGAGGGGCCCAATCCTGAGAACCGGGAAGCAGCCGAATGAAACGGCGAAACTTCATACAGCGCGTGATCGTTGGCGTGGCGGCGGTCGGGGCTGCGGCACTTCCCTACGCGCTTATTCAATGGATGGCGCCGATACGGTCGGCTTTCGGGCGCAATCACCGCCCACTGCCCGGTGCCTTGACAGACGTCGCAGCCTTCGAAGCGGCCTGCATCGGTTGCGGCCTATGCGGCGAAGTCTGCCCGCCGAAATGCGTGTTGTTTCATCAAAGCGACAACGGTGCTTCGAACACGCCCTACATCGATCCGGTGGCGCGGGCCTGCACGCTTTGTGGCAAATGCATGGACGTCTGCCCGACTGAAGCGCTCAACCCGGTTGCCACGGCCGATATCGATATGGGCATCGCCCAAATAGATAGGACGGCGTGCTATCCTTGGATCGATCACGGTGTCTGCGGCGCCTGCGCGACCATCTGTCCGCTTGGGCCCAAGGCGATCAGTTTTGAGTTTGCCAATCTCTACCGGCCGGCGGTACAGCCGGGGTGTGTCGGTTGCGGGATCTGTGTCGAGGTTTGCCCGCATCCAAGCAAACCGATCTGGATTGTAGATCGAAGTGAGGCGGTCGCCGCCCGCCGAAAGGGCTAGTCGGATGTCGAAACTATACGGATTGTCATGGATCTTAGGGCTGCCGGTGTTGGCGGTGATCATGCTCTCTGGCGCTCCTGCCACGGCGCATCATGTGCTGGGCAGGCCGTCCTACCAGCTGAACGAGGATTCCAACACCCCGTCGAGTATCGAGGGTGAGGTCCGAATTGGTGACTTTTCGGCCAATTATATGGTGTTCCCCGCTTTCCCCCGAGCACAGGAACCGGGCCGGATCAGTTTCTACGTCACCGACGCGGAAACTGGAACGCCGTATGACGGCAAGGTCGAATTCCTCATCCGCCCGAACGGTTGGCTTGAGACCATGGGCGTTACCGGCGAGACCAGAAAAATCGGCGTCCAAAAGCTGGATGACCGGGTCTTTCGCCAAGCCTTCCAGTTTCATCAACCCGGCGACTACATTATCTCGGCCCGCTTCATGGCGGGCGGTGAAGAGCATGTCGTTGATTTCCCTTTGACCGTTGGACATCCGCCGGGGTTGGATTTCACTTTGATGATGTTGGGCGGGTTGGGATTGCTTGCGGTTGGAGCCGTCGTATTGATCTACCGCCGCCGGGCTATGACCGGACATATGCGCCGTGCCCATGATCATGCCTCCGGTCAGGCACCTGGTCATGCCCCTGGTCATGCCCCCGATTTGGACAAAGAGCAGGATGCCTGACGAAGGACCCGTTGATCAGCCAGGTTTTGATCGCCGCGATTTTCTGCGGCGAGGCTTGCGAAAAACCGCCGAGGCTGCCGGTCAGGTGGCAGGCGCCCGACTGAGCTCCAAGCCCGCATCCTGGATCCGCCCGCCCTACGCGCTTGCTGAGGACGATTTCCTGTCGAAGTGTGATCGCTGTGGGAAATGCGCCGAGGCCTGCCAGTTCAATGTCATCTTCAAATTACCCGACAGGCTGGGTGACAGAGTCGCCGGGACACCGGCTCTGGATCTGGTCAATCGCGGCTGCCATATGTGCCAGGATTGGCCTTGTGTGGCGGCGTGCGAACCTGGCGCGTTGTCCATTTCGATCACGGATGATGAAGGTGAGGCTGAGCCGGCGCCATCCGAGTTACCGGTACTCGCGCGCGCAAGCATCGATACGGCGCTCTGCCTGCCTTACCTCGGGCCGGAATGCGGCGCTTGTGCCAGCGCTTGTCCGATCCCAGATGCCTTGATCTGGAAAGACCGCATCAAACCCGTCATCACAGGGGATTGCACCGGTTGCGGGATGTGCCGAGAGGTCTGCGTGGTCGAGCCGAAGGCCGTCTCAATTTCTCCGCCCGCCGGGTAGAGGGAGCACGTGTTGTGCCCGGCAATATCAAGTTTGGGCAATGGGCGCGCGGGTTCGTCGTTCTGGTTTTCGTACTATTGGGGTGGAGCCATGACGCGGAGGCCACTGGCCGCCGGCTATCAAATGCGTCCAGCCCCTATCTTCGCCAACACGCTGAAGATCGTATTGAGTGGTTTGCCTGGGGGGCTGAAGCGCTTGAAATCGCGCGGGCGCAGAACCGACTGATATTCGTTTCCGTCGGCTATTCGACTTGTCATTGGTGTCATGTGCAGTCTCGCACGACCTTCGCCGACGATCGCGTCGTAGAACTCTTGAACCGGAATTTCGTCTCCATACTTGTTGACCGCGAAGCCAGACCGGATCTCGACGCTTACTTTCAGGATGTAATGCTCTCGGTCCATGGTCAGGGCGGGTGGCCGGCAAATCTGGTTCTAACGCCAGAGGGAATCCCGATATTCGCGACCGGGTATGCGCCGGCGGAGCGCGCCGGTTCCGCTTGGGGGTTCCTTGCGACTTTCCAAAATGTCCTGCGGGTTTGGGCGCGTAAGGCGCCAGCTCTGCGTCGTGACGGGCTCGCCATGCGGCGCGCCATTGAGATGGAACAACGCGATCTGTCCGGTGATGCGTCCGTCAACAGAACCCAATTGCGCCAGCAGGCGGTGACCCAATGGATGGCCAGTCACGACGACGCGTTTGGCGGTTTCGGGCGCGACGCCAAGTTTCTGAATGCCAACGCACTCTGGTTTCTCTTGGGCGAGGCTGTATCCACCGGCGATGACCAAATGCGCGCGCGCCTGCTCTCAAGCCTTGATCATATGGCGGCTGGCGGGATCCGCGACCAACTGGGCGGCGGGTTTCATCGTTACGCCGTTGGCCGATTTTGGCAGGTTCCGCATTTCGAGATGCCACTTGCAGACAATGCCATGTTGGCCCGGGTGTATCTGCGCGCCTATCGGGTCTCGGGGCGTGATCGATATGCCCAAATTGCGCGCGGCATCCTGGATACGCTGCTGACCCGGTTTCGCCTGGCAGGTGGTGGGTTCGCATCGGCTCTGGACGGGGACAGCGGCGGCGGCGAAGGGTTCTACTACACTTGGACCGAGGATGAGATCCGGGTGTCGTTAGGTGGAGCGGCGGCAGAGCCGTTCATACAAAGCTATCTCCACCCGCACATTGGCCGCCTCAAGGCGCGCGCCATCCTCCGGGTCCAGAAGGGCAAATCAGGGCTCGACGAGGCGCTTGACCAATATGCCGATGAACGGCAGCGTCTCGCCAAGGCTCGTCGGTCCCGCCCGGCACCGGCCCGCGACGACAAAATGCTAGTCGATTGGAACGGATTAACCATCGGAGCTTTGGCGCTGGCCGCGCAGGTTTTGGAGGATGCGCGGTACGAACGTGCCGCCGTCGAGGTCGCGGACATGCTGATCGCGAACTATCGCCGATCCGGCAGGCTGTCGCATGACGTGAGCGCCGATGGGGGGCCGGTGTTTCTTACTGACTATGCCTATCTCGCTGACGGTCTGGTCGATCTGTTCGAGGCCACCTTCAATTCGAAATATCTGGATGCCGCCCGAGCCCTCGTCGAGGATGCGGCGCGGATCTATGAGGTTGAAGAAACCGGGTTGCTTCGGATCGCAGGCAGTGATGCAGGCGCCGGCGATATTCCGGACCGGGTGGTGTTCCGCGAGGACGGGTTGGCGAGTGGAACCGCCGCCCTGGTGATGGCTATCAACCGATTGAGCCTGTTCGCGCCGGTCGCTGAATGGTCGCCGGGTATAGCGCGCATACGCCAGGCTGCTAACCGCGCCGCCGCCCACCATCTAGGTGCTGCACCGATGCTGCTCGCCGCCGGGTATTTTGCGGAAGACGCGGCCCGGGAAATCGTGATTATCGGTGATCCGGCAGGCGCGGATACCAAACGACTGTTGGCGGAAGTGCGCCGGCGTCCGTTGAATGGTGTGGTGGTAGCGGTGCTGTCGCCAGATGGGGCTGGCAGCAACGGCTGGCATCTATTGGCCGCGCGCCCGCAATTGGATGGCAAGGCGACGGCCTACCTTTGTCGCCGCCAACTTTGTCTTCTACCAACGACGAGTTTGGCCGAGTTTGCCGGTCAGTTGGAGGAACTGGCACCGCGCCAGATCCGAATTTCGGATTAGGTTCGCGCTAGATAGACGGTCTGGGTGACCTCATTGTCTTGCAACGGATTATGAAACGTCACAGGTTCGGCGCGCGCATCTGCGAACACCTCGGCAAGTCGGTCGGTGAAAGTGTCGTCGGCGTGTTCATTGGACCAAAGGCCAAAGATACCTCCCGGCTTCAGATGGGCTACAAAGCGCCGCAAACCGTCGGGCTGATAGAACGCGGCGTTCTCCGCATCGAGCAGGAAGTCGGGTGAGTGGTCGATATCGACCAAGATGGCATCGAATTTCCGCTTCGGAGCTTCCGGATCGAGCCCGTCTTCTGAGGTGGCGAGTTTGAAGAAATCGCCATGCACAAACCG
>JABIRP010000254.1 GCA_018699735.1 Rhodospirillaceae bacterium | reverse complement strand
TGCGGCGTCTGGCTCACTCATGGGAGAGATCATAGTTGGCAGGTGGAAGGTTGGGAAGCGACCCGGACCAAAACTCGTTACGGCTGCTTCCTTCCGGACCTGACCGGGTTGGCGAGAAGCCCGTCCGCCCCAACCTTCCGAGGCCTATATCGGCGATTGGGGTGCGAATCGCAAGTGAGAAGGGTGCGGTACGGGCGCGTTTCCTTGACCGGTGTAACGCCCCCGCGTATAGCGACTTCCTGCTTTTGAGAGGCGCCGGCGAAATGACCGATAAATCGACCGACCAAGCCTCGACCAATTCACTCCCGGTGACCACAACACCTCCCGGTCTCTCCCCGGATAAATCACCTTGGCGCGAGGAGTTGGCAGCAACCTTCAAGCTCGCCTTACCGATCGCGCTGACCCAGCTCTCGACCATCGCGCTGAACACCACGGACGTTATCATGCTGGGTTGGCTTGGACCCGAGCCTCTGGCAGCCGCCTCGCTTGCCAGCAATCTGTTGTTTCCAGCCCAGTTCGTCGGCGTGAGTGTGTTGGCCGCCCTGTCGCCGCTTTTCGCCCAGGCGCTCGGCGCCCGGCAATTTCGCGGCGTGCGCCGAACCGCCCGCCAAGGCTTTTGGGCGGCGATTACGCTGTTTATTCCGTTCGCGATCTACCTCGCATTCAGCCACGAGATCCTGTTGCTGTTGGGGCAACACGAGAGCATTTCAGGCGACGCCGAGATCTATATCTCCATCGCGCTCTGGGCCCTCCTCCCCAACTTTGCCTTCATCGTGCTGCGAAATTTCATCTCGGCCCATTCCAGACCGCGTTCAGCCTTGGTCGTGGTGCTGATCGGCATCGTGTTGAACGCGCTCATCGATTACGTGTTGATTTTCGGCAAGTTCGGCTTTCCTGAACTTGGATTGTTCGGCGCCGCATTAGCGACGACATTGGTTCAGAGTCTTATGTTTCTGATGCTGCTCGCCTACGTCCTGCGCGACAGACGGTTCCGGCGGTATTACATTTTGGCGCGATTTTGGCGTCCGGACTGGCCGCGCTATCGCGAGATCTTCACGGTTGGAATACCGATTGGGCTCACGACTTTGGCTGAAACCGGTCTGTTTTCAGCGACCGGCCTAATGGTCGGTCTATTCGGTGTTCAGGCGTTGGCCGGTCACGCCGTAGCCCTACAATTTGGCGCCATCAGTTTCATGATCCCTCTCGGTATCAGCCAAGCCGCGACGGTCCGCATCGGGCTTGCCGTCGGTGCGCAACGTTATCAAAATATTGGACCAGCCGGTTGGTCAGCCATAGGGATCGGCGCTGTCGTAATGACAACCGCGGCCCTTTTGTTTTGGCTGATCCCGGAAACGCTTTCCGGCCTGATCCTTGACCGGGGAAATCCGGCCAACACGGAAGCGCTCGGATATGCGGTCAGCTTTCTCGGTGTCGCAGCACTTTTCCAATACGCCGACGGCGGCCAAGCCATCGCGCTCGGTTGCCTCAGGGGCATGAAGGACACTCGCATGCCATTGGTCATCGCGGTCATCGGCTATTGGGTTTTCGGCATGGGTGCTGCCGTCTGGCTCGGGTTCTATACCGACCTCCAAGGTGTCGGTGTGTGGCTTGGCCTTGTGGCCGGCCTGCTCGTGGTCGCCGTCGCACTGACGTGGCGGTTCCAGGGCCGCGGTCGCTTCATCGATCCCAAATTCGCCCCTTAGGCTCGGCCACAATTACCTCGAAATAGCCCTAGGGTCGCCACGAACACTTCAGGCTTTGGACACTTTTTAGCGCTTTCCTGCGATCTGACATGATCCTCGCGGGAGACGACGATGAAACACTTTGCCTTGAGACCCGCCGCCGTGTTGGTCGGCTTGAGTTTAACGCTTGCCGGCTGCGGCACTGCTGAGGTCGCGGAAATTCGAGGCCTCACCGACAAACCTGGATCTCAGTTTTCCGGGGCATTGTCAGAACAATACCGCGCATTGGCGCTTTACGAAGCCGATGAGATGTATGATTGGGTCGACGCTGCGTTCTATGCCGAACGGGGCTTAGCCGCCGGTCGTGGTGCGCCATTAGCCCCAACAGAGTTGGCGCCGTGGTATATCCGAAAAGTGGACCAGCCAGCGTTGAAACGGGCCAGAACCCGGCTCATCGACGTGCTAGATCGCGGCGCTCGTGACGGTTTGCCGGAAACGGCGGCGCGGGCGCAAACGAGTTTCGAGTGCTGGGTGGAACAAGCAGAAGAAAACCACCAAACCTCACACATCGAAACCTGCCGTCACGACTTCGAGTTGGCGATGGCGACCTTGATCCTGCAACTCGGAGAGCGTGGCACCTCGCTTTTCTTTGATTTCGATTCCGATCGACTGGACCATCAAGGCAAGGCGGCATTGGCTCGCCTGGCCGAAAAGCTCAAGAAATCCCGGACCGGCGGGCCTGTGAAGATCGTCGGTCATGCTGATCGAGCCGGTGGTGAACGGTACAACCAAGGCCTTTCCGAGCGCCGGGCACTCGGTGTCGGCCAAGCCCTGGCCAGTCTCGGCTTTGCGCCAACTTCTATTGCCGCAACCGGCGCCGGAGAAATGTCGCCTTTGGTACGAACACGAGATGGGGCTCCAATGGCACTCAATCGGCGCGTGGTGATCTTTGAGCAATGACGAAAACTCGACCAGCAACCACCTTCCAGTGAATGCGCCAAATTGTCCTCTTGGATATGGCGCCAAACACCCGACAATGACCGTGTTTTGATTTATTGCAATTTTTGGGGCAACCCACGATGCAAACTCTCGATTGTCCGGAGATCGAACCGGAGACGACCGCGATTGAGGTCGGGGACATAGCAGGTACGCGACCGCAAGAGCCTATCCCTGACGCGTTCATCCGCCAGCTGCGCGAGCAACGCGAGATCAATCCTCGTGTTCTCTTGGTGCATGCACCGGATTTCTTATATGGAACCTACGACGCCGAGGTTATCAAGCGCGGAGGGGCCTATTCTTACCCCCCGACCGGCCTGATGTTCATCCGGAACACGTTGGAGGGCCTCGGTGCGGAGGTTCGGATCCTTGATCTCAATTTCGAGATTCTGCGCGCGACCGTCAAAGACCCAGGCTTTCAGCTCGAGTCCTGGCGGGAATTCCTGGTCAATACGCTGGAAGACATGCAACCCGGTTTCGTCGCCGCCTCGGTGACCTGCGTGCCAGGCAATCCGGCCGATCCTAACTATTTCCTAACGGACATTCTGCGCCTGGTTCGCGATAGGTCGCGTGCGGTATTGATGGCCGGAGGCGCAATTGTCGGTCAAGAGAATGCGTTTTTCTTGGAGAACGATCTTTGCGATTTCGCCGCCAGTGGCGAAGGCGAACTCAAGGTCGGCTGGATCTACGAGAAATTGACGGAGACGGCAGAGACAATCGAACCGCAATACGGTCTAGCCTACCGGTTCGAGGGTGCTATTTCCCACACCCTCGGTCGCGGTAACGGTGGCCATCTCAGCGTTAATCTATTGGACGTCTACCCAAAGATGTCACTTGAGGACTACTGGCCTCTTGGATGTTTGAACTCGTTCTCGAAGATGGCCGGTCAACCGGCGAAATTCTGCACGATCCAACTCAATCGCGGATGCCGGGGGAACTGTCGTTTTTGTGGCGTGTTCGACCATATGGGCAAAGGCGTTCGTCAACGCGACCCGAACCAGGTCATCAAGGAATTGCGCTATTTGGTCGAAGACCGCGGCGCCCGCCACATCGACATTTTGGACGACGACTTTCTCGGCACCTCAAAACTCAGACCCGGATTGCTAAAACTTCTAACGTTCATGGTCGAATTGCATGAGAAGTACGGGACAACCTGGGCTGCTGGAAACGGATTGGTGGCAGCCTCGTTGGACGACGAACTGCTCGATCTGTTTACAAAATCAGGCTGTATAGGCTTCCGCATGGGCATCGAGTCCGGGAACGAGGAGATGATCCAGTATCTTCGCCGCCCCTCGAACAAGAAAATGGTGCGACGGGCCTCGGCGGGGATCAACAAACGACCCAGCCTTTTCGTGAGCGGCAATTACATCATCGGCCTGTTCGGCAAAGAGTCCTTCCGCGAGATATTGGACACCTATGAATTTGCACGGGAGTTGAATCTCGACTGGGCTGGGTTTTCGGCATTTCAGCCGATCAACAAAGAGGGGCAAGCCAGTGCTAAGGACGCGGGAACACAGCGCAATGATTTCGTTCCCGCGCGAGACAACACCATGCGTCGGATCGACTCAGCTGAAAATCCGGTCAGTGGTTTCGACGTCTTTGGCTTGCCCGATGACGTTATTCCGAACTCTGAGCAGATCAAGGAGATCTGGCTCGGCTTCAACGTCACCCTCAACTATATCGCCAACAAGAATTTGCGCCCGGGCGGTAACCCGGACAAATTGCGCAGGTGGCTCGACGCCCTCCTCATCACCTATCCGGGCAATCCATATATGCCACTATTCTCAGCCCTTGCCTGTCGCTTGTTGGGCGACCAGCCCGCAATTGACGAGCGTTTAGAGCTTGCGCGCGAGAGCACCAAAGCATCCGAGTACTGGCAATGGAGAATGGAGCAGTTCGGGCTGCAGTCATTTCTCAAGTCGTTTCCGAGCACCGAGCACGACGTGATCGCGAGACTTGAGGCGCTGGAGGCCAAGGCATTTGCCACCCGTCAATCTGAGTTGACGGTGGCCACTGGCTAGCTCAATCCCGCGATTGACCGGATCGACTGTGCGTTTTCAGGGGTTTACTGTAGACTTCCGCCACCTGTGCGCTACATAAATGGCTGACGTAGAGGCAGCCTTACAGGTTCGGCACAAGTGTTTGAGTACTCCGAAACCACACGATCCATCACTGTCACAGTGGTGCCGACCTATCTGGAAGAGCAATCGGCGCCCGACAGTGGGCGGTATCTGTGGGCTTATCAGGTAACGATCGAGAACCAAGGAGCCGAGACGGTTCAGCTCGTGCACCGTGTTTGGAAAATTACGGACGGAGACGGCCGAGTGGAAGAAGTGCGCGGGCCCGGCGTGGTTGGTGAGCAACCCGTGTTGGGCCCAGGCGAGCGGTTCGAGTACACCAGCGGGACACCTCTCTCGACGGCGTCGGGATTTATGGTCGGAAGCTACGGCATGCGAACCGTCGAGGGCGAACGTTTTGAGATTGCGGTGCCGGCATTTTCGCTGGACGGCCCCAGACGCCCCGCCAACTTGCATTGACGGTCAACGATCAATCGTATGAAATTGGAACACCCGGAAACATGCCCACGCCACCCTGGGACGGCAACTCAACGAATGGCGGGGACGACGAAAGGGACGCAACGACATGACCCCCTATGAGCAGCTTCGGATCGCCGAGATCGGCAATAGTGACGGCGCCAATCAACATGACGCCCCGACCCGCGAAGCCGCCGAAGAAGCAGTGCGCACGCTGATCGCATGGCTTGGCGACAATCCAGACCGCGAGGGCCTGTTGGACACGCCAGCCCGTGTGGTTCGCGCCTATGAGGAGCGGTTCGAAGGCTACGATGAAGATCCGGTTGCCCACCTCCAGCGTACCTTTGAGGAGGTCGAGGGTTACCAGGAGATGGTCCTGCTGCGCAATATCGAGTTTAGCTCGTTCTGCGAACACCACATGCTGCCGATCATAGGGGTCGCCCATGTCGCCTATGTGCCCAATGGCAGGGTGGTTGGCATCAGTAAATTGGCCCGAGTAGTCGAGTCCTTTGCCAAACGCCTGCAAATACAGGAAAAGCTGACGGCGCAAATTGCCAATACCATCAACGAGGTGCTTCGCCCCAAGGGGGTCGCGGTCGCAATCGACGCGGTACACCACTGCATGACCACCCGGGGCGTTCGCAAGCCCGGTGTCTCAATGCTCACCAAACAGTTGATTGGTTGCTTCGAGAGCGACACAGGTTTGCGCCACGAGTTCCTATCGCATATTGCCAAGACCTGAGCGTAACCTATCGATAGAATACGCTCTGATGATCATCTGCATTCGCACTGACATCTCGGGAGAATGACCCTTGGTCGCCGTCGGACCGGTGCTCTATATCGTTGGAATGCTGCTTTCGATCCTGGCCGTGACGATGTGCATTCCTGCGGCCGTCGATCTGCAAGCCGGCAATCCAGACTGGCAGGTCTTCATTGGCGCTGCAGCACTGACGCTGTTCGTCGGCGTTCTGCTGATGTTGACGACGCGTGGCCGGGACACCACGACCGTCAATCTGCGCCAAGCCTTCCTACTGACACTCTTAAGTTGGTTCTCGATCGCAGCGGCAGGGTCTTTCCCGTTCATATTCTCGAAGCTCGACATGAGCGTCGCCGACGCTTTCTTCGAGTCAATGTCCGGCATCACAACGACCGGTTCGACCGTGATCGGCGGGCTCGATTATGCACCGCCCGGCATCTTGATTTGGCGGGCGATCCTACAGTGGCTTGGTGGTATCGGCATCATCGTGATGGCTCTGGCGGTCTTGCCGATGCTCTCGGTCGGCGGCATGCAGCTGTTCCGCACCGAAGCGTTCGACACACCCGACAAAGTACTGCCGCGTGCGGCAACGCTGGCCGGCGGGATCGGCGCGATCTATCTGGGTGTCACATTCCTCTGTGCGATGGCGCTTTGGCTTGCCGGGATGTCCGGGTTCGATGCGGTCGCGCACGCCATGACGACGATTGCAACCGGTGGCTATTCAACCCATGACGCGTCGGTCGGGCATTTCAACAGTCAACTGGTCGAATGGATCATCATTGCCGGCATGATCGTCGGCAGCCTGCCGTTTGTCTACTATCTGCAAACGGTGCGTGGCGACATAACGTCATTGATCCATGACAGCCAGGTCCATTGGTTTCTCGCGATCGCCGCCGCAGCGACGGCGGCAATGTTCGTCTGGATCTACGGCACGCATTCGTTTGAGCTGGAGCCCGCACTCCGACAGGCGGCCTTCAGTGTGGTCTCGATCATGACAGGGACAGGATACACCAACGCCGACTTCGGAGCCTGGGGCGGATTTCCGCTGGTTCTCTTGCTGGTCCTGATGTTCATCGGCGGGTGCGCCGGGTCCACGACCTGCGGCATCAAGGTGTTCCGCGTCCAAGTGCTGTTCGCCACTTCCAAGGTCCAACTGGCGAGATTGCTGCACCCGCACGGCGTCTTCATTCCCTACTACAACCGCAAACCGATCCCCGAGACTGTCACCGGCGCCGTCATGGGGTTTTTCTTTTTCTACATAGCCTCCTGCGGCCTATTGGCGACGGCACTTGGCGCACTTGGATTGGATTTCATAACCGCACTATCAGGGGCTGTAACCGCGATCAGCAACGTTGGCCCGGGACTGGGCAATGTTATCGGGGCCACCGGAAACTTCGATGGCTTACCGGACACCGCTAAATGGCTACTTTCTTTCGGAATGCTGCTAGGACGGCTGGAATTGTTTACGGTTCTGGTTATTCTGACCCCTGCTTTCTGGCGCCGCTAACTCTCCAGCACAATGAGGATTTCATGACCAATAAGACCGCCATTTCCGTGGATGACAGCATCGCGATGCTAGACCGGTTGATCGCTTTCGATACCACGTCGCGTGAGTCGAACTTGGCCCTGATCGATGACGTGCAGGCGTATTTAGGCGAACTCGGTATCGAGTCGCGGCTGACCCATGACGAGACCGGCAAAAAGGCCAATCTCTGGGCAACGATCGGGCCATCCGGCGTGGGCGGTGTGGTTTTGTCAGGACACACCGATGTGGTTCCGGTCGATGGCCAGGACTGGTCCCGCGACCCTTTTAAACTGCACCGCGCTAACGGCCGGCTACACGGGCGCGGCACGGCCGATATGAAGGGCTTTATCGCTCTCGGATTGGCGCTCGCGCCTGAGATGAAGCGGCGAAACCTCAAGACCCCGATCCATTTTGCGCTGAGCTACGACGAGGAGGTCGGCTGCCTTGGTGTGCGCGGCCTGATCAAGGACGTGGTCGAGAACCTGCCCCTGCCCCGCGCTGTCATCGTCGGCGAGCCAACCAGCATGCAGATCATTGGTGGCAACAAGGGCAGCCGCAACTATCGCACCGTCGTCACCGGGATACCGGGCCATTCAAGCGAGCCACATCGCGGCGCCAACGCGATCATGGCCGGTGGCCGGATCTGCGCATTCCTGGAAGATGTTCAAACGGATCTGCGGGAAGCAGCCGACCCGAAGAGCGATTTCGACCCACCCTACACCACGATCGACCTTGGATTGATCGATGGCGGCACGGCCGGCAACATCATTCCCGAGTTCTGCACGATCCGATGGGGCATGCGAATCTTGCCCAGCGATGATGCGGACGCCATCGAAGGGCGCGTGAGAACCTTCATCGCCGAAGAGGTCGAACCGCGTCTGAAAGCAGTATCGTCTTCGGCCGGTGTTGAGACCATACGCACCAACATGTTGCCGCCGTTATTGCCCGATACAACATCACCGGCGGAGCAGCTTCTGCGTCATCTAACCGGTCTCAACCAATCCGGCTCGGTCTCTTACGGAACCGAAGCCGGATTGTTTCAACAGGCCGGCATCCCGGGCGTTATCTTCGGCCCTGGCAGCATCCAGCAGGCGCACCAGCCGGATGAGTTCATCGACGTCTCACAAATGGAGTCCTGTCACGACTTCCTGCTGAAACTGATCGACTGGGCCGAGACGAACTAATCCGTCTAGCCGGAATTCTTCTTTTCGCCCTTGTCCTTCAAGTCCATGTGCGATGACCCGATATCCAACGCGCTTTTACGGCGTTTGAGCGGCTGATCCGCCTTTTCGTTCAGCCAGAAATACAGCAACGCTACCTCTGGGTAGTTTTCGAAGTAGCGCGTATTGGCCAAAGCCTTCGTGTACATCTCGCGCGCCTCGGCCTTCTTGCCTTCACTCTCCCACAAGCGCGCCCAATAGACATGGCCCTCGCTGGTCCGTCGGTTGATGCGGGTGGCGTGTTTAAAGTGGGTCTCCGCCTCTCCAATTTGGCCAAGGCCCCAATGAGCAACGCCCTTGACCACGTGCGAAGAGGCAAGGAGGACCCGGTTGGACGTCATCGGCCAATGCCAGGGCTCGACAATCAGGTTCGCAATCGCAATCGCCTCTTTGTATCTGCCCTCATGCACAAGCGTGAAGCAAAGGTTCATGTGGGCAACCGCAAAGCTGGCCTTCGAAGCCATCGCGCGTTTGAAGTAGGTTTCTGCATCGGCCATATTGTTTTCGAGCAAGCCGATGATCCCACGCAGGTTTTCGACATGAGCCCGTTGCATGTTGATCGGCGTCGGCGGTAGCACCGCGATGTAATCGTCGATCAGCTTCTTTACGCCCGAGAAATCACCGTCCTCAGAGTGCTCCTCAAACTGGTGCAGGATGCCCATATAGGGGTCGAGCTTGAGAACAGTTTGCATCGCTGCCTGTTCGATGACTTCGTGCGTGCGGCCCTTTTGCTCTATTTCAAGCTCGAACCAACCGTAGTCGTTCGAGTAACCGCTCATCTCAAAAATTGGCGTATCACCATCAACAACGAAGGTCGCATTCAGCCGGGGCGGCACGAAGCCGATCAAATCCTGGATCGCGATCATCGCGTTCTCCAGGCCACCTGCCTCGGCCAGGGCCATCGCAAAAGACTTCTTTTGCTCGGATTTGAATTTGGGCGAACTGATCAGGGACTTGCTGTCGGTGATCCGTTTCACCTCGGTGATGAAGCGGCCGACCACGACCTTGTCGGAGTAGCCTTCCTCTTCAATCTTGCCAGCGACACTGGCATCAATATAAAGCGTGTTGGCATTGACGAACGCATCCGACGCGATCAGCCCGAGCGCCAGCATGGTCGCGAATGCGATGCTTGTTAGGTCCATGAATGTTCTCCTGTCTTCTTTAGCCCCGGTCCCAAATCCAGGAGACCGCCCGGCTACCCCAACCAAATCCCATAGCAATTTAGCATGATTCTAAGAGATTTGGGTATGCAGTGATTGACGCAGATTGACTGAAAGCAAACTATCGGTGGTGGTGGCAGCGTCTGCCGGCAGACCAAACGAGGAAACCAAATGCCAACTCCATTCAGCGATGCAGAATATGCAGATCGGATCGATCAGGTTCGGGAAATCATGCGGCACCGAGATTTGTCGGCGCTGATCCTGTTCGCACAGGAGAGCCTGTATTACCTCTTTGGCTACGACGGCGGCGGCTATGTGTTCTTCCAATGCGCTGTTCTGACGCTCGACGACCGGCCTACCACACTGCTTTGCCGTCGCCCCGACGTGGCCCAAGCGCGCGACACATCCAGCATCAAAGACATCCAGGTCTGGGAGAATGCCGAAGATGCCGACCCAGCCGGTGCCCTCGCAGACATCTTGCGACAATGCGCGCTCGGCGGTGAGCGTGTCGGCATTGAGCTCGATAACTTCGGTCTTACCGGTGCCAATCACGCGGCCGTTGAAAAGGCGCTAACCGGAGTTTGCGATCTCGAGGATGCCTCAGATGTCGTACGAGGCTTGCGCCTGATCAAATCCGATGCCGAATTGGATTTTGTGCGCAAAGCTGCCCGGCTGGCTGATCGCGCGGTCGAAGCCGTACAAGCCGGCGCCCGACCTGGTGTCCTGGACAGCAAGCTGACCGCAGCCGCCATGACCGCGATCCTGGAAGGCGGTGGCGACATGCCGCCGGCGGGCCCGCTGGTCAATTCCGGCCGCCGATCGCTTTATGGCCGGGGCGTTGGCGGTCCCCGTGCATTGTCGGATAGCGATCAAGTGATTGTCGAGCTCGCTGGCACCTTCCGGCGCTACAACGCCTGTATTGAGCGAACCATTCTGGTCGGGCCGCCCGAACCGGCGCAAACCCAACTTCTCAGTCTTGTCAAAGGAACGTTGGAGGAAATGTTGGCGGCGACCCGCCCCGACCGACCACTCGGGGAGATCGATGAGATCCATCGCAACAATCTGGATGCAGCCGGATATGCAGACCAGCGATATGCGGCCTGCGGATATTCGCTCGGAGCGACCTACCGGCCAAGTTGGATGGATGTTCCGCCGATGATTTATTCCGGCAATCCGCTGATCATGCGGCCTGGCATGGTGTTTTTTCCCCATGTCATGCTTGGCGATGCCGCCGCCGGGCTGGGCATCGGACTGGGCCAGACGATCATCGTCACCGCTGACGGGTGCGAGGTCTTGAGCCAACTGCCATTGGATATGCGTGCCACGCCGGCTTGACCCGCACTCCGCCCCGGTGCAGGGTCGCCAATAGCAATATAAACTGGAGAACTGTTGGATGCCCGACGATCAAAATGACGACCCGATGAAAGGCAAGCGCCGTTCCTCTGAATGGTACGGTAAAGCTGACAAGGATGGGTTCGCACATCGTTCCTGGATGAAAAACCAGGGTCTGCCAGGCGATTTGTTCGATGGCAGACCGGTGATCGGCATCTGCAACACCTGGTCCGAGTTCAATCCCTGCAACGCGCATTTCCGCGACCTGGCCGAGCGGGTCAAGCGCGGCGTCTATGAAGCCGGCGGCATGCCGCTGGAATTTCCAGTATTCTCCAACTCCGAAAGCCAACTTCGACCGACCGCCATGCTGTACCGCAATCTTGCGTCCATGGATGTGGAAGAGTCCATTCGCGGCCTGCCAATGGATGGTGTCATTCTCTTGACCGGCTGCGATAAGACGACACCGGCGCTTCTGATGGGAGCGGCGAGCTGCGACTTGCCGACCCTGGTGGTCTCCGGTGGACCGATGCTGAACGGCCACTACAAGGGTGAGCAAATCGGCAGCGGCACCCATGTCTGGAAGTTTTCCGAGGCAGTTCGCGCCGGCGAGATGACCTTGCAGGATTTCATGGAGGCGGAAACCGCAAACTCTCGCTCCGCCGGCCACTGCATGACCATGGGAACCGCCTCGACCATGGCCTCTATGGCGGAGTCGCTCGGCATAGCACTGCCGACAAATGCCGCCATTCCGGCCGTGGATTCCCGCCGATACTCACTGGCGCAATTCGCCGGCCGACGAATTGTTGAACTGGTTCGCAAGAACGTCCGGCTTTCCGACATCATGACCAAAGCAGCCTTCGAAAATGCCATTATCGTCAATGGCGCGATCGGCGGCTCGACCAATGCGGTCGTTCATTTGTTGGCCATGGCCGGCAGAGTCGGCGTCGATATCTCGCTTGACGACTGGGATCGCCTGGGTCGTGAGGTTCCCTGCCTCGTCAATCTAATGCCGTCGGGTAAATACCTGATGGAGGACTTCTACTACGCTGGCGGCCTGCCCGTTGTCATCCGCGAGTTGGAACACTTGCTCAATAAGGACGCCATGACCGTCAGCGGCCAGTCTATCTGGGAGAACAGCAAAGACGCCGAATGCTACAATCGGGACGTCATCTATCCCCTCGACAAGCCCTTCAAACCGAACGGTGGCATCGCGGTCATAACCGGAAACCTTGCGCCAAATGGGGCGATCTTGAAACCGTCAGCCGCATCGCCCGAATTGATGACCCATCGCGGCCGCGCCGTGGTGTTCGAGGATATCGAGGATTACAGAGACCGGATCGACGACCCGGACCTCGATGTCGACGAGACCTGCGTCATGGTGCTGAAATACTGTGGACCCAAGGGATATCCAGGCATGGCCGAGGTCGGCAATATGGGACTCCCAGCCAAGATCCTTAAGAAAGGCATCACCGATATGGTGCGGGTCTCCGACGCGCGGATGAGCGGCACGGCGTACGGAACCGTCGTCCTACACGTGGCACCGGAAGCTGCGACAGGTGGGCCGCTCGCTTTGGTGCAAAATGGCGACATGGTTGAACTCGATATCCCGAACAGGCGCCTACACCTCGACGTGGCCGACGATGAATTGGAGCGCCGCCGAGGGGAGTTGAAGCCTTTCGTCTCACCCCACGAGCGCGGGTACAGCCGAATTTACGTCGAACACGTCAATCAAGCCGACAAGGGCGCCGATCTCGATTTTCTGGTAGGTAAAGGCGGCACGCCGGTCCTTCGGGAATCGCACTGAACCGAGGGTTCGTTTCTCGGCGGTTTATAAATTGTTAATGAACCTTCGGTATAAAGGCGAGGGTACAGCTAACAACGGCGGCTTCTATGAGCGCGCGAAACCAAAACCACTCGACGGGATTGAAGTTCGGGTTCGGCCAAAATACGGACCAAAGTACGGACCAAAGTACGGGCGACGACACGGGGGCAAACTCTGGCCAAATTTTGGACCAAGATCAATTAAATGCGCATGTTCGCCCTGTCGTTCACGACCTGCGTAATCCTCTGAACGCCATTCTCGGTTTTACGGAAATGTTGAAGGACGAGCGGTTCGGCGCACACGCGAACCCGCGCTACAAAGAATATTCAGAGCTTGTGCATGAAGCCGCACTGAAGCTCCTTGCCAAGTGCAACGAGTTGATTGACGAACCCAACGTCGCGCCAGTGCCGCAGAAACCGCAGACTGAGGACACTCGCAGCGCGATCACCCAAACCGCCAT
>JABIRP010000253.1 GCA_018699735.1 Rhodospirillaceae bacterium | reverse complement strand
TAGGTCCGCCGGCGGTCTTCGCAGATGAGCGCAAGCGCATCCGGCCGTTGAAGCGCGGCGCGGGTAAGGCCGTGGGTCAGATGCATGGGGTGTGCTCCGCGACACCGGCAGCGTTCGCAAAAGTCTCACCCCTCCAAATATTCTGCTTCCCGGTTTGGCGCAGCCAAGACCGGGATCCAGGGCCCAAGGCACCATGGTGGGCATTTGAGCGGGCCGCCCTGGACCCCGGACAGCCGCTTCGCGACTTCCGGGGAGCGGATGGGAGGTTGTAGGGAAGAATATTGGTATTCTCCCGCATCACCCATCCTCGCGCAGGAGGTCGCGGCCGATGATCTCGCGCATGACCTCACTCGATCCGCCGGCAATGCGGGACATGCGGGCGTCGGCCCAGGCGCGGGCGATTGGGAATTCCCACATATAACCGTAGCCGCCATGCAATTGCAGGCATTCGTCCAGCACTCGGCCGACCGTCTCAGTCGCATGCAGTTTCGCCACCGCCGCGTCTTCGGCGGAAAGGCCGCCCTTCATATGTTCGATGATGCAGCGGTCGATGAAATTCCGCGTCACCATGACCTGCATCTTTACGTCGGCGAGCTTGAAGCGCGTGTTCTGAAAATCCGCGATACGGCGACCGAAGGCCTCGCGTTGTTTGACGTAGTCGACAGTCCACTCCAGCGCCGATTCCATGACCTGGGCGGCGCGCGAGGCGACCGACAAGCGCTCTTGCGGCAGTTGTTCGATCAACTGAATGAAGCCGCGACCTTCCTCGCCGAGCAGATTGGTGATCGGGACCCGTACGTCTTCGAAAAACAACTCTGAGGTGTCCTGGGCCTTGAAGCCGATTTTCTCCAGATTGCGGCCACGCGAGAAACCTTCGCGATCTCCCTCGACCAAGATCAGCGAGATGCCCTTGGCACCGAGTGACGGGTCGGTCTTGCAGGCGAGCACCAGCAAGTCGCAAAGCTGGCCGTTCGAGATGAAGACCTTCTGGCCGTTAATGACGAAGTGGTTGCCGTCACGTTCGGCCTTCGTCTTCATACCCTGGAGGTCGGATCCGGCGGCCGGTTCGGTCATGCCGACCGCGGTGATAACCTCGCCGCTGACCATCTTCGGCAGCCATTCGCGTTTCTGTTCCTCCGAGCCGTAATGCAAGACGTAGGGGGCGACGATGTCGGAATGCAGGTGAAACACCGGCCCCGATGCGCTGGCCTTTACCATCTCTTCAGCGACGATGGTGCTGTAGAGAAAATCGCCACCCGGCCCACCGTATTCCTCGGGAACCTCGACACAGAGCAACCCGGCTTCACCGGCGGCGCGCCAAACTTCCCGGCTAACCACCCCATCCCTCTCCCACTGATCATGGTAGGGGGTGACTTCCTTCTCGACAAATCGTCGCACGCTCTCTCGGAAGATCTCGTGTTCCTCTGAAAACAAGGTTCTTTGAAACATCGAGTGTCCCCTTTCTCGGCCTGGGCTCGTATCGGTGATTTACGGCGCGGGTGAATTGTTCGTATCGTTAGGGCCGGTAGTCAAGAAATGTGACACGAGATTTTGGAGATAAATCGACATGGCGGGCGGAAAACTACTTGAGGGCAAGGTTGCCCTTGTGACCGGTGGTGGTCGCGGCATTGGCCGTGACTTCTCTTTGATGCTGGCGGCCAATGGCGCCAAGGTGCTGGTCAACGATCTGGGCTCGACAGAGAAAGGCGAGGGCGCCGATCTGTTCCCGGCGATGGAAGTTGCCAAGGAGATCCGTGACGCCGGTGGCGAGGCCGAGGTCAATCACGACAGCGTCTCCGATTTCGCCGCCGCTCAGGGCATGGTCGACCAGGCAATGGATACCTTCGGTCGCCTCGATATTGTGATCAACAACGCCGGCATCCTGCGCGACGTCATATTCCACAAGATGACGGAGGATGACTGGGACTCGGTGATAGGCGTCCATCTGAAGGGCGCTTTCGGGGTCAGCCGGGCGGCTGCAACGGTATTCCGCAACCAGGAAAGCGGTGTTTTCGTTCATATGACCTCGACCTCCGGTTTGATCGGCAATTTTGGACAAGCCAACTACGCCGCCGCCAAGCTCGGGATTGTCGGTTTGTCGAAATCCATCTCGTTGGACATGGCGCGCTTCAACGTGCGGTCGAACTGTATCTCTCCTTTCGCTTGGAGCCGAATGATCGGCACCATTCCGATCGGTGACGAGGCGCAGCGCGAGCGGGTCGAGAAGATCAAGCAAATGACCCCCGCCAAAATAGCACCCGTCGCGGTGGCACTTGCCTCGGATGCGGCAAAGGACGTAACCGGGCAAATCTTTGCGGTGCGCAACAACGAGATCTTCCTGATGGGACAATCCCGTCCGCTCCGCTCGGTCCACCGCTCTGAGGGATGGACGCCCGACAGTGTTCTTGAGCACGCGTTTCCGTCGATGAAAGCCAGCTTCTATGGTCCTGACCGTTCTGCCGACGTCTTCAACTGGGATCCAGTCTGATGGTTATGAACTACGAAAAACTGATGGCCCGGCATTTTCCTGAGGTCGAGCAGAGCTACAGCTCAAAAGACAGCATCCTCTACGCTTTGGGTCTGGGCCTCGGGGCCGACCCAATGGACGAAGAGCAACTGCGTTTCGTTTTCGAGGAAGCTGACGGGTTCGCCGCGATGCCGATCATGTCGGTGGTGCTGGCAGGGCCGGGGTTCTGGGTCAGAGAGCCGGATTCCGGGGTCGACTGGGTTCGGGTCCTGCATGGCGAGCAAGGCCTGCGGATCCACAAGCCCCTGCCGCCGGCGGCGACCGTTCTCGGTCAAACTCGGGTCACCGGGCTTGTCGACAAGGGCGAAGGCCGGGGCGCTTTGATCTACAGCGAGCGGACCGTCACCGACAAGGCGACCGGCGATCTGCTGGCAACTTTGACCTCGACGACCTTCGCGCGCGGGGACGGTGGCTTCGGCGGGCCGGACGGACCGACCAAGCAGCCGCATGTCTTGCCAGAGCGGGCGCCGGACCAGACCGTCGATCTGCCAACCTTGCCTCGGGCGGCGCTCATTTACCGTCTTTCGGGGGATCCGAACCCGCTGCATGCCAGCCCGAAAGTGGCGCGCGACGCTGGGTTCGAGCGTCCGATCCTGCATGGGCTTTGCACGCTCGGTGTCGCCGGACATGCGATCCTGAAAGCATGTTGCGATTACGATCCGACGCGTTTCAAGTCCCTGGACTTGCGGTTCTCCGCTCCGGTTTATCCGGGCGAGACTATCCGCACCGAGATCTGGCAAGACGACGGCGTCGTTTCCTTCCGATCCAGTGTCGTCGAACGCGACGTTATGGTTCTGAACAATGGTCGGGCGGAGGTGATCTGAGACGGCGCGATCCCTAGCCGCCGAACGGATCGCCTTCTGCGCGTTGTCGCTCAAACGCGTTGACGAAGGCATCCAATTCACCGGCCTCAATCGCGACGCGGAGGCCGGCAGTGAGTTCTTGGTAGTAGTGCAGGTTATGCCAAGTGAGCAGCATTAGGCCCAGAACCTCACTGGCTTTGAACAGGTGATGCAGGTAGGCGCGGGTGTGTTCACCACAGGCCGGGCAGGTGCATTCCGGATCGATCGGCCGGTCGTCCTCGGCATGACGCGCATTCTTCAAGTTGAGCTGGCCAAATCGAGTAAAAGCCTGGGCGGTGCGCCCGGATCGCGTCGGTAGCACGCAATCGAACATGTCGACACCGCGCTGGACCGCGCCGACGATGTCGTCAGGCTTACCGACCCCCATCAGATAGCGTGGCCGGTCCACGGGCAATGCCGGGGCGGTGTAATCGAGGACCGAGAACATCTCGGTCTGACCCTCGCCAACCGCAAGCCCACCGATCGCGTAGCCATCGAACCCGATTTCGGAGAGCGCCTGGACAGACTCACCGCGCAAATCCTCATAGGTGCTGCCCTGAACGATGCCGAATAGGCCATAACCCTCACGCTCGGTGAAGGCGGCTTTGGAGCGTTTGGCCCATCGCATCGACATCCGCATAGAGGCTGCCGCGTCGTCATGACTGGCCGGGTAGGGCGTGCACTCGTCGAAGGCCATGGTGATATCGGCATCGAGCTTGTGTTGAATTTGGATTGAGATTTCCGGCGAGAGCACGTGGCGAGAGCCATCGATATGAGACTGGAAGGTTACGCCGTCCTCTGTGATCTTGCGCAGCTTGGCCAGCGACATGACCTGAAACCCACCGCTGTCGGTCAGGATCGGTCCGGGCCAATTCATGAACCGATGCAGCCCGCCGAGCTTTTCGATCCGATCGGCACCAGGGCGCAATGTCAGGTGATAGGTGTTGCCAAGGATGATCTGGGCACCGGTCTCGGCGACAGAACCAGGGCGCATGCATTTCACGGTCGCGGCGGTGCCGACCGGCATGAAGGCGGGCGTGTCGATGACCCCATGGGCTGTTTCGATACGGCCGCGCCGTGCGGCGCCATCGGTCGCCAGAACGTCGAAATTCATGCTCATCCGATCTCTCTGCTCAGCAGGCAGCAGTCGCCATAGGAATAGAACCTGTACCCGGAGGCCTTGGCGTGCTCGTAGGCGGCGAGAATACGCTCTCTGCCAACGAAAGCCGAGACCAGCATCAGAAGTGTCGAGCGCGGCAGGTGAAAATTGGTCACCAGAAGATCGACCCCGCGGAACCGGTAGCCCGGGGTAATGAATATATCCGTTTCGCCGGCAAAGCACTGGACTGTGCCATCCGCGTTGGTGGCGGATTCCAGGAGGCGCAAACTGGTGGTTCCGACCGATACGATCCGTCCACCCGCCGCTCGTGCTCGGTTCAGGCGTTCGGCCACTTCGGCTGTGACCTCGCCCCATTCGGCGTGCATGGCGTGATCGTCCGTATTGTCGACCTTGATCGGCAGAAAAGTCCCGGCGCC
>JABIRP010000252.1 GCA_018699735.1 Rhodospirillaceae bacterium | reverse complement strand
CGGCCACCACATGATGGCGTATGTCGAGATGTTCGGGCGCGACCGAGATCGGATCCGTGATGCCCGCAAACGGTTGAACGAAAGCCCGCTTGGGGCTGCAGCCCTGGCCGGGACATCCTTCCCGATTGACCGGCACGCGACGGCTAAATCGCTCGGTTTCGATGCGCCGATGCGAAACTCGCTCGACAGTGTATCGGACCGGGATTTCGCACTTGAGTACCTGTCGACAGCTGCGATCTGCGCCACCCATCTGTCGCGCCTTGCTGAGGAACTGGTGATCTGGATGACGCCACAGTTCGGCTTCGTCAAATTGTCGGATCGCTGGACAACCGGCTCATCCATCATGCCGCAGAAAAAGAACCCAGATGCGGCCGAGTTGGTGCGCGGCAAGACCGGCCGGGTGCTCGGCTCGTTGATCGGGTTGCTGACCGTTATGAAAGGCCTGACGCTCACCTTCTCCAAGGATATGCAGGAGGACAAGGAGCAGCTCTTCGACGCTGCCGATACGATCGAACTGACGCTGATGGCGACGTTCGGCATGGTCTCCGACATGGAGCCGGTACCAGATCGCATGTCCGCTGCCGCCGGAGCCGGGTTTGCGACGGCGACCGATCTGGCAGACTGGTGCGTGCGGGAATTGGGAATGCCCTTCCGAGATGCGCACCATGTGTCCGGCAGTCTGGTCGCGGAAGCCGAAAAGCGTGGTTGTGGGCTTGAGGATCTGCCGATTGAGGCCATGCAGGCGGTCGAGCCCCGTATGACCGAGGCAATCTTCAAGGTACTGGGGGTAGAAAACTCCGTGCGTTCGCGCACCAGCTTTGGCGGCACCTCGCCCGAGCGGGTTGTCGAGCAGATCGCCTGGTGGCGCCAGAGGGTGTAGTTATTTGTAGGATATCAGATACGGAGGGGCGGATTGTCTGACATTTTGAACCCGAACGAGTTCCCTCAGGGATTCGCCGACGTTACGGCATTGGAAGAGTTCATGACCCGCCCGAGTCAGGCGCTGGTCGAGGACTTGGCGGCGTTGGACGGCGATATCATCGTGCTTGGCGTCGGCGGCAAGATGGGCCCGACCCTGGCGCGGCTCGCCAAACGCGCGGCCCCGGACAAACGGGTCGTCGGCGTGGCCCGTTTCAGCGACGCTGCGGTTAAAGACGAGTTGGAAGCGCACGGTGTCGAGGCGATCACATGCGATCTATTGGATCGCGATGCGGTTGCGGCCTTACCGAAACTAGCCAACGTTGTCTTCATGGCGGGTCGCAAGTTTGGCTCGACCGGGTCGGAAGAACTCACTTGGGCCATGAATGCGTATGTGCCGGCGATTGTCGCCGAGGCCTTCGCTGGCAGCCGTATCGTCGCGTTCTCGACCGGCTGCGTTTATCCGTTCACCAGTGTGCTATCGCAAGGAGCCGACGAGAGCGTGCCGCCGGTTCCCCCGCCCGGCGAGTATGCCAACTCCTGTGTCGGGCGCGAGCGCATGTTCCAATACTTCAGCCACAAGCACGGCACGCCGGGGCGCATTATCCGGCTCAACTATGCGATCGACATGCGATATGGCGTGTTGTTCGACGTCTGCAGCAAGGTTGCGGGCGATATTCCGATAGATGTTTCGATGGGACATGCGAACGTCATTTGGCAGGGCGACGCCAACAGTCAGGTCTTGCGCGCGTTAACGCACGTGACGGCACCGGTCTCGCCCCTCAATGTCAGTGGTCCGGAAATGCTAAGCGTGCGCTCGCTGGCTGAGGGGTTTGGCCGTCTGCTTGGCAAGACCCCCACCATCATCGGCGACGAGGCGCCGACCGCATGGCTGGTTGATACGCGAGAGGCGCAGCACCTGTTCGGCTATCCCCTGGTGCCGATTGGCGCCTTGATGCGCTGGACGGCGGATTGGATCGCTCGGGATATGCCGAGCCACGGTAAGCCGACACATTTCGAAGCCCGTGATGGAAAATATTAAGGCGCTCGCGGCCAATCTCGGACTGACCTATCGGGATCTGGGGCCGGCGGACGTTGGCGGCGGGTATCTTCTGTCGAGCCAGGCAGGTTGGAACCAAACCGAGGCCGACTGGCGCCTGATGCTCGCGAACGGGCAGGGCTGGGGACTGGAGAGCCCGGACGGCCAGCTTATCGCCAGTGCCCTGACATTGCCTTATGGGACGGAGGTGGCGTGGATCTCGATGGTCCTGGTGACCGAAACTTGGCGCCGCCACGGCATCGCAACGGATCTGTTGCGGCATTGCATTGATCATTTGGATGCGCGCGGCGTTACGGCGGGCCTGGATGCAACCGAGGCCGGGCGTCTGGTCTATTTGCCGCTCGGATTTCAAGATATCTACCCGATCGACCGAATGGTCGCCGAAACGCCCGACCTGTCAGATTTGGGCGTAGAACGTATTTCGCGGGCGATGACAGCAGAGGACATGGACAAGGTTGTGGCGCTTGAGAGTGTTGCGTTTGGTGCGGAACGAGGTGCCCTGATCGCGCATTTATTCCGCCAGACGCCCGATGTCGCCAGAGTGATCGAACGGAACGGTGAACTTACTGGCTATGCTCTTGGGCGAAACGGGCGAAATTACTTGCAAATCGGCCCGCTGGTTGCCGCCAGCGAAACCGACGCGCTGGCGCTCCTGACAGAGACTTATGGACAAGGGAGTGGTACCTCCGAGCCGCTCCTTCTCGACATTCCTGGGCACCATGCAGGCCTGATCAAATCGTTGAAAGACGCTGGTTTCACGCGCCAGCGCGGCTATGTGAGGATGCTGATGGGGCAAGCCGAGGTGATGGGTAATCCTGGGTTGGTGTATGCTATCACTGGGCCTGAGTTGGCGTGATTGAGGAATTCGATCAAGATCCCGTCATATGGCTTGAATTGCTGGCATACGGCCGACCCGCGAATTAAGGTCCGGCGTCCGATATTCCCTACAGACGGCGAAATTAATGTCTTTGCGTGATCCGAGCGTTCGCAATGTCGCGCTCTTGGCGGCGTGCCAGGCTCTGGCGATGACCGGCATGACGATTACAGCGACGGTTACGGCGCTGGTCGGCGATATGCTCAGTAACCATGGCCCCTGGTCGACATTGCCGCTTGCCATGCAATTTACCGCGACCATGGCGACCACTATGCCGGCGTCTTTGTTCATGCGCCGGTTCGGCCGCAAGGCAGGTTTCGCACTCGGTGTCGTGATCGGTGTCGCCGGTTCCGGCATGGCTATTTATGCGATTACCAACGGCAGTTTTTTGCTGTTCGTCGTGGCAAGCATCATGATCGGCACGTTCATGGGGTTCTCGGTATTCTATCGATATGCCGCCGCCGATACGGCCAGCGAAGCGTTTCGCCCAAAAGCGATTTCCTTGGTTATGGCCGGCGGCGTGGTCGCGGCGGTATTCGGGCCAGAGCTTTCAAAATGGTCTTTCGAATTGCTGGCACCAGCCACGTTTGCCGGCAGCTACGTTGCGATTGCCGTGGTGCACGGATCGATCTTGGCAGTTTTGTTTTTCGTCGACATCCCGCGCGAGAAGGTTTCTGAAACTGGTGATACTGGTCGACCGCTCTCGGAGATTGTCCGACAACCGAAATTCTTGATCGCTGCCGTCGGCGGAATGATCGGTTACGGCGTGATGAGCTTTATCATGACGGCCACTCCGCTCGCCATGATCGGCTGCGGGCTGGAGTTTCGCGATACTGCCTTCGTCATCCAATGGCATGCACTTGGAATGTTTGCGCCGTCATTTTTTACCGGTTCGCTGATTAACCGATTCGGAGTGTTGCGGGTGATGTTCGTGGGTGCGCTACTCTTGGCAGCAAGTGTCGCGGTAAACCTCTCCGGTCTTGAGTTGATGCGGTTTTTCTCTGGCTTGGTGTTGCTCGGATTGGGGTGGAATTTCCTGTTCATCGGCGGCACGACGCTTCTTACCGAAACCTATGAGCCGGCGGAGAAAGCCAAAGTGCAGGGACTGAATGACCTCCTTGTTTTCACTACGGTTTCCGCCTCTTCTTTCGCGTCGGGTGCTTTGCTGCATCTGTTTGGCTGGCAGGCGGTAAACCTTGGGGTTATTCCGTTGATTTTGATCGTGGTGCTGTTAATTGGCTGGCAGCGTTTTCAAACTGCGAGAGCTACCGCCTGAGGACTTCGCCCGGCGCTCTGACTAGAATTTTTTGACTGGTTGGCTCTCCGGTTGCCTATAGAAATTTTTTTGCTATGTTCCGCGCCATCCAAGCCGCCTAGTTCACTGGACCGAGGGGTTCGAGTTCCGGTCGTGGGGCGGTACCTTTGATGTCGACGGGGAGGGGAATGGCCGGATCGAGTGATCTGGTCGCCCGAAAGCGGTCGACGATCGGATAACCACGAAGGGTCTCCGAAAATGAGTGGAATGTTGACTTTCGTCCTCGCCTGTGGGGCGCTGGCGTTACTTTATGGAATGTGGGCCGGACGGTCCATTATGGCGGCATCTGACGGTAACGAGCGCATGCGAGAGATTGCGAGCGCTATTCAGGAGGGCGCGCGCGCCTATCTGAACCGGCAGTATTCGACGATCGCCATTGTTGGCGTCCTCGTTACCATCATCCTGGCTGTTACGCTGGGCATGACGGCGGCGGTTGGCTTCATCATCGGCGCCGTGCTGTCCGGTGTTGCTGGATATGTCGGCATGAACGTTTCGGTTCGCGCCAATGTGCGAACCGCTCAAGCTGCGTCCGAAGATATGGGCAAGGCGCTTGGGATTTCGTTCAAGTCGGGCGCGATCACGGGTATGCTGGTTGTCGGCCTCGGCTTGATCGGCGTCGCCGGTTACTACGTCGTGCTGCTGGGCATGTTCGACGCGTCAACGCCAGAAGGGATCCGGGCCATCCTGGAGCCGCTGGTGGCTCTTAGCTTCGGCGCGTCCCTGATCTCAATCTTCGCACGTCTCGGCGGCGGCATCTTCACCAAGGGTGCGGATGTTGGTGGTGACCTGGTCGGAAAGGTCGAGGCAGGCATCCCTGAGGATGATCCGCGCAACCCGGCGACCATTGCTGACAACGTAGGCGACAATGTTGGCGATTGCGCCGGCATGGCGGCCGACCTCTTCGAGACCTATGCGGTGACCATTGTGGCCACCATGTTGCTGGCCTCGATCTTCTTCACCGGCGCTGACGTTGCCACGATGATGGCTCTGCCTCTGGTCATTTGTGCCGTGTGCATTATCGCGTCCGTGATCGGCACCTTCTTCGTCCGGCTTGGCTCGGATAAGAAAATCATGGCGGCTCTGTACAAGGGCCTGATTGTCACCGCTGTCATCTCAGCCGGGCTGATCGCCGCGGTGATTGAGAAGACGATCGGTTTCTCGACCGAGATTAAGCTGAACACCGGGCTGGTGTTGACCGGGCAATCGCTATTTGTCAGCGCGTTTATTGGCCTGGTCGTCACCGGACTGATCGTCTGGGTGACCGAGTACTACACCTCGACCGAGTATCGTCCGGTCAAGAGTATCGCGGCAGCGTCCGTCACCGGGCACGGCACCAACGTGATCCAAGGCCTGGCGGTTTCGATGGAGGCGACGGCGTTGCCGGCTCTGATCATCGCGGCCGGTATCATCGCGGCCTATACGACCGCGGGCATGTTCGGTATCGGCGTCGCCGTGACCAGCATGCTGGCGCTGGCTGGGTTTATCGTCGCATTGGACGCTTATGGTCCGGTGACCGATAACGCCGGCGGCATCGCCGAGATGGCGAACTTGCCGGAGGATGTGCGCAAGACCACCGACGCGCTGGATGCGGTTGGCAACACCACGAAAGCCGTGACAAAGGGCTATGCGATCGGTTCGGCCGGTCTCGCCGCTCTAGTGCTGTTCGCGGCCTATACGGAAGATTTGAGCTACTACTTCCCGGATCTGAAGATCGAGTTCGTCCTGCAAGATCCGTTCGTCGTGGTCGGTTTGTTGATTGGCGGTTTGCTACCCTACCTGTTCGGCGCGCTCGGCATGCAGGCCGTTGGCCGGGCCGCAGGTTCCGTGGTCGAGGAGGTGCGCAAGCAGTTCCGCGAGAAGCCCGGCATCATGGAGGGTACCGAGAAGCCGGATTACAGCCGCGCTGTTGATATGCTGACCAAGGCTGCGATCAAGGAGATGATTATCCCCTCGCTGCTGCCGGTTCTGGCGCCGATCGTAGTCTACTTCGTGATCAACGCGGTGGCCGGCCAGTCGCAGGCCTTCGTCACGGTTGGCGCGATGCTGCTTGGCACCATCGTCACCGGTATCTTCGTCGCCATCTCAATGACGGTTGGCGGCGGCGCCTGGGACAATGCCAAGAAGTATATCGAGGACGGCAACCACGGCGGTAAGGGCTCGGATGCCCACATGGCATCGGTGACCGGAGATACGGTCGGTGACCCCTACAAGGATACCGCCGGCCCCGCCGTTAACCCGATGATCAAGATCATCAACATTGTGGCGCTTCTGATGCTGGCGGCTCTCGCCCACTAATCAGAAGTCTCACGCAAAAATTTGGCCCCGGGAGCGATCCCGGGGCCTTTTCTATTTCGGTTTGTATCTGACTATTCGGCCGGCTTGTTGAAGCGCCCGACATTGCCGATGAGCTGCTGCAGCAAGGTGATGCGTTGACCGGCGGTCGGGGTTTCGCGGTCGACGTAGGTGATGTGCTTGCCGTCGGCCTTGTCGAGCGATCCGATCGCGGTAACCAAGCCGCGGTCATCGAAGGAAACGAAAACGACTTTTCGTTCGACCAAGTTCGGCTTGAGGAAGGCCTTATGCTCGACCCGGGAGCTTACGTAGTACCACGACTCACTGCCAAATCCGCCTTTTGAGGACGGGGAGCCGAGAAGCAGTTCGACCTGAGTTCTGTCAGTGCGACCCGGTACGACTTCCGCTAGGGCGTCGACATCCACCCTATGGCCATGCAAACCCACTCGAGGATCGCAAGCCACGAGCAATCCGACGAGTGGCAGAGCCAGGAAAAGTGCTCTCGGGCGAAGAGGGTTCGGTGTAGTGTCTCGTGCCGACATAGAGCGATGGCCTTTGAGCTGCGTGAACAGATGGTTGCGTGAACAGATGTTGGGACGGTGTCGCCGCCAGCTGTGCAATTTGCGCATGAAGACCATTTTCGTCAACGATTTCGGTAAACGGCCACACAAATTCGAGGGAACTGGTAATGCTTCGCCGATGGCGCCAGCGTAGGGATTTGGAGAAACGCGTCGATGCCGTGTACTCGGCCTTGGTTGCGCATATACGCGAACCTCATTTCTATGAAGGGTACGGCGTGCCGGACACTTTGGATGGTCGCTTCGAACTCTTGATCATGCACCTTCACCTGGTGCTGCGACGATTGCGTGACACAGGTGACGGCGGCGGCGATTTTGCCCAGGAACTCTTTGATACGGCCTTCCGGGATATGGATCAGAGCCTGCGGGAGATCGGTGTTAGCGATGTGGGGGTCGGCAAAAAGGTCAAAGAGATGGCCAAGGCGCATTTTGGCCGCGCGGCGGCCTATGATGAGGCGCTCGAGCCTGGCGGTCCAAGTTTCGCTGAGGCGCTCGAGCGCAATCTCTATGGAACGACCAGCGTCGATGGCGAAGTTTTGGCGCGCATGGCGGACTATGTGACCGGCCAGATTGCACATCTTGCCAAAACCGATGCGGAAGGGATCAAGCGCGGGGAATTGTCTCTGGCATCGGTGCCTTAGTGGACCGGAACTCGCACTTGTCATGGTCAGTGCTTGTACGCATAGTCCGCGCTGGCGATTGCGCCTGGTAAGAGGGCCCCGGCATGAGGGCCCCGGCATGAGGGCCCCAGCATGAGAGACCCGGCATGAGAGACTATCAAGTTGGTTGAGATGACAGATCTTAAGAGCGAATTCTCGCGTCCGGTCGATATCGAACGCATGGGAGACCGCGACCATGTGATGACCGTGGAGGCGAGTGCAGACGAGTGTCTGGCGCTCTCAAATAGGCTCGGCATCGAGAAAATTCACGATCTGCGCGCCCGAGTCGCGATCCGGCGGATGCCAGGAGGGCGAATTCATAGGGTTTCAGGTACCTTAAATGCCGATATTATTCAGGCCTGTTCCGTGACCTTGGATGCAGTTGAGAGTCACATCGATGAAACCTTCGAGGAAGCCTTCGTTAAAACCAAGGTCGCGAGAGGTGACGAGCCAGTTGAATTGGAGCTGGACCCCGAGGGCGACGCGCCTGAACCTATAGAGAATGGTGTCATAGACGTCGGTGAGGTCTTGGCCCAGATTTTATCCCTGGCCATTGACCCCTATGTCCGAAGTTCGGCGGCGGCGGAAACCGGGGAGGCTGGTGATTTAGAGGGCAATGCAACTAGCCATCCTTTCGCCGGTCTTGCTGAATTGCGCGACAGGATGGATGGAACCGGGTAATTTGGTGGCGCATTGGGGACGACTAGCATATGAGTCTCGCGACTGCGCCACTTACGGCGCTTTCGTTCTCTTGACGGTGCAATTGAAAAGGTCGCAACGGATGCGAGGGCATCAGCCTTGAGGTTAGCCTTGGACGCGATGGGGGGAGATCATGCACCAGAGATGGTGGTGCGTGGAGCCGAACTGGCGATCGAACGCCAGCCGGACCTTGAGCTTGTCATGGTCGGCGATAGCGCTCGAATTCAGCCCCTGATCGATACGACGACCCGCCTGAAATCGGCTGATCTCCGAATTATCCATACCGACAAAGCCGTCTTGCCATCTGATAAGCCTTCGATCGCATTGCGCTCTGGTCGCGACAGCAGCATGCGTTTGGCAATCAATCTGGTCGCCGACGGCGAGGCCGATGGGATTGTCTCGGCTGGCAATACCGGCGCTCTCATGGCGATGAGCAAGATCGCGCTAAAGATGGTGCCGCAGATCGACCGCCCGGCCATAGCTTCGTTCTTTCCGACCATGCGCGGTGAAAGTTGCATGCTCGATCTCGGGGCGAATGTTGAGTGTGATGCCGAAAATCTGGTTCAGTTCGCGCTGATGGGTGAAGTGTTTGCTCGCATAGTCGCCGGCCTTGAACGCCCGACCGTTGGCCTCTTGAATGTGGGCAGCGAAGAGCAAAAAGGCCACGCTGAGGTTCGTGAAGCGGCGGCGGTATTACGGGAGATCAAGGGGCATTTCGACTTCAAAGGGTTTGTCGAAGGCGATGACATAACCGCAGGGACCGTCGATGTGATCGTGACCGACGGGTTTTCTGGAAATATCGCACTGAAGACCGCCGAGGGGACCTCGCGGATGATGACACATTTCCTGCGTCATGCCTTCAAGTCGACGCTTTTGGCCAAGATCGGATATTTGCTCTGCCGGCCCGGCATCGAGCATGTTCGCCAACGCATGGACCCGAGACGCTATAACGGCGCCGTGTTCCTTGGCGTGAACGGCATTGCCGTAAAAAGCCATGGCGGAACCGATGAACTTGGTTTCGCCAATGCAATTGGTGTTGCCGCCGATATGGCGCGATACGGTTTCATCGACAGGGTCATGGAGGAGCTCGAAACCGTCGGGCCGATCCAGGCTTCTCTTTCCACAAACGATAAGGCTGCGGCTTCCTGACATGATTAGGTCGTTGTTGATTGGCTGCGGGGCCTATCTCCCCGAGCGTATTCTTTCGAATGCCGAACTGGCTTCCAAGGTTGATACCTCGGACGAGTGGATTACCAAGCGTACTGGCATTCGCCAGCGCCATGTGGCCGCAGACGGGGAGCTGACCTCTCATCTGGCGCTGCACGCCGCGCGCGAGGCTATTGCTGCGGCGGGTATCGATACCCAGGAAATAGATTTGATCGTTTTGGCGACCACGACGCCGGACGATACGTTCCCCTCTACCGCGACAAAGGTTCAAGCGGGGCTCGGGCTTGGCCATGGGGCTGCATTTGACGTCCAGGCGGTTTGTGCCGGTTTCATCTACGCGCTTGCCGTGGCGGATAATTTCATCCGGGCCGGTCAGGCGAAAACAGCCCTGGTGATCGGTGCCGAGACGTTTACCCGTCTGCTCGATTGGGAAGACCGGTCGACCTGTGTGCTATTCGGTGATGGAGCTGGTGCGGTCGTCTTGCAAGCCCATGAAGGTAATGGCTCTGCAGCGGACTATGGCGTGCTCTCCACACATCTGCATTCCGACGGACGTGAACGAGACATCCTTTACGTCGATGGCGGGCCGTCCTCGACTGGAACCACCGGTCACGTACGGATGGCCGGACAAGAGGTTTATAAGCACGCGGTCTCCAAGCTTGCCGCCGTGATTGATGAGGCGCTTGCCGCAAATGGGCTCTCAGTCGATGACGTCGACTGGCTGGTTCCGCATCAGGCCAATCGCCGGATCATCGACGGCATGGCCAAGCGCATGGACATGTCGTCCGACAAAGTCATCGTCAGTATCGACCGCCACGCCAATACGTCCGCCGCGTCTGTGCCGCTCGCACTTTGCGAAGCGGTGCGGGATGGCCGGATAAAATCAGGCGACCTTGTTCTGGTCGAGGCGATCGGCGGCGGGCTCGCCTGGGGGGCCGGTTTGGTCCGCATTGGCCTGCCGGATTAGGGGTATTGGCGCCCGGGTCCGCGATGGTACCTGAGAAAAACCCCGCAAAAGCCTGTAATTGGACGATTAATTGACTGTCGCCCGGAATGACGGTACCTTGTCTCTCTTGGATGGGGGCGCGAAATGGCGGACAGAACGGTTACTCGGGCACAGCTGAGCGAAGCCGTATATCAAGAGGTAGGACTGTCACGTAACGAATCCTCCGATTTGGTGGAGTCGGTACTGGACGAAGTCGTAGATGCGCTGGTGCGCGGTGAAGTCGTAAAGATTTCATCTTTTGGCAGCTTTTCGGTTCGTCAAAAAGGTGAGCGTATCGGCAGAAATCCGAAGACTGGTGACGAAGTTCCAATCCTCCCGCGCAAGGTTCTAGTTTTTCGCCCCTCACATGTTTTGAAGAACCGGATCAACGATGCGCTCTCCGGGGAAACAAAGGCAAGCTGAGGAATTGATCGCCAATGGCGCTTAACACCGAAGGTACGGCCTCCCGTCGAAACGGGAAATCAGCTGCCGCGTTCCGCACCATCAGTGAGGTCGCGGACGACCTGGATGTGCCGCCGCACGTCTTACGCTTCTGGGAAACCAAATTCGCACAGGTCCGCCCGTTAAAACGCGGTGGAGGTCGGCGGTATTACCGCCCGGAAGACGTGGCTTTGCTGAAAAGCATTCGCGAGCTGCTTTACCAAGATGGTTATACAATTAAAGGCGTGCAGCGCCTTTTGAAGGACGGTGCTGTCAAGCCGGCCGACGGTGAAGGTAATGGGACCGGCAACGGCAGTGACACGACTGCGGCGACTGCCAAGTCTGCGGAACCGAGTTCGGCACAACCTGTTCCAGCGCGTGCGACCGCTGCGGTGCCGGTTTCCATCACCGCGCCGGGTGCCGGTTCGATCGATAACGAGACCCGGCGTCAACTGCGTGAAGTGCTCGACGAACTCGTCGACCTGCGCGATCGGCTAAATGGCGTAATCGGTTAAAACCCGGCCTTCGACCTATTCCGGATACGATTGGAACGAAATGCCTCCTGGGCGCTGGATTTGCTCGACCAGAGCAATTTCCCAGGTGAGGTAATCGTTCATCGCCTTTTCCACCTCGGCTTGGCTAGAGCGGTCATAGGGCCGCATATAGACGTCGTCAGGGGAGCTGAGCGGGTTGCCACTCCCGGCAGCCATGGTTAAGCCCGCCGCTTCCCACGCAGCGTTGCCGCCCGTGACAACCTTGGCCGCTCGACCACTCGCTGATAACTCGGCGGCGGCAAGTCTGGCCAGAGCGTCGTTCTCGGCGAGCAAAAGCACCGTGCCGCTCTTTCCCGCCGCATCCAAGTCTGCAGCCAGACGCGCTCGAATGGCGAAACGTGCGCCCTCGGCGTGTTTCTCACGGTGACCGAGGCTGCGTTGCAGGTCGATAAGGATTGCGTCGCCGGCGGTGACGGCGGCTTGCGCCTCACTGGGGCTGATTGCCGTCACGGTGGCTCCCGGATCACCTGGAACCTCGACGTCTCGTGGCCCGGATACGGTTTTCTGTCCGTCTAGGCCGCTCTCCAGCACGTAAACATCCGGCCAGCCCAACTGGATGAGCCAGCCAGCGGTCATCAGGGCCCGTGTCATGGCGTCGTCGATGAGCACCACGCGGGCACCCCGGGTGACTATGTAGGTGTCCGTGCCTTGAACCAGCTGGCCGCCGGGCGCGTGCCGTGAGTCGGCGACCCGACTTGCTTCGAATTCCTGGATTGTGCGCACGTCCAGCACATAGAGCGTGTGCTGATCACATTCGGCGCGCCAAGTGTCCAAGGTAGCGGCATCGACCATGCGGACGCCAAAGCGCCGGCCGGCAACCTCGGCACGTTCGCGGCCAAGCTGGGCAGCTTCGGGTGAGGGGGTGGGCGCATGAGTGTTGCGGCCATGCTCAAGCTTGTGACCAGCCAAATGCCAACCCATGGTGCCATTGCGCAGGGCCACGACCTTATTCGGGATATTGGCATCGATCAGGGATTGCGCGCCGATGATGCTGCGGGTCCGACCAGCACAATTGACCACAACCGTGGTTTCTGGATCCGGCACCACCTCATGCACCCGATGCACCAGCTCCGCGCCGGGGCAGTCGATCCCGGTTGGAATATTCATCATCGAGTATTCCGCCATTGGTCGGCTGTCGAGGACCACCATGTTCTCGCCATTGTCCATCATGGCTTTCAATTCATCGGCCGAAACCGATGGGGTGCCGTATTCATGCTCGATAAACTCGCCGAAGGCCTTGCTCGGGACATTTAGACCGCTGAACAGCTCATAAC
Source organism: Rhodospirillaceae bacterium (assembly GCA_018699735.1). Taxonomy (GTDB): domain Bacteria; phylum Pseudomonadota; class Alphaproteobacteria; order Thalassobaculales; family Thalassobaculaceae; genus JABIRP01. The sequence goes on along the minus strand of JABIRP010000252.1, from coordinate 7,502 downwards.
CAGCCGCCTCCCATGCGTCGAGGCCGCCTTCAAGAACGGATATGTCCGAATACCCAAGCGCCAGCATGCGAGAGGCCGCCAATTCAGCCTCGCCGCCACCTGCGTCACAAATCACAACCGGGGTGCCTGCGCGCGGGATCAGGTCTGCCACGCGGAGCTCCAACTGACTGAGCGAAAGGCAGGCGGCATACAGGATATGGCGATGCCCGAAAACACCCTCCTCGCGGGCGTCAAGGAGTGCCAGTTCGCCAGCGGAGTTCCCGTCGAGCTGGGCCAACAGCTCGGCCGCCTGAATCGTCTTTGTCATGTAAGGTCCCCCCAGTCGCGAGTTTGCGACGAATTTAAAACAGATGGCCGCGAGTTCGCGACAAATTTAAGCCGGATGGCCGCGCGTTCGCGACGAATTTAAACCAGATTGCCGCGAGTTCGCGACGACTTTAGGCCAGATGGCTGTCCGGCGTAAACGGCAGGTTCTGCATTTTCCTGTTCCGCGAAGAGACGATCAAACTCCGTATCTTTTGGGGCCGGTCCCGCCAGTTGATGACCGGGTCGCCTTACAGTCGGGCAAAACACCCGGTCCGGGCGTGCTTCCAACCAGGCAAAACCAATCGAGAGGACGCCGGCGATTAAGACCGTCACGCCGTACCAGAACACTCTGTCCGGCGCGACTAGGTTGGAAATTGTGATTGCACCGTGCACGGATAATCCGCCAAGCGCGAGGAAAGCCCCGCCGAGCACCGTGCCGCCGATACGAAGCGTCAGCCTGTCAGTCTTGAACAACGGCATCCCGATATCCCAACGTTCTCTAGCGCGGCCACTATCAATCCGTGGCGGTGTATTTGCCGGTTTTTTTGAACTGATCGACCGCGTGTTTCAAGTCGGTGTACGCATCGCATCCGAGCCAGCAGACACGGTCCAGCAAAGCCAAGCGTTCTTCGGCTTTTTTAAGCCGCCCAGTTTGCAGGTAGAGTTCACCCAGGTATTCATTGGCCCCCCGATGCTCCGGATTGATGGCCAAAGCCTTGGCATAATGCCGCTCGGCCTCCTCGAAGCGACCGAGTTTGCGCGTGCTGAACCCGAGATAATTCCAGGCGTCGGGGTTTTGGTCGTTGGCGGCGACAACTTTGCCAAACGCGGCAAGCGCGCGGTTGAAATCCTTGGCTTCTACCGCCTTCAACCCGGCTGCGTAGTCCGGGTTCGTTGAGGCTTGGGCGTTATCACTGCTTTCACCGCCGTCCGCATGTGCGGTGCCGAGTGGGGCGATGATCAAGAATGCTGCTAGAGCCGATGGTATCAAATGCATTGGCATTGTGGCCTCCGGTCAGTTCGTGGGAGGTGAAGCGGGTCACCTGCTCGTTAATCCGAATTTATCACAAAGTCGGCCGGTTTGCTCACGCTTGGTCAGGCTTCGCGATGGACCGTATCGGTTTCCCAGACGTACCGGGTTGATCGCTTGAATTTCCGGATGTCTTGGTGCAGATAGCTGCCGGTTTTATAGCCGTTCTCATAGTCGAACCCGAATAGATCGATATCGTTCCGCCAATGGGTTTCGACTAGGTCCACTGTTCGGCTGCTGTAGTGCTGTCGATAGTCGGTATCGGTTCGTTTTTTTCCGACTTTTGAAGTTTCGTAATGCCGAACCGGTACGATCGCCTCCAAGGCGGTTACGTCTTCATTCAGTGTTTCTAGGCGGTTGACCCAGTCAACGCACAGGGTGCCGGAGGGTTGCGCGAAAAATGGAAAATAGAATGCTCCGCGGTTGACCACGCCATCGGATTTCTCGATGTGCTCGTAGACGCATCTCTCGATGTCCTCGCTTGACGCCACGTAATCTGCCGAGCCGTAAACGCTCCCGGAAGATACGCGATGGATCACGTCGAATATGTTCCGCACGTTTGAAACAACGAAACATCCTGCCAGGTCTTCGGTTGAAAGGTTTGCAGCCGGGCCGTTGGAGTATTTGTCAGGATAGTGAGTGCCAGGCTCCGCTCGACCGTCGAGGAGTACGCGATGGCCGAGATGCACGACAGCCGCCTCCCGGTCACCCGGCCAAAGATTGCGCCGGATGTAAGATCCTCCAGTTCCCGGAATGTGCAAAAACGTGACACAGGTCGAGAAAGGCGTCGCTCTACCCATGCGGCGGCAGGCGCGGGCTAATGACGAGAAGAGTCCAGACCGTTTCATCAGTTTGATGAGTTCGGCCGCGCCTTGGATCATCTGCTCCGGGTCGGACATTGCCTCCAAATGCGTCACCGCCCGGTCGGTGAGGGTTGTCTCCAGCTCGAACGACCATATTCGCTGATGCCGCATCAAGCGCAGGGCTTCAAGGGCGCCTTTGAACGTGTTGTCGATTTCGAGGGAGAGGTTTTTCTTGGGCACTTTATTGCTAGGATCCAACCCGTGTTCGCTCTATTCGAAGATATATTCGCGGCGCGGTAACGACAATATCTAAGCCGTGTCGGTTCTAGAATGCCCGGCCAAGAATGCCCGGCCAAGAATACCCGGCCGAACGACCGGCCAGAAGACCGAATAAACTCAACGGGTTTACTCTGCTTGGGCCGAGGTTGCATTCTCCAAAGCCTCTTCCGCTGTCAGCCAGTCGGCCTCGGCCTCTTCGATACGGCGCACGATGCCTTCTTTTTTCAGAATAAGCGACTTCAAGTCAGCCGTCGGGCCGCCATAGATCGTCGGATCGGCGAGGCGTGCGTCCACACGTTCGCGATCGGACGTTAGCTTCCCAACCAGCTTTTCCGCCTCACGCGCCCGTTTGCGGAGCTCGGTGGTCTGGCGTCGAATCTCGGCTGATTGGCGCCGCGCATCTTTACGCGAACCATTGTCTTTCGAACCATTCTCGTTCGGCCCGTTGCCCTTTGACTGGCGCTCGCTTGAACCGGATCGACGCTGATCCCGGATCCAGTCTCGATATTCCTCCATATCACCGTCGAATGACCGGACCGTCTCGTCAGCGACCAGCCAGAGCCGGTCGACCGTGGTCTCCAGCAGGCGTCGGTCGTGGCTAATCAGGATCACGGCGCCCGCGTAATCGTTCAGCGCATGTGCCAACGCATCGCGCGCGTCAATGTCGAGATGGTTGGTTGGCTCGTCGAGGATCAGCAGGTGAGGGTTGTTGTAGGTGATCAGCGCGATTGTCAGGCGGGCTTTCTCGCCACCGGAGAGGAATTTCACCTTGGTCTCTTGCCGCATCTGGATCAAGCCAACCCCGCCGAGGCGAGAGCGCACCCGGTCGGAATGCACATCTGGCATCAGCCGAGCCAGATGTTGGATCGGCGTTCCCTCAAGGTCGAGGTCTTCGATCTGATGTTGAGCGAAGAACCCGATCCGGAGTTTGGCCGCCCGGTGCTGGTCACCACTCATGGGATCCAGGCGGCCGGCAATTAAGCGGGCGAGGGTGGTCTTGCCGTTGCCGTTTGGCCCCAGCAGTCCAATCCGGTCGTCAGCGTCGAGCCGCAGGTCGAGCCCGCGTAGGATCGGTTTTCCGGCCTCATAACCGACCGAAGTGCGCTCGAAGGTGATGATTGGTGGCGCCAGTTCCTCCGGCTCCGGGAAGCGGAACGTTGTCGTTGGCTCAACCACTGCCTCGGGTACCATGTCCATCCGCTCGATCATCTTGAGACGGCTTTGCGCTTGGCGGGCCTTACTTGCTTTGTAACGAAAGCGCTCGACGAAACTCATCAAATGTTTACGCCGGAGGTTCTGTTTTGAGCGTGCCGCCTCTTGCAGCACAAGGCGCTGCTCTCTGACACGCTCAAATGTGTCATAAGGGCCGCCATATAGGGTCAGCTTACCGCCCTCAAGATGCAGAATAGCGTCGACGGCGCTGTTCAGCAGGTCGCGGTCGTGGCTGACAATGATCAAAGTCTTCGGATAACGTTTCAGATAGGCCTCGAGCCATACCGAAGCCTCAAGATCAAGGTGGTTGGTCGGCTCATCAAGCAGCAGGATTTCTGGCTCTTGGAACAACACGCCCGCGAGTGCGACACGCATGCGCCAGCCGCCGGAGAAACTCGACATTGGGCTTATCTGCATTTCGGCATCGAACCCGAGACCGGCGAGGATGCGCGCTGCGCGGGCCGGTGCGGAATGCGCGCCAATATCCGCCAGTCGGGTCTGAATTTCGGCGACCCGATGTGGATCCGTTGCGGTCTCGGCTTCGACCATGAGACGGGCTCGCTCATTGTCAGCCAGAAGTACGGTATCCAGCGCGGTCCCTTCGCCTGAAGGGGCTTCCTGTGCCACGACGCCGATCGGATCCTCGATTCCGCCGAGGCCGGAAATTTCAATTCCACCCTCATCAGTCTGAAGCTCGCCGGTGAACAGACGCAGAAGGGTCGTCTTACCGGTACCGTTGCGCCCGATGAGGCCGACCTTGTGGCCGGTCGGGATGGTTGCGTTCGCACCTTCGAAGAGTATGCGGCCGGCCACCCGGTATGTCATATCGCGAATAGTGATCATGGGCGCGGGTGATAGCACCGACAGATGCCATTCGCCAATGGTCGTTGACCCGGAGAGAGAGGACTGTACAGAGTGAGCGTCCCGCTCCGGGGTAGGATCATCGTCACCATGGCCAAATCACCGTTATCGCCCGACCTGAAGGGCGCTTTCTTGATGATCGCCGGGACCGGCGTGTTGAGCTTAAACGACGGGATCGCCAAATGGCTGACCGAGGCGTATCCGGTCGGCCAAATCATGGCGATTCGTGGGACATTCGTGATTGCGATGATCCTCGTCTGGGCCGTTGCATTCAGGCGCACGAGTTTGCTGCGTGTCAGGGATTGGCGAAATCAGAGCTATCGCGCCGTGCTGATGATGCTTTCCACCATCGCCTTCATTACCGGACTGTCGTTACTGCCGCTCGCAACCGCGATCTCGATCACCTTTGCCGGACCTTTGATCACCACGGCGCTTGCCATTCCGTTGCTAGGTGAAATGGTCGGTTGGCGGCGCTGGTCGGCGATCTTGATCGGATTTGTCGGTGTGTTGATCATGTTGCGCCCGTCGGGCAATTCGGCGATCGAATATGCGGCCCTATTGCCAATTGCGGCGGCGATGGTTGGCGCATTCCGAGATATCGTCACACGCAAGATGCGGAGCGGCGAAACCCCGGTCGCCATTCTCTTGATCAGCACCATCGCCGTGACGATTTACGGCTATGCGAGCGCGTCTTTCGCCTGGGTGCCATTCGATTGGTCGGATATCTGGTTCTTCGCATTGACCGCAGCCTTGATGGCCGTGGCGCAGCTCTTGACGATTGAAGCCTTCCACCAGGGAACAATCGGATTCGTCGCGCCGTTCAAGTACACCAGTATGATTTGGGCGGTTCTAATCGGTATTGTGGTCTGGGGGGAAATGCCCGGTCTTTCGATATACCTAGGTTCAGCATTGGTGATCGCGAGTGGCTTCTATATCTTGCGTAGAGAGGCAGCGCTTAGGGCTAACCGCGAATAATCCACCGCGACGGAATTGGCGCCGGGACATGGCAGCAGAAACGCAAAAACTCTCGATCGACCAAGCAATAACGGTCGCCATGCGGGCGTATTCTAGTGGCGCGAACGAACGGGCGGGGGAATTGCTTGCGGGTGTTCTGCGGGTCCGACCCGACAGTGGGCCGGCGCTACACCTGCTGTCCTTGAATGAGGCTGCACAAAACAAACCCGCCGCTGCGAAACAGCGCCTGCGCCAGTCCCTGATTTCGCATCCAAATGCGCACCTGCCTTGGGTCCACCTGGGCATCAGACGTCGGCAGGCCGATGACTCAGATGCTGCAGTCGCGGCGTTTGACCGTTCGCTGGCGATTGCGCCGAGCGATGCGTACGCGCTGGTCGCACTTGCTGGTGTGATGCTGGATCGAGACGATAAAAGAGGGGCTATCCGGTGCGCGCGAGCGGCGACCATCGTGAACCCTTCGAATGTCGACGCCCTTTCGGTTCTGACCCAGGTTGCCCGGAGCAGGGGAGATGATCATAGGCGTGCCGTCTTGTTGGCACGGGCCCTGGTCTTGCGACCTGACGATGTGGAACTGAACAGGGAGTTTGCCGCCTGCCTCAACACTGACGGAGAGCTGGAAAAGGCCGAGTTTGTCCTGCGTCAATGTCTGAAAGTTGCCCCCAAGTCACTCGCCCCTGCTCACGATCTCGCAATTCTACTGCACGAGAATGGGCGCACGAGAGAGGCGGAAGAAACCTTGGTCCTAGCCTTGGCAGGAGGTGATGAAAGTGCCTCGGGTGCCCTTATGCTGGCGGAGTTCCGTTCTGCCGGAGGGCGATTGGAATTGGGGTCTGAGGCAATGGCCGAGGCCGACCCTGGAACGGTTCGCGCTCTGGCCCGCTTAATCTACATCGAGGGTCAAGCAGATGCTGCGATCGACCTGTTGGAAAAATTGCTCGAAATCATTCCGAGGGATCTGGATACGGTAGCGCATCTTTGTGAGGTCTTGCTCGACTACGGCGACCTTCGTAGAGCCGAAAGTATACTGAGCGAACATAATTATGACGATCAACGATTAGCCAGTCTTATCGAAGAAGCGGCCGTAATTCGGGCGCGAGACGCAGCGGATGCGCAGTTCGTCGTGTCGCCGGCTCAAGAACGGAGCTCTCCCCTGACATCCGATGCGGCGCTCCTCGGCCACGTCGCAAAGTCACTCGATACAAGTGCGTTAAACATTGACCCTTGTCCGTACCGGTTCGCGACCAGTCTTTTGGAACAAGGTGTTTACAACCGAATAATGCGGAATATGCCGGATCCGAGCCTCGCGGGGTGGGGCGGAAATTCGGACTATCCAGATCGCGGTATGCTTGGGATAGATGTGGAGTGGGGCGATGGTGTTTGGCGCGAGGCGTTAAGCGCGTTCACGAGTGAAGCCTTCACGGACCTTGCTGTCGAAGCCTTGAATGCCGGTGAGTTTCGCGCCTATCTGGAAGCGGAAGGGTGTCGTTTGGTCTCGTCAGCGCATGTAACGATGGATCGGCAAAACTATGCGTTGGGTCCACACCGGGACCATGCCTCGCGCTTTGCGACCTTGCTGCTGTACCTCCCGAGAGATGACACCGATTCCGAGCTTGGCACCAGTCTTTACAAGCCGATTGTGCCGATGCCTCGTCTTGATCACGGAAAACATCACGCCTTTAAGAAATTCGAGCGGGTCGCGACAATTCCTTTCCTGCCGAATTCTGGGATCTTATTCCTTAATTTCGGGCCCTCTTATCATGGTGTCGAGCCGATTTCTCGCCCCGCATTAAGACCCATGCTGCAGGCGACGATTTACATTGAGCAAGTTCGCTGAAAAGTCTCCCTCGGCATCCAACATTGGCGCATTCCCGCTGGCATCGTGGTCTCGAATGTGGGAAAGTCCGGCCGTGAAATTGTGCCCTGGCGCTAGATGGTTCTGGGTGGGGCGAGGTAAGCGAACGAAGGCGGGGCGGGATCATGGCAGGCAGCGTTAATAAAGTCATTTTGGTCGGCAATCTGGGGCGCGACCCGGAAGT
>JABIRP010000251.1 GCA_018699735.1 Rhodospirillaceae bacterium | reverse complement strand
AGGACGTTTTCGACCCGACCTACGCGGGTGATTTTCGAGCGCCGTTCGTGCGCTCGATCGCGCTGGGCCTCATCGTCATGGTGATCACGACGTTGGTGTCATTTTCGGCAGGTCTTGCCTTCCGCCAAGGCTTCAAAGGGGCGTCGATCGTCTTTTACCTTGTGATCGTTAGCCTGATCGCGCCGCCGTTCTTGATCAGCTTCGGCCTGGGTATTGGCTTTACCAGCATCGGCCTTCAGTCGCAGTGGTGGACTGGCGGACTGGGTGCGCATCTGACCTGGACCTTGCCGTTCGGTGTTTTGATTATGTTCGCGATTTTCAGCCGCCTCGACACATCGATCGAAGAGGCTGCGCAGGATCAAGGCGCGACCAAGTGGCAACGCCTCGCCTTCGTGATTATTCCGATCGTGGCACCCGGTATTCTCGCTGTGGCGCTCTTTGGCTTCACGCTCTCGTACGACGAGTTCTCTCGCAGCTCGCTGGTTACCGGGTCGGGCAGCACCCTGCCGGTGGAAATGGTGACCGTGCGCGGTACCGCGGCGCGGCCATCGCTCTATGCGGTCGGTACGATGACCACGATTTTCTCGCTGATCATCATCTCCGGCACCTTCCTCACGCTCTACCTACTTGACCGGCGCCGGGGCCTTCTTGGCGGCAGCAAGGTCGCGGAAGGCGAGATTTACGGCAAAAAACTGGGCGATGACGCTCAGCCTGCCGAATAGTGCATCGGCGGCCCTTATCCCGCCTTGGCGGTTCCGTCGTGACAGGCGGTAAACCCGTTGCAAACCGGGCTTCTCCGGGCGCTCCACCGGTTGACACGGCGGGGCAACGAAACGATAGTTCGCCTTAATAAATGAATGGATGGGCAGGTCGTCTGCCGCCAAAAAACGAGTCGGACGGCAAGCGCCGTCCTCCGACAACTTAGGGAGAGAATTCAATGCCTTATCGCCTCGGGGTCGATGTGGGGGGAACCTTCACCGACCTGCTCTTGATTAACGAGAAGGACGGTTCAACGCACACCGCAAAAGTACCGTCGACGCCGGAGGATTCCTCCAAAGGTGTGCTCAATGGAATTGAGCGGGTGTGCAGCAAGGCTGGAATTGATCCCGAACTGATCACGCATGTGATGCACGGCACCACCGTCGCAACCAACACGGTGCTGACGAATGCCGGTGCGCGAGTCGGCTTGGTCACCACGAAGGGTTACGGGCAAGTGCTGCAGATTGCGCGCTCCTATGTCCCGGGTGGTCTTGGTGGTTGGGTTATCTTCAACAAGACCGACCCGCTCGCTCCGCTTGAGTGCACCATCGAAGCCGATGAGCGCGTTGGCGCCCGCGGCGATGTGGTTAGCAAACTCGACGAGGCCGACCTCGAGCAGAAGCTTCGCGGACTCAAGAAGCGGCAGAACATTGAGGCTCTCACGATCTCGTTCATCAACTCATTCTCGAATGCCGATCACGAGGTGAAGGCCCGCAAAGTTGCACAAAAGGTTTTCCCGGATATCCCCATTTCGATTTCGTCGGAAATTATTCCTGAGATGCAGGAGTACGAGCGGACCGAAACCACGGTTGTGAACTCCTACGTTCGCCCGGTTGTTTCCAAGTACATCCGGAACCTCCACACCGAACTCAAGCGCCGGATGAAAGATGTGCAGCTTCACGTGCTTCGTTCGGATGGCGGCTTGGCATCGGTCGAGGCGGCCGAGAACACGCCTGTCAACTTGCTAATGAGTGGCCCCGCTGGCGGCGTTGCCGGCGCGATTTGGATTGCCGGGCAAGCGGGCTACAAGGACCTTCTCACCTTCGACATGGGCGGTACGTCTACTGACGTGGCGTTGGTGCAAAACGGTGCGGCACACAAGCGCCGCGAAACGCGCGTTGCTGATGTGACGGTTCGTGCATCATCAATCGATGTTCGCACGGTTGGTGCTGGTGGCGGCTCGATCGCCTACTCACCGGAACTCACCAAGGCGTTACGTGTTGGGCCCCAGTCCGCCGGCGCGTCGCCCGGTCCCGCAGCCTACGGCCAGGGTGGCGAAGAACCCACCGTGACCGATGCCAACATTACGTTGGGCTATCTACCGGGCGCGGCCAAACTTGGTGGCGACATGGCGATGAAGCCGGAGCTTGCCAGCAAGTCCATGGAAAAAGTTGCCAACACCATGGACCTCACGGTCCTGGATACGGCTGAGGGCATCTACAACATCGTCAATGAAAACATGTTCGGCGCCCTTCGTTTGGTGTCGGTCGAGCAGGGTTTCGATCCACGCGATTTCGCACTCATCGCCTTTGGCGGTGCCGGGCCGTTGCACGGTAACGCGCTCGGGAAATTGATGGGTTCTTGGCCGGTGATCATTCCGCCAGGCCCAGGCGTGTTGTGTGCGTACGGTGATGCCACCACGCGTATCCGCGATGAATCTTCACGCTCGTTCATCCGAAATTTCAACGAGACCAGTGACAAGGAAGTCACGGGTATCTTGAAAGACCTGGCCAAGTTGGCCGCAACCGAGCTCAACGCAGAGGGCGTGCCTTCGTCCGAGCAATCGACCAGCTACGAGATCGATGTTCGGTATCATGGTCAGGGCCTCGTGTTGACGATCGAAATTGATCCCAAGAAGCTTCCAAAAGAGGGCCTCAAGGGTATCTCCAAGCAGTTCGACAAGGTCCATGAGCAAATGTTTACCTTCGCGCTCGAGCATGACCACGAACTGGTGAACTTGAGGGCGATCCAGCAGGGCAAAGCCACCAAGGTGAAGGCTGAAAAGGTCGGCACCGGTCGGGGCGAGCCCACCAAAGCGGTGACCAGCACCACGAAGATCTACTTCGAGGGCAAGAGCCGGAAAACCAAGATCTACGATCGGTCCATGCTTCTTTCGGGCCACAAGATTCCGGGTCCGGCCATCGTCGAGGAAATGGACTCCACCACGTTGATCCTTCCGGGCCATCATGGAACGGTCGACACCTATGGCAACATTCTTATTCGTCCGGACGGTAAGTCCGGGGGTAAGGCCAAGGCACGCAGTGGGGCCAGACGTCCCGCCGCGAAGAAGGCTTCAGCCAGAAAGTCCACAGCCAGGAAATCCACGACAAGAAAATCTGCGGCAAAGAAATCGCCGGCAAGAAAATCAGTGGCAAAAAAGGCTAAGTCCTCGAAGAAAGCCAAATCCGCTAAAGCGAAACGCCGGTAGCAGGGAGAGCGAAAATGACAGCGAATATCATTCAGGGTAACAAGAAGCCCTTCAAGAAGGTCAAGGTCGACCTTGTTACGCTCGACTTGATCGAAAACGCACTTAAGAACGCGCGTTGGGAAATGGACGCAGTGTTGTTCCGTACGGCGATGTCGCCGGGCATTCGTGAGCAGCATGATGAATTCCCGATGATCGCGAACAACGACGGTAAGATGGTCGTTGGTCAGTTCGGTTCGTTCATCTACGGCTTCATCAACGGCTACAACGGGGACATTGAGGAAGGCGACATCTTCCTAACGAACGATCCCTACGAGTGCCGTGGCGCGATCAGCCATCTTCCCGATTGGCTCGTGCTGCAGCCGATCTACTTTGAACATCGGGTCATTTCGTGGTCGGCCATGTTCGGTCACATGACCGATATCGGCGGTAAAGTGCCAGGCAGCCTGCCGGTCGATGCGAACCAGATCTACGAAGAAGGGATCATGATCCCGCCGACGAAGATCTACCGCAAAGGCAAGCTCAATAAAGAAGTGCTCGATCTCATCTTGCACAACTGCCGCTTGCCACATTGGAACCGGGCCGATTTCAACGCCCTCATCGCCGGACTGCGCACCGCAGAACGTCGTTGCATCGAGATCGCGGAGCGCTTTGGCGTCGATATCTACATCGAAGCCATGGAGCAAATGCTCGATCGTAACAAGCGGGCCATGAGCGCCATCATCAAGATGGTCATTCCCGAGAAGAAAGCGTACTTCGAAGATTACATCTGCGATGACGGTATCGGCACTGGCCCGTACAAGATCGCATGTAGCGTTGAACGAAAAGGCGACGTTGCTTATTTCGACTTCACCGGTACTGATCCGCAGTCGAAGAGTTCGATCAACTTTTATCTCAACGAGGAAATGTTCAAGATGTTCCTCGGTGCGTTCACCATCAACATCTTCGATCCGCAGATACTATTTAACGATGGGTTCTATGACCTCGTCGATGTAACGATCCCGGCGGGTACGATCCTCAAGCCGATGAAGCCGGCAGCGCTTTCCTGCCGTACTCATATGCTCGGCCGTATCTTCGACATCATGGGCGGCCTGCTTGGTCAGGGCGCACCGGATGCATTGAATGCAGCCGGCTTCTCCGATAGCCCGCACTTTATGTACTCGGGCTACGACAAGAACGGTGAGTGGTATCAGCT
>JABIRP010000030.1 GCA_018699735.1 Rhodospirillaceae bacterium | reverse complement strand
GTTTGGCGATCCTTCGAGCCGCGCTCGATAATGCAATCGATGGGGCTTTGCACCATGGGCTGTGCGGTCCCTCTGGCCGCCGGGGCCAAGCTCGCGGCACCTGATCGCCCGGTTGTCGCATTTACCGGTGACGGCGGGATGGAGATGATCCTCGGCGAGTTGGCGACCTTGCGAGATCTGGGTGCGCCAATCGTGGTTGTGGTCTTCGACGACGCCTCGCTATCGCTGATCGAAAAGAAGCAGCGCGAGGTCGGGTTGGCGAACGCAGGCGTGGATACCCAGGGCACGGACTTCGCGGCGGTGGCCGAGGCGATGGGTGGTCGAGGCGTGCTCTGCCGTGACCGGGAAGGCCTGGCCACCGCTGTCTCCGAGGGTCTGAATAGCGACGGGTTTACCCTTTGCCACTGCCCGATCGATCGCCGCTCCTATGACGGGCGGCTTTAAGGCGCCATACCCAATTCCACCTTGCCAGAGCCCGTGCTAGCCGCCAATTAGAAGGGGTCCTTCAGAAATCAAACGTCCCGGAACCCGGCCTATGGACCTCAGCGAAGCCCAATTCCACCGCTACGCCCGACACCTGATCATGGATGAAGTCGGTGACGAGGGGCAGGAAAAGCTACTCACGTCACGCGTACTGGTGATCGGCGCGGGTGGGCTTGGCTCTCCGGTTCTGCTTTATCTGGCTGCGGCCGGGGTCGGGACCCTCGGTATCATTGATGACGACACGGTCGATATCACGAACCTGCAGCGCCAGATCGTACATGAGACCGCCGCACTTGAGCGCGCCAAAGTAGACTCGGCGGCGGAGACCATCGCTCGCATCAACCCCGAAATTAATGTCGAACGCCACAACGAACGCCTGACCGTGAACAATGTCGAGAGCCTGTTCCAGTCCTACGACTTGATCGTCGACGGCTCCGACAATTTCGCCACCCGCTATCTCGCCAACGATGCGGCCTATTTCGCCGGCAAACCGCTGGTCTCTGGATCCCTGCTGCGCTTCGAGGGCCAGATCTCGACTTTCCGAGGCGGCGTCAAGACTCATGACGACCGGGGACATGGTGACGAGCCCTGCTACCGTTGCATCTTTGCAGAAGCACCGCCGCCAGGCATGGTGCCGCGATGCGAGGAAGCCGGCATCCTTGGCGCTGTCGCCGGTGTGATCGGCACCCTGCAGGCAACCGAAGTCCTGAAAGAACTGATGGGGCTTGGAGACAGCCTCTCAGGTACACTCTTGATGTACGACGCGCTCTCGACCTCGTTTCGCAAGATCAAGGTCAAGCGGAACGCCAAATGCGCCCTCTGCGGCGACGAGCCAACCATCCAGGACCTGTCGATCCATGCAAGCTGACAACGACGAAACCAGTATCGAGGTCTACCCGACCCACGCCCGGCTGATGATCGGAGCCGCGGGGGCAGCTGTCGTGGCCTGGTTCGCCCTGCAGCTTGCCCTGAAACCGCCGCCACCCGGTGCGATGGGTGGCCTGGCGACACACTCGGTTTTGTTCTTCGCCTTAACGGCCGGGTTTGCCACCATGGCTGTCTATCTGACCTACCGATTGTTTAGGCCCTCCCCAGTCGTGATTATCGACGACACCGGCATTTCCGTCCGGACAGCCATGTCCGGGAATACTTTTGTCGCCTGGGAGGATATCGACTGGGCCAAATACCCCATGCGCGCCGGCAAGCTCGGGATCGGTTTGCGCGAAGGGTCAGAGGCCCGGAAGGCCAAGGCCGGGATCAGCGACTTTTTCTTTCCCGACCGCCCGCATATCGTCATCAACCGCTCTCTTCTGGGTGGCCAACTCATCGGCATTGCAGCCGAAATTCGCCGACGGATTGACGAAGGCGGGTACGGCCAACCTGAGGCCTGAACTCGATGCCTTGGATCCTGGGACCCTTTAGTCTCAACCGTTTCGCGCCAGGAAATCCAACACCGCACGATTGAACCCATCCGCCGCCTCGATGTTGGAGAGATGCGCTGCCTCCGGCAGCTCAACGTACTCCGCACCTGGGATCAGGCTTTGAATTTCCTTAGCTTTGGCTGGCGGCGTGCCTGGATCCTCAGCCCCGACAATAACCAAGGTCGGCGTGGCTACCGCTGGGATTGTCTCGCGCTGATCCATGTCACGGATCGCCTGACAACAGGCAACGAAACCCACGACCGGCGTGCTCAAGATCATCTGACGAACCTTGGCGATTTCCTCGGGCAGGCGCGCGTGCCCGGCCGGTGTGAACCAACGCTCGATCGTTCCATCGACGATCGCGTCCATACCGTCCTTCTCGGCCGTATCGATGCGGCCCTGCCAGGTATCCTTCGGGCCGGCGTAGGCGGCACTATCGCAGATCGCGAGTGTGCGCACCCGACCGCCATGGCGCGTGCCGAGCATCTGGGCCACCATACCGCCCTTGGACAGTCCGCAAAAATGCACGGCGCCAAGCCCGAGCGCGTCCATCAGCGCAACCGCATCTTCGGACAATTGCTCGATCGAATACGGGCCGGTCGGAGCATCCGACTGACCATGTCCGCGGCTGTCATAGCGCAGCACCCGAAAACCGGCCTCGGTGAGGGGGCCGATTTGCGGGTCCCACATGGTCAGGTTGGACGCCAGTGAATTGGAGAGCATAACGACGTCTCCCGCCTCAGGCCCGTCGAAACGATAGTGCAGGGACGCGCCGTTTGCGCTGATTTGTGGCATGGGTTTTCTCCGGCAGGTGAATGTTGGTTATCAAAAATCGTAGAGTTCGGTCGGATTGTCGACCAGCAACCGGCGTCTGTCGGTCTCGTACGGTAGCCAGACGGCAAGGGCATCGACCAGATCGCCGTCATTCGGCATCGGCTTCCAATAGCTCGGGTGCGGCCAGTCGGAACCGTAGACACAACGCTCGGGATTGGCTTGGATCAGTGCTTGCGCCATCGCCACCACGTCATCGTAAGGGGTGCGCTCCAACTCGGTACAGCGATACGCGCCAGAGACCTTGACCCAGGCCTTGCCATCGCCAAGTGCTGTCAGCAACCGGCGAAACCCCGGATGGTCGAGCCCACTCGACGGCACCATGTGGCCCATGTGGTCGACGACGATCGGCAGGCCGAGGTTCAGCATGTCGGAAATATCGAATGAACGCACATCGACGTAGAACTGAATGTGCCAACCGAGCGGACGTATCTTGTCGGCCACATTCCGGATTGCATCGATCGGCGGGCCGCCCTTGCTAATCATATTGAACCGCACGCCCCGCATACCGCGCTCATGCATATTGGCGAGTTCCGCTTCGCTCACCGTGTCATCGACAACCGCAACGCCCCGAAATGTATAGTTTTCATCGCCTCGAAACCGGTCGAGAAAATCAAGGGAGATGGAGTTGTCAGTCCCGTAAACACTAGGGTGCACAATCACACCGCGATTGAATCCGATGGCATCCAGCATGGCGAGATAGCTCTCTATCGAGGCGTCTGGCGGTGTATACCCGCGCGCCGGCGACCACGGATAGCGATCGGTTGGACCGAACACATGGAAATGGCAATCGCAAGCGCCGCTCGGCACGGCCCAGTTCGGAGTGCGAGGGTACGGATCTGCGCCCGGACAGGCTGGAATTTCAGTCATGGTTGGCTCCTCCGGACATGCAGAAATTGGGTAGCAGCAGAGAGTAGGACAAAGCGAACCAACTTGGCCATCATCTCAACAGATCCTGCTGAAACTTGCCCAGATCTTTTTCGGCCGCCCTTTCGGGCCCGGGGCCTCGGGTCTGGCCCTCTCTTTGCATGACTCTTTGTCTTTGCGGTATTATGCTAGAGTGATTGTGGATGTGGGTAGGGTATGAGCATGGCTGAAACGGCTACCGAAAATGTCGACCGGCGGGCGTTGGGCCTTTTTTCTGACACAGTGACGGCGCATCTTGGGCCGAATGATCGGGTTTCCCGCGAAGTGCGCCGGGCCTATTTGACTGGCCGCGAGATTGACCGTTTCATGGCCCGCGCCGCCTTCGATGCCCTCCCGGGGTGGGAGCGCGGTCGGATTGGATCGGCCGCTAACGATCGGGCACAACGGACAGTGCGCGACGCCTTGCGCGGAACGGCACGAGATTGGACCGACTTGGAGCGTTTCGATGAACCCAGCAGCACCGCTCGAGCCAAAGACCTACGCGGCGGCGGAGCGCGCGGCGGGCGTAACGCGAAGCCAAAGCCGCCGAAGTTTCTCTCGCGCCGGCCGGAGTCTTGAAATTACACCGAACAAATTGTGTTAACGACTGTTGACAGTACTGGACCCGCCGCGTAAGCCCAGCAAGCGGTCAGGGTGAAAGGAATAGAGATTATGCGTGGACGTGAAGAGCTAGAGCAATTCAACGTCACGAAGCACATCGCCAAGGAATTCTCTCGATTCCTTAACAATGTGCGAAATGAGGAAGTTGACTTCCTAGGCTCGTTCCTGATTGAGAACGAGTGGGAGGCGCATATTGAGGACGCGCGCGAGGTGATCCAGTCACTGGATATCGCCGGCTATGTCATTGTTCCCCGCGACCCGACCGACGAGATGATCAATTCCGCCGACCGCGGGATGGGCGAAGGTCTGATGGGTCAACGCGGTGCGGCGTCTTATATTACGGTGGTGTTTGAGGGCATGCTTGCCTCTTGGGTCGACACCCACAACCCGAACTTGATCCTAGACATAATTTCCATGGCGCTCTCGCGGGCATCGGCCCCGGCCTCCAAGCGCGATTCGAGTATGTATGACTCATCATTCCAGCGCTTTCGGCGGCATTCGCAAGAGATGGTCGCTGGCCTGGATAAGTCCGGTCAACTGATCGTACCGGATGAGGCGACACCTGAGATGGTTGCAGCCGGTGTGCACTCGACGGCTGAAATCAGCACCAACACCAGCTCCAAAATTGGCGCCGATCCAGCGTATCTCGCCAGTGTCTATACGAATATGGTCGCGGCCAGACCTAAAGACTAAATCTTACAGACAAGACCCGCTCTCTAGGCGAGCCGCTCGCCGCCCTGAATGTAGGGTGACAGGCCGCCATCGACATGCGCAATCGTAAGCTGTTGGGCATGATCGCGAGCCTCAGAGCGAAATTTCTCCTCGCGCCAATCGCGCGTTCCCTCGCCTTGGAGCAAAGCCTCGCCAAGCTGTCGGCCCGTCATTCCATCCGGAGAGGCGATACCCATTGCCGCCAGCATCGTCGGCGCCACATCAACAATCCCGCACGGGGTTTCCACCAGCGTATTACGGCGAAAAAGATCGCCACCGGCAGCGAGGAAACCGTTCAACTCAATCGGATGCAAGCCACCATGCATTCCCCCGCCGACGGGTATGTCGCCATTGTCGGCAAGGCAGGTACCGGGATAGCCATACTCGTTGACTGCATCGCTGGCTTTGAGCGTGTAATTGAGGTCAGGGGACCGATTATTTAACACGTTGAGAGAGGCCATCGGCAAGGTCCCGTCGATGCCGTCACGGGTGAACATCATACCAGCCCATTCCTGATCATGCATCCAATCGACCACCCGGCGCAGCAACCGAGGCGTGCGATCACGCACTGTGATTTGACCGGAATATCCGCGTTTTATGGCGATATCGACATCGGGTCCAATGGCGTGGCCTACAGCAAAACCAGCCGCCGTTAGCGCCGCCGTCACGTCGACCTGCCCGGTGACAGTGATCTGGCCGTGATCGGAGGCGGTGATGATCTGCCACCCGGCAGCCTGGCCTTCAGCCGACCACCAATCGAGGATACGTGCAAATCCTCGATCTACCGCCGTCAATGTCTCCAGGCTCTCGGGCGTCCCGATACCTCGATAATGGAAGCTCAGATCCGGCTCATTGAACCAATGGATCAAAACGTCCGGGTCATGCGTTTCGATGAAGTGATCAAGTAGAACGTCGGTGGCATATTCAGTGACCGCGACATTAGGGAACACTTGCTCCGGCACCGGACCGAATTTCGCTTCGATACTCTCGAACCCGGCCGCCGGAGAGGAAATATCGGCCCCCCAGATCGAATAGGTCGGCTGGCCGCGCTCAGTGGCGCGCGTATTGAGCAGCCGGGCATTACCCTTTTTGCCAGCTGTCAGCGCTGCATACCGACGCCCTTCACGGTGTAGGATACCGCCCAGGTCCTCTCGAGCCAATACACCGCCATAGACCGTCTCGGCATGCGCCATGCGATCCGAGTCCGAGGTGTCCATCGGCCCGTCGAAGCCAAGTGCAGGATCATAAAACGCATTGGCCATGATGCCGTGACCGCCAGGATAGGAGCCCGTCACCAGGCCGGAAACCTGAACCCGGGTTTCTGACGGAAAAGTCGAACGCGCATTCGGAAAGTCGCACCAGTCCTGGCGAAACGCGTGCAACGCTGGCATCAGGTCAGGCGTGATCAGGTCTCGCCGCAACCCATCGAACACGACGACGAGAAATCTCGGCCGAGGCTGTTGAGAATGCACCATCTGGTTTATCGGCGATTGCCGTCCTTTAGCTTGGCAAGAGCTTCGGTGACAGTCGACAACAGCCGCCGCTCGTGACCGGTATCGATCGAAACGGTAGCCGTCATTCCGGCCCGCAGCGGGGGCTTGTTCGCATCTGCTTCGGTTTCGATCTCGATGCGCACCGGCAGACGTTGCACCACCTTCACCCAGTTTCCGGATGCGTTCTGCGGCGGCAGTACGGCGAATTCTGCGCCTGTGGCTGGGCTGATACTCGCGACTTTTGCACGCCAGATAACATCCGGATAGGCATCAATTTCAACTTCGACGGATTGGTTCTCACGCACATGCGTGAGCTGAGTTTCCTTCAGATTAGCCTCAATCCAAATCCGATCCGTCGCGATGATGCCGAATGCAGGCTGGCCTTCCTCGACCCATTCCCCTGGTTCGAGTTTCATTCTGGTAACAACGCCGTCCGCAGGTGCCAGAACTTCCGTATACCCGAGATTCAACTTGGCAATTTCGAGCTCCGCCTCGGCTTCCTGATAACTCGGATGATGCTCCGCCGGCTTTGTGGGATCATCGCCAAGACGGGCCAAGACGGTGCGGATCTTCTGCTTCAGCGCGATCACGACCTTGCGCGACTTGTTCAGGTTGTGCTCTGCGCTTTCCAGCCGGGTCTTTGTTGTCACCCCTTTACGCGCCAACGCCCGCTGACGCCTGGCCTCAGTCTGATGATAGGCCACATCGGCGTCGGCCTGGCCAACCTCGGCCTCAATCTGACGATACTCAGCGCGCGTTGCCGCAATCGCCTGGCGCACGCCCTCGCGCTTCGCCCGGGCCATTTCAGAGGCTATTTGATAAGGCCGTGGATCGAGATGAAACAGCACCTCATTTTTAGTCACAGCCTGATTTTCTTCCACCGATACACCAACAACCCGCCCGTCGATATCTGGGCTGACCGCAATGACGTGCGCTTTGACGTACGCATTTTCTGTTGAGATATAGCGCCCGCTCACTTCGTACCAGAAGGCGCCGGCGTAAAGCGCCGCTGCCGGAACCGCAACGAGAAGCATTATACGCAAGATCAAGCGACCCCAGCGACGCCGTGGGTAATAGGCGGGGGAGGCTTCCTCACTAAGATTCACCCCCATGTCCACTGATGTTTGGTTTTCTTCACTCATGGGTCGCCTCAATCATCCGCCGCCATGGCCATGCTCCGACTGCCTGTCTCCGGGCGCATGTCGTCAAGGTTCAGCAAGTTTCCTTTGACCTTGATCAGAGTATCGATGAACCGATCGCGTTCCTCGGCTGAAAGTCCGCGCAATGCGTCGCCGCGAACCTCGGCCGCAACCCCGCGAAGAGAGCGCATCAAGCCCTGCACAGTCTCTGTCAAATAGACCCGCCGGACCCGACGATCAACCGCGTCCAGGCGACGCTCGATCCAGGCTTTTTCCGCAAGCCGGTCGAGAAGGCGGCCGACAGTCGCTTTTTCCAGCTCCATGAAATCGGCCAACTCGGACTGGGTCGCACCCTCGTTCAGATAAATCGCGGTCAACGCCCACCATTGCGAGCGCGTCAAATCAAGCTCTCGTCCTCGTCTGTCAAACAACGTGCGAAGCAGGCGCGACACGTCGTGGACCAGGACTCCAAAGTTGCGATCAATGTCATCAGTGTTCATAACTGGAGATATAGTTGCAAGGCTTACTATTGCCAAGGTTAATTTCTACCAACACACCCTCGCCCCGATAACGATAAAGTAATTCGCGACATCACGAGGTCATACATCGGCAGAAATCTGCCATAAATCCATTATAGTTCGATAATCCTAGAATTATCGTTGACTAATAATTTCCGCCAAGCCATATTCTCGGTTATGGATATTGAAACCGCAGCAAAGTGCCTCGCAGAATTAGGCAATCCGCATCGCCTTGAAACCTTTCGCACGCTCATCAAGGCGGGGCCGGAGGGTTTAACGGTCGGTGAAATTCAACGACATCTCGGCATTCCGAAATCGACACTATCGCACCACATCTCGCATCTGCTCTGGGCCGGCCTGGTCAAGCAGCATCGCGAGGGGCGGTCGCTCCGATGCGTCGCTGATTTTGAGCTGTCCGAGGCCCTGACCGATTTTCTTCGCGACGAGTGCTGTAAGGGCTTCGATGACACATCTGACCGCGAGGCGGGATCCGCCTGATACTTGAGACAAAGATCCAAGAAGGAGCTATGACCATGGCCATTCTGACGGAAACATTCGAGCTGGCACGCGACAAGGCTCGGTCGGTTGATCGCGTTGTTGTTACAATCGGCGTGCTGCTGCTTGCCATAACGGCTTTGGCCCCGACGCAGATTCTGGAGAGCTTGCACTTCACGGGTACTGCCGTGCTCGGGATCGCGCCCTTTATCATCGCCTCGGTTCTCGTCGCAGCTTATGCCAAGGCAACCGGTCTCGATGGTCAGATCGCCCGTGCCTTTTCCGGTAAGCCTGTGCAGGCGGTCCTGCTGGCCGCCGCGTTCGGTGCTTTGTCTCCATTCTGTTCCTGTGGTGTGGTTCCAATCATTGCCGGACTCCTGGGTGCTGGCGTTCCACTCGCGCCGGTCATGGCATTTTGGTTGGCCTCACCCCTCATGGATCCGGAAATGTTCATAATCATGACGCCGGTGTTTGGCATCGAGTTTACCTTGGCTAAGACGATGGCTGCCTTTGGTATTGGCATGGCGGCTGGCCTCACCACACATGCCCTCGCCAAGCGCGCATTCCTGTCCGACCCTTTGACGGACGCCGTCGGAGGATGTGGCAGTTGCTGCAACTCCACGTCTTCGGCGCTTTCACCGAAGGCCGTTGTATGGCGTTTCTGGCCCGATCCCGCGCGGCGTAGCGATTTCGCGGATGTATCGCGCACCACTGGTTGGTTCTTGTTCAAATGGCTGACCCTTGCCTTCCTGCTTGAGAGCTTGATGGTCGCCTACATTCCAGCTGAATCCGTTGGTGCCTGGCTCGGTGGCGGCAATTGGTGGACCGTTCCGGCAGCAGTGCTGGTCGGTGTGCCCACCTATCTCAACGGATACGCCGCAATTCCGACGGTCGCCGCTTTGATTGATATGGGCATGGCACCCGGTGCCGGACTTGCCTTCATGATTGCCGGCGGTATCACCAGTATCCCGGCCGCAATGGCAGTATATCCCTTGGTCCGCCGGCCGGTATTTTTCTGGTATATCTTTATGGGCCTTGTTGGATCCTTGATCGCCGCTTACCTATTTCAGGCTTACATGGTATTCGGTGGATAAGTCTGGCGGTCACTGAAACCGAAAGATTGGGGAAATCCGCCGTGCGTAAAAGAGATCCAATGGGAGATCTTGAATGGCCGAATTGACATCCCGTTCCGACACCGTCTTAGACCCGGTCTGGGTCGACACCCGGCGGGATGCGATTGCGACAGCCGAGACCGAGCCGGCCTTGGCCAGTATGCTGCACGCGCATGTCCTGTCGCATGATGTTTTCGAGGACGCACTCAGCTATCAAATCTCACAAAAACTTGGCAGCGACGAAATCAGCGCGCTGTCTCTACACCAGGTAATCGACCAAGCGATCGAGCGTGAACCGAGTATCGCAGTGGCCGCTCGAGCTGACCTGTCAGCTACATTCGAACGCGACCCAGCCTGCCACAGCTATTTGGAACCTTTCCTGTTCTTCAAAGGCTTTCACGCCTTGCAATGCCAGCGAGTAGCGCATCACTTGTGGGCGAACGAACACCGGTTTCTCGCAAAATATATCCAAAGCCGCGCGTCCGAAGTCTTTGGCGTCGACATGCATCCGGCCGCCAAGATTGGCCGCGGCATCATGATTGATCACGCGACCGGCGTCGTCGTCGGTGAGACCGCCGTTATCGAGGATGGCGTGTCGATGTTGCACGGCGTGACTCTGGGTGGCACCGGCAAGGAAGGCGGCGATCGCCACCCGAAAATCCGGGGCGGCACAATGATCGGCGCGAATGCCACAATTCTTGGCAACATCGAGATTGGCAAGTGCTCTCGCATTGGTGCTGGCAGCGTCGTCTTAGAGAATGTCCCGCCTTACACCACCGTGGCCGGCGTTCCGGCCAAAGTTATTGGCGGAACCGGCTACGAGCAACCCGCGATGGCGATGGACCAACAGTTCTTGGATTGCACTGGCTCAGAGCGGTCGCAGTAGTCGTCGATTGCTCGGACTGCTCTTGGAATCAAGAACGCTCAACCCGGCCAACGGCCGCCCATAGCTGTCGTCGCTTCACGCGAAACGGTGCACACCATGGTTCCAAGTGCGCTTAGCCGTTCATTGGTGATCCGCGCCGTCGGTCCTGAGATCGAGATCGCACCGAGTGGTTCGGCATTCTGATCAAACACGGCAGCTGCAACACATCTGAGCCCGGCAGAGTGCTCCTCGTCGTCAACGGCGAATTGCTGCTTACGGACCTGCTCAAGCTCGTTTCTCATGCGCGGCTCAGCATCAATGGTCTTGCGGGTTCGTTGCGAGGGCGGAATTTCTCGTAATACCCGCCCGACCTCCTGGCGCGGCAGGCGGGCCAGCAAAGCTTTGCCAACCGCAGAGCCAACAATCGGAACACGGGCGCCAGGTTTTGCGAAAGCGCGCATCATCTCCCGACATTCGACCTGGGACAAATAAACCATCGCATCACCATCGCGGACAGCAAGGTTTACGGTTTCGCCGCTCTCTTCCATCAGCCGGCGCATATAGGGACGGCTCATCGACACCAGGTCACGGGTTCGCACAAAGGCGTTTCCGACTGTGAAGCATTGCACACCGATTTGCCAAACCCCGCGTTCGTTATCGAAACGCACATAGCGCTCCTGCTGCAGCGTTGTCAGCAGGCGGTGCACAGTGGACGGGGGCAGGATTACAGTTCTGGAGATCTCCGTCAGAGTCATTCCGCCATCATCTTCAGCCAACGCATTCAAAACCGAAAGCGCGCGTGTGACGGACTGTATTTGGCCCGAGCGTTCGACATCTCGAACCCGGGATTGCTTTTCCGGTGCTTGTTCTGCCATGCCAAAATATACCTGTTTGTTCCAGCATCCGAAAGATCATTCCACAATTCGGAATCAAAACAGCAAGCCTATTTATATTGCATTTTATGTAAAATCACCAACAAAGTATCTACAAAATATAACACAATACAAAAGTGAATAAAAAAATTGCCATTATTAATAAAACTTCCCATTCTATTATTATGAAAACAACATCATTCAGGTCAACTTAGATGTTTATCCGAAACACATTTGCCAATACCGACACAAGGCCGGAGAAAACCCAAAAACCGCGCATGAAAAGCGAATTTATGTCTTCAATACCTAATTCAGTCCGCGACGAATCCGGCGCTTCTGTCGTCGTATTCAGCTTGATGGCACCAGTAATGCTCGGCTTCGTGGGTCTCGGTGTAGAGGTTGGATCCTGGTACCTGCAAGATCGTCATCTGCAATCGGTGGCAGACGCTTCGGCTTTGGCCGGTGCGATCGACCGCGCCTATTCAATCCAGAGCGGCGACCTTTCCCCCGGCGGCGCGCTTTCTGCCGCGAACGATCAGGTCCTTCTGAACGGCCTCGATCCCGCGAGCCTCGCCCAACTGCAAATCAACACACCGCCGACCTCTGGCACCCTGGCCGGGGACGATAACGCCGTCGAAGTTGTTTTAGGTCGCGCCCTGCCGCGGACCTTCAGTGGCTTGTTCACCACCGGTGACGTCGAAATCTCCGCCCGCTCGGTCGCACGCACCAAGCTCGACGGCCGATACTGCATTCTGGCGACCCATCCCGACGACAGCGGCGCGATCACCTTCTCCGGCTCCTCAATGGTCAACCTCGATTGCGGCATCGCCAGCAACTCGACCGCAGCGGACGCGATCCTGTCGAGCGGCTCAACCCAAGCCACAGTAACCGCGATGCGCGCCGTCGGCGGTATCGATAACAACGGTGGCCTGGTTTCCACCGGTCCAACCATCAGCAACTCAAACCCGGTACTCGATCCGTATACCGACCTTGAGCTACCGCCGATCCAGGGCTGCGATCACAATAACCGGCGGGCTGGGGATGGTGAGATCCTTAGCCCAGGCGTCTATTGCGGCGGGCTTCGTGTCAACTCCCAGTCGGCGGTAACACTCCTGCCCGGCACCTACGTCATGGATGATGGCGACCTCACGATCAACGCCGGCGCGATGGTTTCCGGCTCCGACATCACTTTCGCCATGGCAGGCACCAGCGGTCGCCACGGTCAGGTTTCAATCAACGGCACGGCAACAGTCAATCTGGATGCGCCAAACACCGGGGCCTATGCCGGCGTATTGCTTTTGCACGACCCCGACACCGAGATGTGCGGAAAAGGTCATTCCTCGACCTACAAATTCAACGGCACCGCTGGCTCGACCCTGGAAGGATTGATCTACGCACCGACCAAGGCCATTGAGATGTCCGGCAATGCCGCTGTCGCCAACGGCTGCATCCAGATCGTCGCCTCGACGATCACGTTCACCGGCAACGTTACAACCACCACCATTTGCGACGACCCGATCTACCGCAAGGTTGGCGGTGTCGTGGCCACGCTGGCCGAGTAGGAGAGGCTGCAATGATCCGTGCGCTCCGTCATCTGCTCACCCAAAATTCCGGCAACTCGGCTGTCGAGTTCGCGATCGCCGCACCGGTGCTGGCAGTACTGTTGCTCGGATCCTGGGAATATGGCGTCGTAGTCTGGAAGAACTTCCGCATGGTCAAAGGACTCGACGCTGGCACGCAATATGCAGTGCTAGGAGCATCGGACGACGCCATCGTCTCAACCGCCTTGCAAGCAGCCGGCCTGGGCGGGGTCTCAAGTGCCAATGTACGGCGCTACTGCACCTGCCCGACCGGCGAGAGCATTGCCTGCACAACGAGCTGCCCGACCGCGAGCTACAAGCGGGTGTTGCTGGAAGTGACCATGAACCACACGCACCAGACCTACTTCACCTATCCGATCGTCGAGCCGACGATCCCGCTTGCCAAATCCGCCACCATTCAATTGCCCTAGGCCCCGGAATCGCCATGAACACCCGCGCCACATATATCGCGAAGCCCAAGACGAACGGCCTGCTGGCCGGCCTTGCAGGGCTGGTGGCAGGGCTGGTGGCAGGGCTGGTGGCGCGGTTGTTCCGCCATACCGGTGGAGCCGCCGCCACTGAATTCGCGATGATCGCCCTGGCATTAGCGACCTTCACCGGCGGTGTTACCGAGTTCGGGCGCTATCTCTACATTCAATCGACCATCGAGTTCGAAGGCGAGCGTATCTTGCGCGATGCCTCAATCCAAGGCACCGGCAGCGAAACAGAGATCGCCGCCATGTTGCAATCCCGCCTGTCGGCAGCGATTGGGGCCGGATCCAGTATCGCTGTCACATTTGTGCCGACCGGCGATGCTTCGACCCGCCTTATCTCTCTCAATGTTGGCTACTCCTTCCAGCCGGTTACACCCCTCCTCTCCGCATCGCCCTGGCCAATGACAGTAACGGCGTTGCACGCGGTCCCAGTTACCGGCTGATCCGAGAGATCGCCATCCACTGCTTCTCGGAACCTTGACTTACATCAGCGTTTGGATCGTAGACCCATCGTAGAATTGGATGCTTCTCGATGCTCGATTTTCAAAGTTCAAACAGATTAAGAGGAGAATGACATGCACATCATGAAGGGCATGCTCCAACGCGGATTGATCCTCGGCATATCCGCGCTCGCCCTCGTCGTGGTCAATACAGCGGTCGCTGATGAAGGCACACTCGCTCGCGGCGGCAAGCTTTACGACAAATGGTTCAAGGTGATCAAAGCTCCTAAGCCCACAGACACACACATGTCCTGGCCCAAAGCGAACACCAAGAAAAAGGGCAATGCGACACACCGTTGCAAGTCCTGTCATGGCTGGGACTACATGGGAAAAGACGGGGCCTACGCATCGGGCTCGTATAAGACCGGTATTCCAGGTGTTCGCAAGTTCGACGGCGGTGACCCGGCTGGTGTGGTTGCCGTGATGAAGGACAAGACCCACGGATACAGCGGCAAAATGGCCGACGCGGATATGACGGCAATCGCCATGTTCGTGACCAAGGGTCAGGTCGATATGGACAAATTTATCGACCGCAAATCCAAGAAAGCCAGCGGAAACGTGTCCAAAGGCAAGGACTATTTTAACACCCTGTGCGTCAATTGCCATGGTGCTGACGGTAAACTACCCAAGGACATGCCTCCGCTTGGAAAATTGTCCAACAAAAACCCGTGGGAGGTCATGCATAAGATCCTGAATGGTCAACCCGGTGAAGGCATGCCAGGCTTGCGGGCGCTGCCGCTACAGGTAACGGCCGATGTAAACGCCTATCTACAAACGCTGCCGAAAGATTAGGTCGAGCATGATGATGCCCCTCGCGTTAACGTATAGCGAGGGGCACCATCGTCGCCTGACCGGGGCCAGTTCATGCGCATGATAAGAAAGCTGTGGTCATGGTTCATGTCTCCCAGCCATCGTTTCGGCTGGGGCTTGATCCTTTTGGCTGGCGGCATGAGCGGCGTGATATTCTGGGGCGGGTTCAACACCTTCATGGAATACACGAATACGATGGAGTTCTGCGTCTCCTGCCATGAGATGCGCGACACTGTGTATCAAGAATACAAAGCATCGCCACACTACAAGAACCCATCTGGCGTGCGCGCCATATGCTCGGACTGTCACGTGCCGCGGACCTGGTCGGCTAAATTGGTCCGTAAGATCAAAGCGTCCAATGAGCTTTATCACAAGCTCTTGGGCTCCATCGATACACCGGAAAAATTCGAAGCCAAACGTTTGCAGCTGGCTGAGAGTGTCTGGGCGGAAATGAAGTCCAATAATTCGCGCGAGTGCCGGAACTGCCACGACTACGACGCAATGCACTTCGAAAAACAGCAACGCAGAGCGGCCGAAAAGATGCGCGAAGGCATGGAGGAAGGCAAAACCTGCATCGACTGTCACAGGTTCATCGCACACAAAAGACCGGAGGACTATGAAGACGATGATTGATTGTCAGTCCGACGCTTGCCAGGGCCCATGTTGAAAGTTAAAAATTGGGGATGCAAACCGACGTGCCGCCACAAACGAAAACAAGACTGGAAGTCGGCGCACGGTTTCCGAATTTTCAAATGCATGACGTATACGGCGGGCAGTGCGAGTTTTATCGCAATGTCATAGGTGGGCCAACTTTGCTGCTTTGCGGACGGTCAATCCTAATCGATTTGCCTGATCTTCCCGCCGGAACGAATGCCATCATGGTGCACTCTGGTGACGGAGAGCCCAAGGCGCCAACGGATCGCCACCCGCGCAAGTTTTTTTTGCTGGATCCGAACGATGCCTTGCGCCGGCGTTTCACAGAGGAAATGGCGGGCGCCTCCGCCTTGGCTATCATTCTCGACGCCAACCAAAGGGTCATCGAGTTCAAGGCCGCGTCCGATATCACTGATCTGGCGAACTGGGCACGTGTTCGCCTCGCAACCACCGGCCGCGCGACAGGCCCAGCACCGGTTCTCGTTTTACCGCGGGTATTCGAGCCCGATTTTTGCCGACGGCTTATCTCCATTTGGGACGAACAGCACGAGGAGGGTCGGGTCAGCGCCACCGTCGACGGCGACCCAAAATCTCTGCTAGTACCCGATTTCAAGAAACGGCTGGACCATCAGATCGAACGGGGCTCCCCACTTTACAAAGAGATCAGCCACACCCTCGGGCGCAAACTGGCGGGCGACGTCGAAAAAGCCTTCACCGTCGACCGGTTTCGCTCGGAAGCGTATTACGTCGCCTGTTATGACGCCGAACGTGGGGATTTTTTCGGCGCCCACCGCGACAACAATTCGCCGAAGACCGCGAACCGACAGTTTGCCGTCTCGATAAACCTGAACGACGACTTCGACGGCGGCGGCGTCAACTTCCCCGAATACAACGATGAAGCCTATCGGCCCGAGACCGGGGGCGCGGTCGTATTTTCATGCTCGCTGATGCATGAAGCATTAAGCGTCACTCGGGGCAAGCGGTTCGCATTCCTCGGATTTTTGTGTCGTGTTAGTTCGGAATACCGATAACGAAGCGTTTACTATTTGACCGTATACTCCCTACAGGATTTGGGAAAAGAGGTCGATTTTGGACGTGACCTACACAACAAAGTTCAAGAGAGCCGCATCCGACGGCGACCTCGGGTTTAGCGATACGCGGGTGGTTCTGGTAGCCGAAAACACCCGGGCGCATTCGCGTTTGATGCCAAAACTGGTCACGGCCGGATTGGCAGCTGACTTGATTCAGATCGAAGCGCCGGGAACAGCCGACTCCTTTCGGCTCAATTCCCATGTTCATGATTTTTGCATTGTCGATTGCAGCGTCGGTGAGGTGCCGACCGACCTCATCCAAGGCCTCCTTAAGCGGGGTAATGGGGTTCCCGTCGTTGGTTTGGTAGGGCCTAGTGACAATTCGGGTCACGACACGGGTCACGACACGGGCGGTGAGGCCATCATATCCTGCGGCGCGATCGCCTACCTCACGGAAGACGAGCTTGCGACGACCACGGGGCGGCGGATCATCAGACTGGCGTTGTCCGTAGCATCGATGGAAGCACGGCGACTGAACGAAATTGAAGAAATTCAGCGACATCTAGTGGACGCCCACGATTCACGCGAACGCTTCGAACTGCAGAATTCCGAAACAATTGCCCTGGCAGAAGACCTGGAGCGTGCCTATCGTCTGGCTGATACCGCTTCGCGCGAGGCGGCTGAAACCGCTCAGCGCATGGAAAGCGTTATCAACACTGTCGTCGATTCCGTGCTGATCGCTCGGCGGGACGGAACCATCGAACGGGCCAATCCAGCAGCAGAAGCAATGTTCGGGCATAGCGCCAAAAACCTATCAGGAATGCCCCTGTCGGCCCTGTTGCCAAACATAACGCTTTCGGGTTCCGACGGTAGCGGAGAGCCTAAAACAGCCTTCGAATGGGGAGCGATATCAGCGACAGGTGAGCCATTTCCTGTCGAACTTTCCGTCGGCACCATGGTCGCTGGCGAGGCCGTCCTGGATATTTGCGTTGCGCGCGACATCACCGATCGAAGACGCGCCGAGGCCAAAATTCGTGATCTTGCTCTAACCGACCCCCTAACCGGGCTCGCCAACCGTAACCTTTTTCATCGCCGGCTGGATGACGCGATCGAATACGCGGTACGACTAGACAAATCCGTCGCTTTGATCCTGATGGAACTCAACAAATTTAAGGCGATCAATGACAATTTCGGCCATCCGACCGGCGATGCCCTCTTGGTCGAAGTGGCAGAACAGCTGCGACAGGTCACCCGCAAGCACGACACGGTGGCACGCCTTGGTGGCGACGAGTTTGCGGTCATTCTGACCAATTTGAACTCGACCACCGAAGTCCACGTCCTTCTCAATCGGATAATCGAAGCGGTTTGCACGCCACTCGTGATCGATGGCAGCCTGATTGAGGTCGGAACCGCCATGGGAGTTTCGTTTTTCCCTCAGGACGACATAGACGTCGCAAGTTTGGTAAAAAAAGCGGACATGGCGCTCTACCAAGCCAAGACTTCAGGCGAGAACACCTATCGGATTTTTGACAAAAAATTGCACCAGCGCACGCGTCAACGCAAACAGATCGAAGATGATCTAAGGCTTGCCATCGTTCGCGACGAATTCGAGCTCTATGTTCAGCCTCAAATCGATGCGAGCGAGCACCGGGTAATCGGTGCTGAGGCTCTGATCCGATGGCAACATCCGGCTCGCGGCCTAATGTCGCCGGACGAGTTTATTCCGATCGCCGAAAGCACTGGGCTGATTGCCCCGATGGGCGCTTGGGTTCTTCGAGAGACCTGCCGAAATGCGGTCGAATGGCTTGATCACGGCTTGCCACCAATTCGGGCCGCAGTGAACATCTCGCTGCGACAATTTCAGGATAAAGCCCTAATCGATACGATCAATAACTGCCTGAGCGAAACTGGCATCGACCCAAGCCGCCTTGAGCTTGAACTCACGGAAACCGCTGTCGAAAACAACCTAGAGCAATTGATCGAGAAATTAGAGACGCTTCGTGATCTCGGCGTTTTCATTGCAATTGATGATTTCGGTACTGGGTACTCATCGTTGGCGTATTTGAAACGTTTCCCGGTTCAACGCTTGAAAGTCGACCGCGTTTTCGTTGCC
>JABIRP010000250.1 GCA_018699735.1 Rhodospirillaceae bacterium | reverse complement strand
CTCGGCATTGATCTCGGCAATCGTGTAGGAGACGTGGATGGTGTCGCCGATCATCACAGCCCCCAGGAAGCGAATTCCGTCGTAGCCGAGCGAAACCGGGTTCGATATCACCCCACGATTAAAGGCTTTTTGCGTCATCATCGTACTGGCGGTCGACATGTAGCCCACCATCAGCGCGCCATGGGCAATGCGCCCGCCGTAACGGGTCTTCTCCATCGCCTCTTCGTTTACGTGGTTGTCCGAAAAATCACCGGTGATGCCGGCGAACATATAGACGTCGGTTTCGCCGACCGTTTTGGCGAAATTGACCTGCTCGCCGATCTCAACAAAAAACTCCGCCATGACCTAGTCTCCTCAACTGATTTCCGAAACCATACGGCAGGCGCTGCGCAGATGAAAGCGCTTGCATCTTATAGTTCCCTCAACGCTCCTGTCGACTCCCGGAGCAACAACTCGTGCGCAACCAACGCGCTTCCGACGGCCGCGCGGTCCATGAGATGGGCGAGCAATCGCTCTGCGATCAAGTCACCGATCTCCACAGCCGGGATTCGAACGGAGGTCAATGGCGGGTCAACCATATCGGACAGCCCTATCCCGCTGAACCCGGCGATCGCAATCTCGCCCGGAACCGCAATACCCTGGGCCCGGCACTCGGCGGTAGCGGCAATCGCCATCAAGTCACTAAAGCAAACCACCGCACGCGGGCGCTTTTCGCCCCCCAACAAAGCCCCCATCGCATCGCGTGCAGAGGGCGCGAGGCCATCGCATTCGATCAGGAACTCCGGACGCACGGCACGACCGATCTGCCGGAGGGCGGAGGCTACACCGTCGACCCGCTTGCCGGATCGGTCATTGCTTAGGGTCGGTTGCGTGATGATCGCGATCTCATCATAGCCTTGATCAAGCAAATGCTCCGCCAAACACCGACCGGCCGCTTCATTATCGACACCAACACAGGGCAATGCGCTGCTTTCGTCGTAATCAAAAGCTGTAACCACCGGCACCCCAACATCCGTGATCAAACGCAATAATCTTGGTTGCTGGGCATTGCCGATCAGAACCAGAGCGTCGACGCCACGCTCCACCAACGCCCGCGCCTGCTCGTATTCGCGCTCTGGATCACCACCGGTATGGCCGAGCAGGATGCCAAACCCAGCCTCATCCAGACGGGCTTGAATGGTTTCGACCAACTCCGCGAAAACACCGAACCGCAGGCTCGGGATGACGACCCCAACAGCGCGATGCCCGCGTCCCGCAAGCGCTCGGGCAGCGCCATGCGGGATATAGCCGAGCCGTGATACCGCCCATGTGATCCGCTCGCGGGTCGCCTCATTCACCAGATCCGGGCGAGACAAAGCCCGTGAGACCGTTGAAGCTGAGACCCCGGCCAGTCGCGCCACGTCGCCGAGGGTGGCCGGTCGCTTCTTTTCCGATATCGGCTCGTCTGCCAATCCGAAACTCCTGTGAATCTTCAAACTGCAAGCGCTTGCAATAATATCCGAACTGGTGACAATGGTCGAGGGCAATAGACAGGAAGAGGACTTCGACAATGGGCATGCTGGATGGCGTCAAGATCGTCAGCTTCAATCATTTCATGCTTGGGCCCTTGGCGGCGCAGCATTTGGGCGACCTCGGGGCCGATGTCGTCATGATCGAGCCGATCGGCGGGGCCTTCCAGCGCAAGTGGGCTGGTGGCAACACCTATGTCGGTGGCGAAAGCGCTCTTTTCCTCTGCGCCAATCGCAACAAGCGCAGCATCGCCCTCGACCTTAAGTCGGACGCCGGCCGCGAGGTGGCCTTGAAACTGATGGCCGAGGCCGATGTGGTTATGGAGAATTTTCGCCCGGACATCATGGAACGGCTGGGCCTCGGATATGAGACCGCGAAGGCTGCCAATCCCCGACTGATTTTCGCCTCCGCCTCTGGTTGGGGCGCGAGCGGACCGTATTCAAAACGCCCCGGCCAGGATCTGCTCATCCAGGCGCGCTCTGGACTTGGCATGATCACTGGAACTCAGAGCTCGCCGCCTACGCCGGTCGGCGTTTCGGCGGTTGATCATCACGGCGCCATGGTCTTCGCCGCCTCCATCCTCGCCGCCCTCGTCCGCCAAGGTCGAACCGGCGAAGGCACCAAGGTTGAGGTCGATCTAATGTCCGCGGCTCTCGATATGCAGGCGGAATCGCTGATCGCCTATTTTAACGGTTCGCCGGACCGAGAGACACGAGCGCCCGACAATATCGGTGGCTGGCATTATCAGGCACCGTATGGATTTTATCGGACCAGCGACGGTCATATCGCGATCTCCATCGTCGCATTCGATGTGTTGGCCGAGGCACTCGAGTGCCCGGAACTTGCCGATATGACTGAGGATGATGGTTGGAACCGCCGCGAGGCTGTCGCCGAATTGGTTCAGGGTGCAGTTGAGGGCAAGACCACCGACTATTGGTGCGAGAGGTTCGAGACTCTATCGATCTGGCATGCTCCTGTGCTCGGCTACGATGCGGTCGCAGCTGACCCGCAAGTGCAGTACAACGGCAACCTGCTGCAATCCGAACTCACGAGCGGTGAGCCGATCACTTTGTTGGCGCACCCGGCCTGTTTCGATGGCGAGCGCCCCGGTGTCCGTCTGGCACCGCAGCCGATCGGCGCGCAGAGCGCTGAGATCCTGTCCGACCTCGGTTATGACGATGCTACGGTCTCGACTATGGAAAGTTCCGGTGCGGTAGCGCTCGGCTAGAGCATATTATCCGCGAATCCCTTATAAGGGTCGACGTTACATTCGAACTCTGAGGGATGCGCTGCGCCATGAAGAATAGGCGAAATCGAGTATTGGTTACCGGAGGAGCCGGCTTCATCGGCTCACACCTCTGCGAGCGCTTGGTCGAGCGCGGCGATGACGTGATCTGCGTCGACAACTTTTTTACCGGCTCGAAAGACAATGTCGACCACCTGATGGACCGCCACAATTTCGAGATCATGCGTCACGACGTGACCTTCCCGCTCTACGTCGAGGTCGACCAGATCTACAATCTCGCCTGCCCGGCCTCGCCGATCCACTATCAGTACGATCCGGTTCAGACGACAAAAACCAGCGTGCACGGCGCCATCAATATGCTGGGCCTGGCGAAACGAACCGGCGCCCGCATTCTGCAGGCCTCGACCAGCGAAGTTTACGGCGACCCAACAGTGCATCCTCAGACCGAGGATTATTGGGGCAACGTCAACACCATCGGTCCACGTGCCTGCTACGACGAGGGCAAGCGCTGCGCCGAGACCCTGTTTTTCGACTACTGGCGCCAACACAAACTCGAAATCAAGGTTATCCGCATTTTCAATACCTACGGCCCGCGCATGCACCCAAACGACGGGCGGGTGGTTTCCAACTTCATTGTCTCGGCATTGGAGGGAAGGCCGCTCAGCATCTATGGCGACGGCCTTCAGACGCGCTCGTTCTGCTACGTCGATGATCTGGTCAACGGTATGATTGCGATGATGGATAGCGATGCCGACTTCACGGGACCGGTCAATCTCGGTAATCCGTCCGAGTTCACGATGCATCAGTTGGCTGAAATGGTGATCGAGAAAGTCGGATCGACAGCCGGCGTGAGCAAGCACCCCTTGCCGGCCGACGACCCGAAGCAACGCCAGCCGAATATCGCACTGGCTAAGGAAAAGCTAAATTGGGAGCCGACCCTGGCGCTTGACCAGGGCCTGGATCGAACCATCGACTATTTCCGCAAGGTTTTGGCGTAGCTAGAGATGCTGAGCCGGTCGCTAGGCCGCCGGTAGCAGCAGCACCCAGTTCTTGCCTGGATTATCCCAATCATCCTTGACCATTGGGCGCGCGCACGCCTCGCGATACCCTTCGCGCTCATAGAGGCGGCGAGCAGCGTGATTGGCATCCGAAACGACAATGGATACGCCATTTCGTCCCGTCCTGTCGGCGCTACGAAGAGCCTCTGCCAAAAACCGCACGCCAATGCCATTGCCGCGATGTTCCGGGTATGTCGCGAGCACATTCAGATACCACGTGCCGGCGGCCTTGTTTTCCAGCTCCATAAGCGGCACGAACATCGCTGGCGTATCCTCCAAGTCGATCGGAATCGCCTTATCTCCAAGTGGGGAACCGATCATACAAGCGACGACCTTGTCGCCGATTGTCGCCACGGTAGCGTTGCGGTAGGAAAAGCTTCCCTCATCCCGTTTCGCGCGGCGGCGGCCTACATCCCAGGGCCCTTCGCCTGGCTCAACCATGCGCTCCCATAAATGAAGCGGCAGCCCGTCTCCAGCGTAATTTATCAACTCGGCCAACGCGTGCGCGTCGTTCTTGTTGGCCGGGCGTAACATCATTTGTGCGTCGCTCATTGATCTACCTCCAGCTAGATTTCCACCCTTAAAATGCGAGGCTCTCGATCGGTCGAATGCTTTGGAAAATTCGCTGGACGTGGCGATGGTCGGTACCACAGCATCCGCCGAAAATATTTGCATTCACGAGCTTGTCGAGAAGGTCGCGATACAACTGCCCGAACTCGACCGGATCGCCGTCGTCCAGTTCTTCGGCATTGTCGAGCTCAGCATGGCTCATGCGGGAGGCATTCGCGCGCACGCCCTTGATCCGCCCAACCCATGTCTCGCTTCCACCGAGAACGTGTTCGAAATGGTCCGTGTGGGCGCAATTGATCATGTAGTAGGCCGGCGCGGCATCCGTCGCCGCATCCACTTCCTCGATAGCCTCGCCCAAGGTTTGGCCGGTCGGAAGCTTGCCGTCGGTCTCGACGGTGAAAGAAATCGCCGAGGGTATGCCGGCCGCCTTGGCGGCGCGCACAATACCGATCGCCTCCGGTGTGTTAGTGATCGTGGTCCCAGTAATCATGTCCGCGTTGGTTCCGGCAAATGTGTCGATCTGGGCCGAATGAAACGTCTGAGCCTCATCCACTGTCATGATCTCGCCCGGGACATATCCGTCACCGCGAGGCCCGACGGCACCGTTAATGACGATCGGATGCCCGGAGAATGCATATTCCCCTCGCAACTCGCTCACCAATTCGACGCCGGCTTTGTTGGCTTCGACCAGATCCTCCGGCGAGTAGTCGAGCTTGTCGCCCCAGTCCTGACTGGCGCGCCAGGTCGGCGTGTCGAGCAGAAAGCCGGTGCCACTGGCGGTCGCTATATCAAGATAGTTTCGAAAATACCGACGCATGGCTTCCTTGCCGCCTTCTGATTTCAGAAGCGTGAAGGACGCGAAATGCGGCAAGTCGATGCCATCATGAAAGATCAGGCAGGTTTCCAATCCGCCATCGGCCAGAAACGGTCGATTGGACAGTTGCGGTAGCTGGTTACGATACTGGGTCATGGTCGGGTCTCCCGGACAAGTGCTAATTGTGGTTGGTGTTTGCTTGGTCGAGAAGATCGCGATTTCCCAAATTTTTCTCTAGTGAGCCTGTGGTATGGTTTTGATGATTAATTTAGTTCAAACAAATCAATGTGTTATATAAATCGAGATGAATGCAATGTGGATTTCCCGGCATATCCAAAATGAAAACCGTACTCTAGGTACAGAAATTTGGGAGGATCGTTGTGCGCAAGGGTGAGAAGACACGAGAACGAATTCTCGATATCGCCGAGACGTCGGTCTTGCAGAAGGGATTCGGTGCAACCTCGATTGATGAGTTGATCGCCGAAGCAGAGCTCACCAAGAGTGGATTCTTCTATCATTTCAGTGACAAGAACGCGCTCGCCCGAGCCTTGCTGCAGCGCCATCTGGAACGGGACGACGAGATCCTGGATGACCTGTTCCGGCGGGCCCGGGAGTTAAGCGATGATCCGCTACATGCTCTCCTGATCGGTCTGAAGTTGTTCTCCGAAATGCTCGGAAAATTGCAAGATGGCCACCCTGGTTGCCTGGTCGCAACCTATTGCTATCACGAGCGGTTGTTTGATCGGGAGATCAACGAGTTGAATGCCTCAGGCGTGCAAAACTGGCGCCAGCGCTTCGTTGATATTTTCGAGAAGATCCATGAGAAATACGAGCCGCAGGATGAGGTCGAAGTCGAGGCATTGGCTGACATGATCTCAACCGTGGTCGAGGGTGGCATCATTCTTTCCAAGGTCCTGAAAGACCCAAAAGTCCTGGCCGATCAGGTCCTCCTGATGCGGTCATATGTGAAACTGCTGTATCAACCAAAAACTGTAAACTGATTGATGTCGGTGGCGCGCCGAGCGGTTTGTCGAATGGC
This sequence comes from Rhodospirillaceae bacterium, assembly GCA_018699735.1. Lineage (GTDB taxonomy): Bacteria > Pseudomonadota > Alphaproteobacteria > Thalassobaculales > Thalassobaculaceae > JABIRP01. The sequence continues at coordinate 8,073 of JABIRP010000250.1, read as the reverse complement.
GCCATAGCTCTCACTCATTACCGCCCGACATCACTCGCGACATCGATCTGCGCGCGCTCTTCTATCAGAGTGAAGCCGACCGCTTGGTATGCCCGCCAAGCCGCGATGTTGTCGGCCGTGGTTGCCAGGGTGGCGAACCGGTTGCCGCGCTCGTAGAGGACCGCAAGCAGAGAGCGGCAAGCCGCTTTCGCGAACCCGCGCCCGCGTGCCGTTGGCGCGGTCAGGAAATTGCCGAGGCTGCAACACTGGTTTTGTAGGTCCTCGGTCACTGTGCCGCCCATCGTCACAAGACGTCCCGCCTCGAATAAACCGACGAAAGGCTGCGCAAGCATCCAGTCCGAGAAGATCGTCCCCGGATAGTGACTGGCGACAAATCGCCGAACCACATCCAGATCCGCTCGCCCTAACTGGCGGCACTTCGGATCGACGGCCATATCCGCGCCGATCACCATGCCGTAGTAGCGAAGTCGTTTCTCTGATTCGATCCGTTTCCCGAGCAGACTACGGACATGCCCCACATGCCTGTCTTCCAGGTGAAGTTCCACGCGCCCGGCATGGTGCGCAATACAGGCGAGGTCCTCGGGACCGAGCGGACCGTGGCTGGTGAAGATCGAGATGGTGTCAAAATCGATCACCTGCAACAGCCCGCCCTCCGGCGTCAGAAGGTACCGGCGTATATCGGGCCCATCACCGTCAAGCGCATCCAGCGCCGCCTCAAGATAGAGCTTGTGCATAGGATGATTGGCCAGAAGCGACCGAATTTGCGAGATTTCTTCGGCGCTAAGGTCACGTGTAAACTTCATTCCTCGTGTCCCGTTCTCACAGCGGCAGATTGGCTTGCGCCTCACCCTTGGTTGCTTCGGCAATCAAATCGGTCTCAAGCTCATCAAACAGGGTTTCGATGGCCCCGCCATAAACCTGCTCACGGCCGATCTCAAGCAAGATCGGGACAGCGAGCGGGGAGACCCGGTCAAGCTCACGAATGTCGATCCGACCCTGCACTCTGACGAGCAGATCGCCGAGGCGTTTAATATCGGTCAGGCCGCGCGCTGCATCCTGGCGGGTCGCGCGCAGGAGGATGTGGTCGGGTTCATGACCCCGTAACACATCGTAGATCAGATCGGCGTTGAAGGTGACCTGGCGACCGGTCTTCTCTTGGCCGGGGAGCTTGCGCTCGATCAGTCCGGCGATCACCGCGACATTGCGGAAGGTTCGGCGCAGGAGGCTCGATTCCGCCATCCACGCCTCCAAATCATCGCCCAGCATGTCGGGGTCGAACAGCGTGTCGATGTTGTCGGCCCGCTTCAGGCTCCAGACAGCGATCACATAGTCCGTGGCAACGAACCCGAGCGGGTCGCAGCCCATGCGTTCCATCCGCCGGGTCAACAGCATGCCGAGGGTCTGGTGTGCATTACGACCTTCGAAGCAGTACGCGACCAGGTATTCCTTATCACCGCGCGGAAACTGCTCGATCAGCAAGCGATCGCGTTTGGGTAAGACCGAACGCCATTGCTGGATGCGAAGCCATTCCTCGACCGGCGCCGGCAGGCCAGGCCAGTCTTGATCGTTCTCAAGCAGCGCTCGGACCCGCTCGGACAGATGCGTGGACAACGGCAGCCTTCCGCCGCCATAGGCTGGAACTTGTGGGTCGCCAGTGCCGCCAGGGCTGACCTCCACCACGGTCTCACGGATGCCTTCGAAGGTGAGAAGCTGGCCCGAGAAGATGAAGGTGTCTCCCGGACGCAGACCCATGACGAAATACTCTTCGACCTCACCCAGGAACCGGCCACGGCGATACTTCACCTTCATGGTCACCGCCTCGACGATAGTGCCGACGTTCATGCGGTAGCTCTGAATGATGCGTGGGGAAGCGGCGATGAGTTTGCCGTCGAACTCGGTGCGAAGCCTGTGATAGCGGTCATAGTTGCCAAGGGCATAACCACCGCTGCGCACGAACTCCACGACCCGATCGAAATCCTCGCGGGGAAGGTCGACATATGGTGCTGCGGTTCGCACTTCCTGAAACAAGTCGTCGGACGCAAACGGCCCGGAGCACGCCATCCCCAGCACATGCTGCGCCAGAACATCGAGCCCACCTGGCATCGGCTCCTCACCGTCCAAAGTCATCGCTTCAACGGCATCGATTGCCGCCTGACACTCCAGCACCTCAAACCGATTGGCCGGAACCAGAATTGCCTTACTGGGGCGATCAAGCGTGTGATTGGAGCGGCCGATCCGTTGCAATAGACGCGAGGCGCCTTTTGGAGCTCCAACTTGAATGACGAGATCGACTGCAGCCCAGTCTATACCCAGGTCAAGCGAGGATGTCGCCACAACTGCGCGCAACCCGCCCCGCGCCATCACCGCCTCGACCTTGCGGCGCTGCTCGGCAGCCAAGGACCCATGGTGCAGGGCTATGGCCAGATTGTCGTCATTTGTCCGCCAAAGCTCCTGGAAGATGATCTCGGCCTGGGCGCGTGTGTTGACGAAGACGATGGTGGTGCTGTGAGACCGGATCGCTGCGTAAATCTCATCAATCGCATAGGTGCCCATATGCCCGGACCAAGGCAGCGGGTTTCGCGCTTGCAGAATGTGCATCTCGGCCTCAAGGGCACCCCCGGCCTCGATCACACTTACATCCGCGTCATCGCTCTGACCGGAGAGCGAAAGGTAGGCTGTGAGAGCTTTCGGATACGCCACGGTCGCCGAGAGGCCTATGCGTTGCGCTTTCGGTGCCAGGCGGGAAAGACGTGCCAGACCGAGCGATAGCAATTCACCGCGTTTATTTGGCAACAATGCGTGCAGCTCGTCGATAATCACCCGGCTCAGATGCTTGAATATCTCTTCTGCATCGGGGTAGGAGAGCAGCAACGCTAGGCTCTCTGGTGTGGTGAGCAGCAGATTGGGCGGCTCGCGCCGCTGGCGTTGGCGTTTCGATTGCGGTGTATCGCCGGTCCTGGTTTCAGCCGTTACCGCGAGATTCATGTCCGCAATTGGCTGCTCCAGATTCCTATGCACATCGACAGCCAGTGCCTTCAACGGAGAGATATAGAGTGTGTGCAGACGCGGACCTGGATCCTCTGTCAGCTCAATCAGCGACGCCAGGAAACCAGCCAAAGTCTTGCCCCCGCCGGTTGGCGCGATCAGTAAGGCCGAGCGCCCGGCCCGCGCCGCCGCCAGCATCTCGAGCTGATGATGATGCGGCGACCAGGATCGGCTTTCAAACCACTCCGAGAAAGCTTTGGGGAGAACGCCAGGACCGCTCATCTCGTCAGGCATCGGATGTCAGGCTTCAGGATACCAGCTCGGATTGCGTCGCTCTGCGAAACTCGTCAAACCTTCGACCGCCTCTTCAGACTGGCGTTTGGCGGAGTGCTGCACCACCAGGCGTTCAAATTCGTCGTCACCGATCGCGAGCCCGGCCCATTCCAGCGCAACTTCTTTGGTCTGGCGCGTGGCTTCGGGAGCGCTGAGCAATAATCCTTCGATGACCGGTTCAGCCGCCGCATCAAGGCCCCCGGTCGGACAGACCGTATGCACCAACCCCATCTCGCAGGCTTTCGCGGCATCAAAGCGCTCACAGGTCAACGCATAGCGGCGAACGTTGCGCACGCCCATGGCAGCGTTCAGATGCGGCACGATGATCCCAGCCATCACACCCCAGCGGGCCTCAGTGATGGCAAAGATAGCGTCCTCGCTCGCCACGACGACATCGCAGGCGGCGACGATCCCGACCCCACCGCCAAAGCAACCACCGTGGACCATTGCGACGGTTGGCACCGGGAAATTCGTCAACCCGCGGATGGCATTCGCGGTGCGGCGCGAGACGGCGACATTCTCCTCGTCACTGAGCTTGCCGATCTCCTTCAACCACTTCAGGTCCGCGCCGGCCTGAAAATGCTTACCATTGCCCCGGATCACAACCAGACGAACCGCCGGGTTATTTCCACAAGTCCCAAGCGCTTCGATAAGTCCTTGAATGACGTCACCGTTATAGGCGTTGTTTACCTCCGGCCGGTTCAGGGTGACCGTTGCTATGCCGCGCTGATCGATATCCAAGAGAACGACAGGGTCGCTCATATCATCTCTCCATTTCCTAGTTTTCGGTAGCTTACCGTCGTCTCGGCCCGCTGGTACGTACTTTCGACAAATAATTTGCGGTGTTTACGAATAGGTAACCATTCGTCGGTACAATACTCTCAGATATCTTATTCGGGACCGTTTTCGGAAGGTCGGGATGATGAGTAAAAAGAACGAATTAGACGCAATCGAAAATGGCGCCGCCGAACCCGGCAAGGCGCTGCAGTTGCAGGAAGCTTCGGAATCGGCTGAAAACCAGACCGATAACACCGCCGACAGTTTGAATATGGTGGCGCTCAACGGTTGCCTCGAAGCGGCTCAGAACGCGTCCGGCGACGGCTCTGCCGTCACTGCCGCGACCGAGCTGCGCATGATCGGTGGTCGGGTGCGCATGGTGGTTCAGCAGTACGAGTCGCTTCACTAAAAGAGTTTCCGGTTAGCCATATCCCCCGCTTCATGGTTCAACCGAGACTAGCCCGTTGCCCCCCGGCAACGGGCTCTTTCTTTGGCTATTGCCAACAACACTCTTGCCCGCTTCACCTTGTCGCTAGCGGTCGGCTCGGGGGTCGGCTATTTTCCAGCCGAACATTCGAGACTGCATACCGAAGCGAGGCGAGCCGTGAATTCCGAGGATACAGCCAGCCGCGTCCGGCGCATCCTGGACGCCGAGGCCAAGGCTATCCAAGCCGTCGAGGTCAATGGCGCCTTTGAGAGCGCGTTGGAATTTCTGCGAGACTGCCCCGGCAAGGTGATAACCACCGGCATGGGCAAAGCCGGGTTCGTTGCCCATAAATTCGCAGCGACTTTAAGCTCGACCGCGACACCGGCATTTTTCATTCATCCGAGCGAAGCGGCGCATGGCGATTTGGGGATGGTCGCTCCGGGTGACTGCATCGTTGCTTTTTCGACATCGGGCAAGACCGTCGAAGTGGTTGAGTTCATCGAACTCGCGCGGCACGTCAAGGCGGGCAAGGTCATCGGCATCACCTCGCACCCGGACTCGGGCCTTCGCGACCGCTGTGATGTGGTCATCGACATGGGCGTGATTGAGGAGCCCTGTCCTCTTGGTCTCACCCCATCCGCCAGCATGGCCGTGATGTCGGCGGTTGGCGATAGTCTGGCCCTGGTCCTGATGGAAATGAAGGGTGTCACCCGCGAAGAGTACGGCATGCGCCACCACGGCGGCTATCTGGGCCGAAAGGCGCGGACCGACAACATCGGCGACTGATGGCCGCGCGAGCCATGCGGCCCGAGGATTGGGTCCGGGTTCGCCCTGAAGGTCTCTATGTCGAACCCGGTAATTTTTTCGTAGACCCGGGCCGCGTCGTCGAAACCGCGATCATAACCCACGGACATTCCGATCATGCGCGCGCCGGCAATGGCCGTGTCGCAGCGACGCAAGCGACCTTGGACATCATGACACAGCGGATGAACCGCAAACCATGGCGTGACTGCCAGGCTCTGGCCTATGGCGAGCGGCTCCAGGTCGGTGATGTGACGGTATGGTTGGCCCCAGCCGGCCACGTGTTGGGCAGTGCGCAGGTGGTACTGGAGTACGCCGGGCAACGGGTCGTTATATCCGGAGATTACAAACGCCAAAGCGATCCGACTTGCGCCGCTTTCGAGTTGGTTCCCTGCGACGTATTTGTCACCGAGGCGACCTTCGGCCTGCCCGTCTTCCAGCACCCCGACCCCGGATATGAAGTCACTCGGTTATTGCACTCTCGCGAGATCTATCCGAATCGATCGGTTGTCGTTCATGCCTACTCTCTCGGCAAGGCGCAACGGATGTTGGCGCTGCTCCGCGCGGCCGACTATCAGCGCCCGATTTATGTCGCCCCGATAATTCTTGGGGTTTGCGAGATCTATCGGAAGCACGGGATCGACCTCGGAGATTTGCGAGCGCTCGATCAACTTGAGAACAATCCCGGCAGCGAAATCATTCTGGCTCCGCCGAGTAAACCCGGCGAGGGCATAGTCGGCAAACTTCGTGATCCGCTAATCGTCATGGCGTCTGGGTGGATGACCGTTCGCAAACATGCCCGTGGGCGAGGCGCGGAACTGCCACTCGTTATTTCCGACCATGCGGACTGGAATGAACTCGTCAGCACGATCCAAGACCTCGCCCCGGAAGAAGTGTGGGTCACACATGGTCGTGAGGATGCCCTCATCCTTCAGACTCAACGCTTGGGCATAAAAGCACGGGCACTCTCGGCAATCGGAAATGGCGCTGGGGCAGAACAATGAGAGCCCATGCGGACCTCGTGGATCGATTATCGCACGCCCCTGACAAATCATACCGACACGCAATCCTGGTCGACTATTTTAGGCACGCGCCGAGCCCTGATTGCGGTTGGGTTGCAGCTGTCCTAACAGGGGAGATTGGGCTGCCCCGGGTCGGGCCAGCCGCGCTCAAACGGTTAGCGGCTGAACGCCTGGACGAAACTTTGTTCACCTGGTCGCGGGACTATGTTGGTGACCTTGGGGAGACCATAGCGCTTCTTTGGCCGGGTTTACCGGGCGGAGATCTCTGCATTGCCGATGTCGTTCAGGAATTGATCGAAGCCGAAAAATCAACGCTCAGTGCCTTGGTTGCAAATTGCCTGGATAAACTTGATACGCGAGAGCGCTGGGCGTTCCTTAGACTGGTGACTGGCGGCCCCCGAGTGCCGGTCTCCGCTCTGGAGGTCAAACAAGCACTCGCGGAATTCGGCGGAACCGACACCTCGGCTGTCGAAGAGGTTTGGCACAGCCTGACACCGCCCTACGAACCACTTTTCGCGTGGTTGGGCGGTCGCGGCGAAAAGCCAAGAACTGGTGGATTGCCAGTGTTCCATCCGCCAGTTGCCGCACGGCCAATTGAAGAGAGTGACCTCAATCTTATCGAGTCATCGGAATACTTCGCGGAGTGGAAATGGGACGGGGCACGGGTTCAACTTGTTGGCCTCAACGGCGCCCGGCGAGTTTTCTCCCGCGAAGGAGACGACATCACTGCCGCCCACTCTGAACTTTCCGCGTTGATACTCGAGGGTACGGTTTTGGACGGAGAGCTGTTGGCAAGTGGTGAGGTTCGGCTATTTGACATTCTGGTTGCCGAAGCAAGAGATTTACGACCCGAGCCATATGACAACAGACGCTCACGCCTCCAATCGCATCTGGAGGCTGATCCGGTTTTGAAGTTGTCGCTCTCTCCTTTACTCGCATACACGACCGTCGATGACTTGAAGTCGTACCGAAGCCGCGCGTCAGAGTACGGTGCGATCGGCATCATGGTGAAGCCACGCCATGTGCCTTGGTCTCCACGCGAGGACTGGTTGGCATGGAACATTGACGACCGCCGTACCTCGGCCGTTCTGCTTTACTGCGAGCGTATGCGAAATGGCACGTTAGAGTTGACCCTCGGCCGCCTGCGCGGAAACGCTCTTGCCCCGGTTGGTCGCGTGCGGGCGGACCTCCCAGAGGATGAAATGTCGAAGTTGCACGATTGGATTTCGGAAAACCGAACCGATCGGTTCGGGCCGGTACAGCAAGTGCGCCCGGACCTCGTCTGCGAGGTCGCCTTCTCCGCCGTCGATACCGCCACCCGACGCAAGGCCGGCCTAGTTTTACGGAACCCAAAGCTATTGCGCATCCTGTGGGACATGCCGGCTGACGCGGTCATGGATATTTCGGAACTCACAGGCCTGGCGAGGTGAACCCTGGCAGAGTAACGCCAGCACCCGGCTTTTCCCGGACCAGTTCGCGTGCTATCTCCCAAGCGGAATAGAATACACGGGAACCTAAAGATATGCCTCAAGCCCTGCCTACCTCTGTCGAGGCCACGCTCGAATTGCTTTCGAGTGGGGATTATGTGGCCGATACGTCGCTCGCTACCGCCCTGCATCTGGCCCTCTCGCTCGGACGGCCGTTGTTTCTGGAAGGCGAGGCTGGCGTCGGCAAGACCGAGATCGCAAAGGTACTGTCCGAAACCCTCGACCGCCGCCTGATCCGCTT
>JABIRP010000249.1 GCA_018699735.1 Rhodospirillaceae bacterium | reverse complement strand
GCCAATTGCTCGTCGGTCGCCTCGCCAGCCTCGACAATCGCCTCAAGCATGCCGTCGGCGCCAACCACGAGCCGGCCATACCGCGCCGGATCCGGGGTCTCGAAGCCGAGCACGACCACCGCCGGCGGATCGTCATCTGAGCCTTCACCAGCCCTGGCCGATGCCAGAGCGACCAGGGTCGTTGGCATAATCAGAGGCGTGTCGCCATACGCAACCAGCACGGTGCCATCAAACCCGGCGAGCTCATCGCGAGCCGGTTTGACCGCATCTGCGGTCCCGAGCGGCGTTTCCTGAATGACGCATGTAAGCGGCGCCACGGCCTCTCGCACAGTTTCTTGACCGGGTGCTGTCACCACAACCGTTCGGTCGACGCCTGCCCTTTCGAGCGCTGCCAGGACATGGCCGATCATCGACCGGCCGGCTACCTCGTGCAGCACCTTCGGACGATTGGATTTCATGCGCGTGCCATCTCCGGCGGCAAGTACGATCGCTGCGATGGCATCTGTCATGGTTGGCTCGAATTGTTTCCTTGTAGCCCACAATAGAATAGGCGTTACGGTAACGGCGGCGACCATGCCACATAGGGCAAGTATCGGCAAAATCACGTTTTTTTGCGTTCCGTAACAATCGCCGCAGGGCCCGTCCCTTGCGGGATGGCAGCTGGGCGGCTACATCGCCTCACCTCATTCACTCGGATGTAGACGCATGACAAACGACCGAATCGACGCCATCGTTTTCGATCTCGATGGAACTCTGATCGACAGCGCGCCCGACTTGCGGGCCGCACTCAACGTTTTCCTCGTGACCCAAGGCCGCAGCGAGATCGATCTTGCGACCGTGCACCGTATGATCGGGGACGGCTCGACCGTGTTTGTGCGCCAGGCCATGGAAATGACCGGAGACCCCGCAGACGAGACCGAGTTACCAGCGATGGTGCGGGCCTATCTCGATATCTATGAGGCAAACGTGGCGGTGCTGACCGAACCCTATGACGGGGTCTTGGACACTCTGGCAGCGATCAAGAAGGCCGGTTATCGGACCGGTGTCTGTACCAACAAACCACAAGCTGCCGCGTTGGGCGTTCTCGACGCTCTCGGTTTGGCGCCGCATATCGATGCTGTCGGCGGCGGCGACCACTACCCGGAACGCAAGCCGCACCCCGGACACCTTCTCGGTTTGCTGAATGACCTCGGTGTCGATCCAGGCCGCACGATCATGGTCGGTGACAACGAGCACGACGCCGCAGCCGCAGAGGGCGCAGGTGCCGAATTCGTGCTGATGTCCTACGGTTATGCCCGCAAACCGCTCGACCAAATCCCCGCCGCCGCCCGGCTCGATCGCTTCACTGATTTACCGGACGTTATCGCCCGCCTGGATCGCTCGCCGTCATCTTGACTTCATTGGGCATGGCCCGTAATAGAACCCGCCGATCCGACGGATCCGGGCGCGTAGCTCAGTGGGAGAGCACTCGCTTCACACGCGAGGGGTCGCAAGTTCAATCCTTGCCGCGCCCACCATCCCCTGCAAAGTTCCGCCTTTAGGCTATACCTGGGCAAAGTCGCAACGGGAGCCTCATATGAGTGACCAGGACACTGTCATCCGGGATCTGGGGATCTGGTCCGGCTCACTCGAAATCGAACCTCTATCTGGCGGCCTATCGAACGCGAATTTCAAGGTGACCGACGGTGCTAGGCGATACATGGTCCGGCTCGGCGCCGACGTGCCGGCCCATCATGTCTCACGGGCTCGCGAACAGGCGGTCAGCCGGGCGGCGCATGCAGCCGGGGTATCGCCGAGGCTCGTGCATGCCGGCGATGGGATTTCGGTGTTCGAATTTCTCGATGCCCGAACTTTCGAGCCCAATGATATGCGAAAGGAGCGGCACCGCGTGCTGGCCCTCCTCCGCCAGTGCCACAACGCCATCCCAAAACACCTGCGTGGACCGGCACCGTTTTTTTGGGTCTTCCATGCGATCCGCGACTACGCCGCGACAATGCTTGAGGATGCCGGCCGGTATGCCGGTCAAATCCCACGTTATCTTTCTGTCGCAGATCGACTGGAGCGCGCGCAAGTGCCCACGGCGACCGTGTTCGGACACCATGACCTGTTATGCGGCAATATCATGGATGATGGAGATCGGCTTTGGATCATTGATTGGGAGTACGGTGGCTACGGCACGCCGCTCTTCGATCTCGCCAACCTGGCCGGCAATAACGAGTATTCATTCGACGAGGAGACGGCACTGCTGTCGGCGTATTTCGGCCAGGAGCCGGACGATGATCTGACACGCGCGTTCGCTGCCATGAAAGCCGCGTCGCAATTGCGCGAGGCGATGTGGAGCATGGTCTCGGAATTTCATCTGAACGCACCGGGCATCGACTATGCGGCCTATGCCGATGAGACGCTGGTCCTGTTTGAGCAGGCATTGGCCGAATTCGAAGCGGTTGAGTAAGATCCCGGGTCTTCGCCCGGGATGACGAACCTCCTTGCCCGTCTACTCAAACTCGACAAACGCGGCGATCGCCTCTCGGTCGTAGCCCTTGCTGGCGGTCAGTAACTGGCTCGTGTAGCCGTGCGCTGGCTTACCGGCCCGGAGTTGGCCGGCGGTCATCTCCTCGACGAACTGGCCCCGGTTCATCACCGCGATGCGCTCGCAAAGATGCGCAACGACGGCAAGATTATGGCTCACCATCACATAGGTCAGACCCCGGTCTTCCCGCAGCCGTACCAGCAGGTTCAGGATCTCCGCCTGCACCGAAACGTCGAGGGCCGAAGTCGGCTCATCGAGTAGCACGACACGCGGCTCCAAAATTAGCGCTCGGGCGATGGCGATGCGCTGGCGCTGCCCACCGGACAGTTGATGCGGATAACGAAACCGAAACGATGCACCCAAACCGACCTCATCCAGGGCCGCCAAGATGCGAGTCTCATGCTGATCCATTTTGTGGATTATCAGTGGTTCACTCAGGATGTCGTTAACGGTGTGGCGCGGATGCAGCGAGCCATACGGATCCTGAAAAACCATTTGCAGATGTTTGTGAAATGCTGTCTCGCGCTTTGGTCCCAATGCGATCCCGTCAACCTGCATTCCGCCGGTCCATCCGGGTGTGAGTCCCGCGATGGCGCGCAACACAGTGGACTTGCCGGACCCGGATTCTCCAACCAGCCCGAAGCTTTCTCCGGCATCTACGGAGAAGGATACATCGCGCACCGCATGCACCGCGCGAGCACCCTTGCCGAAGATGACGCCGAGGCCTTCGATCCGGATCATGCGTCCCCCCCACCGATGTTCATCCAAGCGGGGTCACGTTCGAGAACCGGAAGCTCACCACTGGTCCCTTCGATGGTCGGGAGGCAATTCAACAAACCACGGGTGTAGGGATGCTGCGCTTCGTTCAATTTATCGGCATCAAGCGTCTCCATAATCTGGCCGCCATACATCACGAGCACGCGGTCGCAAAACGAAGCGACGAGTTGCAGGTCGTGACTGATGAGGATTAGCCCCATGCCACGCTCACGCACCATGTCGTCGAGAAGCGCCAGGACCTGTAGCTGGACAGTGACATCCAGCGCTGAGGTCGGCTCGTCCGCGATAATCATATCCGGGTCCGGGATTAGCATCATGGCGATCATGATACGCTGACCCATGCCGCCCGAAACCTCGTGCGGATAGAGGTTGTAGACTTTTTCCGGCTCTCGGATACGCACGGTGACCAACATCTCCAAAGCCCGGCGCTTGGCCTCGCGTCGACCAGCGTTGGAATGGGCCAGATAGGCCTCGGCGATCTGCTCACCAACAGTCATGACCGGGTTAAGCGAATAGCGCGGGTCCTGCATGATCATTGAAATCCGGTCGCCGCGAACAGCGCGCATGGTGGCGGTATCCGCCTGGGCGAGGTCGATGCCGTCGAAGGTCATCTCGTCGGCAGTTACTTTACCGCGGCCATGGGTGAGGCCGAGAATAGCGCGGCCGGTTTGAGATTTTCCGGACCCGGACTCGCCGACGATACCGAGCCGCTCCTGGCCCACATCAAAGCTGATATTCCGAACGGCCTCGACCACACCACGCGGCGTCGTGAAGTTGACTGAAAGGTTCCGGACCTTGAGGAGAGGCTTGGAGCGCGGGTCGGTCATAACTTAACTGTCGCTCCTTGGATCGAGCACATCGCGCAAACCGTCGCCGAGCAAGTTAAAGCCGAGTGAGACCGTCAGAATGGCCAAACCGGGTATTGTCGGAACCCACCATTGGTCCAGCAGGAATTGCCGGCCGGCGGAGATCATTGCCCCCCACTCCGGCAGCGGCGGTTGGGCACCGAGCCCGAGAAAACCAAGCCCGGCAGCAGTTAGGATGATGCCGGCCATATCCAAAGTTAGGCGGACAATGACGGACGAGAGGCAAAGCGGTGTGACATGGTGCAACAGAATGCGCGCCGAGGATGCGCCCTGCACCCGGGCAGCCAGGATGTACTCCGAATTGCGGATCACCATGGTCTCTGCCCGGGCAATACGGGCAAACGGCGACCAGGTCGTAAGCGCGATCGCCAGCACAGCGTTGTCCAGGCCCGGACCAAGGGCCGATACGAAGGCCAGAGCCAGGATCAGACGCGGGAAGGCCAGGAAGATGTCGGTGATACGCATCAGGATGGTATCGACCCATCCACCGAGATATCCCGCCGTTGTCCCCACCAGCAATCCGATCGGAACAACGATGATGCCAACCAACGCCACGATATAAAGGGTAATTCGAGAGCCCCAAACGATGCGGTCGAACATGTCCCGGCCAAGCTGGTCAGTGCCGAGCCAATGCTCCGCACTCGGCGGCAGCAGTCGTCGGGTCAGAACTTGCTCGGTACCGTCTCCGGAGGTAATCAACGGAGCGAATATTGCGATCAGCACCAAACTCAGGATAATGAACAAGCCGCCCATCGCGATTGGATTGGCCGAAAATGCGAGCCAAACGAGATAAAACCGTTGGCAGCGAGCCTGCCCGATCGACCCCGGCGTCTCACTCAGTAGCCAGGCGCGAAGACCGGTACGGGAGGATCCGATATCGGTCATTGCCGCGCCCTCGGATCGGCCAACTTATACAGCGTATCCGACAACAGGTTGATACCGACGAAGCAAATGCCGACGACAATGGTGCCGCCGATCACGGCGTTCATATCGGCATTGAAAAGCGATGTGGTGATGTACTGGCCGATACCGGGCCAAGCAAAAATCGTCTCGGTCAGAACCGATCCCTCAAGCAGTGAGGCATAGGTCAACCCAATTATCGTGATCAATTGCACCAGCACATTGCGAAAGGCATGGCGCCAGATGACCGTGGTCTCCGACAACCCCTTGACGCGCGCCGTCAGGACGTATTCCTGGTTCAGCTGATCGAGCATGAAACTCCGCGTCATGCGCGCGATATAGGCCAATGCGTAGGTCGCCAGCATGGCGGAGGGCAAGATCAGATGGCTGAAGGCGTTGTGGAATATCTCCCACTCGCCCTGTATCGCCGAGTCGAGCAAGATGACCCCACTCCAATGCTCGACGATGCCATCATAAAAAACGTCGATACGCCCTGGTCCCGGGAGCCAGCCGAGTTTGGCGTAAAAAATCAAAAGGGCGACCATTCCGATCCAAAATATCGGCGCGGAATAACCGAATAACGCGACCACACGGACTATGTGATCGACCATTTTTCCCTGGTGTACCGCCGCGAACACTCCGATCGGCACGCCCACGAAAACCCCGAGGATTGTCGCAACCGTCGCCAATTCCAGCGTCGCCGGGAAGAAGCGGATAATGTCCTCGCTTACCTCTCGCGTAGTCATGATCGACTTGCCGAAATCGCCCTGAAGAATGTTCGAGAGATAGATCACGTATTGCACGACCAAAGGCTTATCGAGGCCGAGTTGCAGGCGCATGGCGTCATATACTTCGGCCGAGGCTCGATCACCGACGATGGCAAGCACCGGGTCAGCCGGCATAACCCGACCGATGATGAATGTGATGGCGGTGAGGCCGACGAAGGTGAGAAGCAGGGTTGAGACCTGCCGCACAATCTTGCCCACAAAAGGCGGAAGGGATGGACCGCGGCCCATCCCTTCCTCAGTTGATCTATCGGATGTTGTCATCGATGGTTCTATCGCCGATCACTTGGTCACGTTGCGGTAGAAGACCAGATCGAAGATTGCACCGCTGACAAAGCCCTTCACATTCTTTTGCCGAACGACTTGCTCGTTGCGCTGGAACATGACCGTAAACGGACCCTGCATCTGAACATCGGCCTGAAGCTTGTGATACATCTTCAGGCGTTCATCCAGATTGAGCTCCATTGCTGCGGCTTCGGTCTGGGCGTTGATCGCGGGATCGGCCCAGGACGTCCGCCAGGCGAGCTTGCCTGTCAGTTTGGCTTCGAAGCGATTGTCCGGATTATGCGCGAAAGCATCAGCATTCGAGTGCGGGTCGACATAGTCCGGTGACCAGCGCGCGACGATGATCTCATGCTTGCGGGCCCGATACTTAGGCCAGAGGGTTTTGCCTTCCGAGAGAATGATCTCGGTCTTGATTCCGGCCTTGCCCAAGGTCTGCTGTACCGACTGTGCAATTTCCGGGAACGGGGCACTGGTCAGCGTATCGATGGTGAGCTTGAAGCCATCTGGATACCCGGCTTCGGCCAACATCGACTTGGCCTTGGCCACATCAAGCTTGAACGGGGTCTCGTCGTAAGAGCCCCAGAGACCTGACGGCCAGAACGCCTGATGGACCTTGTAGGCGCCGGCGAGGAACGTGCTCGCCATGCCCTTATAGTCGACCAGATAGCGCAGAGCCTGACGCACCTTCGGCTTGCTCAGGATCGGGTGCGCATTGTTCGAAGCGATATAAACCAAGGCCGCTTTCGGGTTGTTGTCGACCACGAGGTCGGCATTACCAGCAACGCCATTGACTTGGTCAGGCGTCAGATTGCGGGCGATATCGGCATCACCCTTTTCAATCAGCAGCCGCTGAGCCGACGGTTCCGGCACATGCCGCAACACGACACGGCTCATCTTCGGGCCACCGTGGCGATAGCTCGGATTGGCCTCAAGCATGACCAACTCGTTGGATTTCCAGGTCTTGAGGCTGAACGGGCCCGAGCCGGCGCTGTGATTTTTCAGCCAACCATAGCCGAGGTCACCGTCCTTCTCGTGGCTCATGACCAATTTCTCATCGACGACCGAACCGACACCAGCCGACAGCGCGTTCAGCATAAGAGCTGGCGAGAAATCGGCATTGATGGTGATCGAAACCTTGCCACCAACCGGCTTGATCAGGCTGTCGACGTTGTCCTTGTTCCAACCAAACTGGGTGAAAATGAAGGACGGTGTCTTTTTCAACTTGATGACACGGCGCAGCGAAAAGGCCACGTCTTCGGCCCGAACAGGATTTCCGGAATGGAATTTCTGACCGGGGCGGATCGACAATGTGACGGTCTTACCGTCCTTGCTGACCTCATAGCTCTCGGCGACGCCACCGACCAAGGTGGTCAGGTTCTCGGCCTCAAACATCATGACGCGGTCATAGACGTTGGCGATAACCTCACCGCCGGTAAATTCAAACACCTCGGCCGGATCCAGCGTGATCAGGTCGCTGATGCTCATCGCCATGACCATCATGTTCTTTGGCGTGCCGGCAAGCGCCGGCGAAGTGGCGTAGGAAGCCCCTCCAACGGCGAGCGCCAAACCGGCGGCCACCGTCAAACTTTTTAACGTTCGTTGCATTTATTTCTCCCTGTGTAGCTGAGTGACTGTAACCCAGGAACTGGGGAGGCGAAATGGCTCAATGCACCCTTAAAGAGTCTATTTTTTCAACCCGCCCATCTTGCAGATTATTTTCCACTGGCGGGCGTCCACCGGCACGACGGAAAGGCGCGATTGGCGCACGAGCGCCAGATCCTCAAGCGTCTCCTCGGCCTTGATATCGGCCAGCGTCACCGGCTCGGGCATCGGCTCGATGGCCCGCACGCATACCATGCCAAATCGGCCCGATGCATCGGTCGGATCCGCATGATACTCCTTGCAGACCTCAACGATCCCAACAACCCGCTTCTCGTTGACCGAGTGATAGAAGAAACCAAGATCACCGACCTTCATGGCCTTCATGTTGTTCGCGGCCTGATGGTTGCGCACGCCATCCCAGTCGTCGCCTTTCTTGCCAGCCGCGACCTGATCGTCCCAGGACCAAGCCCCAGGTTCGGATTTGAACAACCAATAGGCCATGAACTCTCTCCGTTTCAGTTTGCATTCTGAAACTAGAGAGCCGCTGCCGAAAGGGAAACCCGGTTATCGAACCTGGATGGAAAAAAAGGGGCCGGCGCAAGCCGACCCCTTCAGGAGTTCAGGAAAAGGGTTCGTCGATCGGCAGATGAAAGCTGAAGGTCCCCTTTGCGGGCTGAAATTGGCGCTCGTCTATGGACTAGACCGAATGCCTGAACTATCCAAAAGTAGCGCACGCCATTGGGGGGTCTCAACCATGGGAGCGATGAATGAGTATTCCAATCCTGAGCGGCTTGGCGAAGATTGCCGGCGACTATGACCTCTTCATCGTCGATTTATGGGGGGTTGTTCACGATGGCGAAGCGGTCTACCCCGACGCGGTCGACTGCCTGCATCGCCTGCGTCAGCGGGGCGGCAGGATTGTCCTGCTGTCCAACGCGGCCAGACCCAGCGCTTCCATCGCCGCACATCTGGTAAAACTTGGTGTCACGGACGACCTATATGACTGGTTGTTAACCTCGGGCGAGGCGACGGCGGACGCCATCGCTGCAGGCGCCAGCGGTTCCGGTGCGGATGCCCGACCGGCCTATTTTCACCTTGGCCCGGAACGCTGTCGGCCCACACTTGACGCCTGTGGTGGCCGGGAAACGGATATCAACGGGGCCGAGTTGATCATTTGCACCGGACTGGTCAACGACGAGACGGAACAGGCCGAGGACTATCGCGGCATACTGACGGAAGGCGTGGATCGCGGCTTGACAATGGTTTGCGCCAATCCGGATGTGGTCGCCATCCGCGGCGGAAGAGCTATTCCCGGCGCCGGCGCCCTAGCGGCGCTTTACGAGAAACTGGGTGGTACCGTGCAGCGGTTTGGCAAACCGTTTCCAGGTATTTTTGATCGCCTGTTCGCCGAAAGCCCCGAGATTCCCCGTGCCCGCGCGGTCATGATCGGTGATGGCTTACCGACGGATATCCGGGGCGCCAGGCAGGCCGGTATCGATGCGGTCTGGATCGGTGGCGGCATACATGCCGATGCCTTGGCACTGGGCCCGGATGGCCGCTTGCAACCTGACAGGGTGCATGCGGTCGCCGAACAAGCGGGCGAACATCCCAAGGCAATATTACCGTGGCTGAAGTGGTAGGACCGATTATCCAGGCTTAGACTTCCTGGGCAAGCGGTCGGGCCAGCAGGTCCTCGATCGTGCCGGCCAGACCGGCTCCTCGGTTCAAGACCGCGTCAACGGCCGTGGCAATCGGCATATCCACACCGGCTTCTTGCGCGCGAGCTACAACGGCGGCAGCAGTGAACACACCTTCGATGGTGGAATGGCTCGCCCCAAGAACCGGTCCCAATGCCTCCCCCAGGGCCTCTCCCCTGCCAAGCCGTAATCCGAACGAGAAGTTGCGCGACTGCTCGCTTGAGCAAGTCAGCATGATATCGCCGATGCCGGACAGCCCGAGCATGGTGTCCCGGCGCCCCCCGAGTGCGACGGCGAAGCGCGTGATTTCGGCCAGACCGCGCGTGATCAGAGCTGCCCGTGTGTTGTCGCCGAAGCCCCGGCCAGCGGCGATCCCGCAGGCAATCGCCAGCACGTTCTTCACGGCCCCACCGACCTCAGCGCCGACCGGGTCGTCCGACGCATAGGGCCGGAAAGTTCGTGTTGCGACTGCCTGGGTGAGCGCCCGCGCCAACTCTATCGAGCTGGCCGCGAGGGTAACCGCCGTGGGCTGACCAGCCGCGGTCTCGCCAGCGAAACTCGGTCCAGACAGCACCGCGATCGGTCGCCCCCCTAAGGTTTCCGACGCGACTTCGATCATCAGGCGACCGGTATTGACCTCAATCCCCTTGGCACAGAGGGCGACCGGCACGTCATCAGCCAAGACCTCCGCCAGAGCAATAGCGACACGTCTTAGTGACTGCGCTGGCACCACAAGCAACACAGCGTCGGCAGCCGACACGGCCGCAGCCAGATCTGAGGTGATTGCCACTGCGCGCGGTATCTCAACCCCTGGCAGATAGGTCTCGTTGATGTGCGAACTCTCCATCGCGCGTGCGGCATCTTGATTGCGGGCCCAGAGCGACACCTGACGGCCAGCGCGCTCACAAACCACCGCCAATGCCGTCCCCCAAGATCCGGCTCCGATCACCGCGATCCGGTCCAAACTCACGCCTTTACTCCGGCACCGATGGCAATCTGTGCATTCGGGTCAAGTGGCCAACGGGGTGTCGGTGCGAAATCCAACGCGTCGGTCAACCCCAGCCGAAAACGCTCCAACCCGGCCCAGGCGATCATCGCTCCGTTGTCGGTGCAAAGTGCGGGTGGCGGTGCCACAAAAGCCATTCCCATCTCGCCAGACAACGCACTCAAGTCGGCGCGCAAAACCGCATTTGCGGCAACACCGCCGGCAACGACGAAGGGGCGTCCAGCACCATGCGCGTCGGCAAAAAGCTGCATTCCCCTGCGGCACCGATCCCGCAGGCTACCCGCAACCGCATGCTGGAATGATGCGGCAAGGTCGGCCACATCAACCGAGCTCGGCTGATCAATCCGAGAGACCGTTTGACGCACAGCGGTCTTCAGTCCGGAGAAGGAAAAGTCGCATCCGGGCCGCCCGACCATCGGGCGCGGCAGCTTAAAACGGGCCGGATCACCCTCCAACGCCGCACGCTCGACCGCCGGTCCGCCTGGATAGCCAAGCCCTAGCAGCTTCGCCGTCTTGTCAAATGCCTCGCCGACCGCGTCATCGATCGTCGTGCCGAGGCGGCGATAACGTCCCACGCCTTCAACCTCGAGCAGCTGGCAATGGCCGCCCGAAACCAGCAGCAGGAGATAGGGAAACCCGACATCGTCAGTGAGACGAGCGGTCAGCGCGTGGCCTTCCAAGTGGTTGACCGCGACAAAAGGCAATCCGGTTGCAATCGCGACCGCTTTCGCTGTCATCACACCAACGATGACACCGCCGATCAAACCCGGGCCGCCGGTCGCGGCGACGGCGGAAAGATCACTCCAATCAACCTCCGCCTCCCGCATTGCGCGCTCGATTAGTCCGTCGAGCAGGCTGAGATGCGCGCGTGCCGCAATCTCTGGCACAACGCCGCCAAAGGGCTGATGTTCATCGATTTGCGAGAACACGACATTTGCGAGGATTTCTCGATCCTCCGAAACGACCGCTGCCGCCGTTTCATCGCAACTCGTCTCTATTCCCAATACCAGCTGGCGCGTCATTTTGAGCCCGTTCTACGATCCAATTGCTTTATAGGATCCGCGTCTCGCGATATCCACAAGCGAGTGGTGTCACGTCACCTTGTGAGAACCCATTCCTCTTTCAGCTTGGCCACCGACGCCAGAAGGATTAGACAACCGCATCATGACCAAAATGACACCCCTTATCCGGATCGGTACACGCGGCTCAAAGCTGGCGCTGATCCAAGCGAACGAAACCCGAGACCGGCTGGCCGCCGCGCATGATGAATTGCGCGAGGATGGCGCAATCGCCTTGGAAATCATCACGACAACCGGCGACCGGGTTCGAGATCGCCCTCTGGCCGAAATCGGCGGCAAAGGCCTTTTCGAAAAAGAAATCGAAGACGCGCTGCAAGAGCGCCGGATTGATATCGCGGTCCACTCTCTGAAAGACTGCGAGACCGTTGCGGCCGAGGGTACCGTGATCGAATGCGTATTGGAACGCGAGGATCCCCGCGATGCATTTTTGTCTCCGGTTGCCGGCAATATCGAACAGTTGCCCGAAGGGGCGGTCATTGGCACAGCGTCGGTGCGGCGTCAGGCACTGCTGCTGCATCGTCGACCGGATCTGAAATGCGTGCTGTTTCGCGGCAATGTCGACACCCGTCTGGCCAAACTCGCGGCCGGAGAGGTCGACGCAACGCTGCTGGCATTCGCCGGGCTAAAACGCATGGGCCTCGCCGATCAGGCAACCCGCGTGCTGGAACTTGATGAGATGCCGACCGCCGTCGCCCAGGGAGCCATCGGCGTGCAATGCCGTCTGGCCGACGACGGACCGGACGCTCGTATTCGGGATTGGCTCGCCGCCATAAACCATGAAGAAAGCCGTCTGCGGGTCACTGCGGAGCGCTCAATGTTGGCCACCCTCGATGGTTCGTGTCGGACCCCGATCGCCGGACTGGCAACGCTTGACGGGGATGGACGCGTGACCTTGGTTGGTCACGTAGCGGCCCTCGACGGCTCCGCTCTGCATCGTGCCGAAGCAGCCGGTACAGCAGACGAAGCGGTAGA
The DNA here is from genome assembly GCA_018699735.1 of Rhodospirillaceae bacterium. Lineage (GTDB taxonomy): Bacteria > Pseudomonadota > Alphaproteobacteria > Thalassobaculales > Thalassobaculaceae > JABIRP01. The sequence continues at coordinate 6,758 of JABIRP010000249.1, read as the reverse complement.
GATCGGGGCTCGGGTCGGCCAGGATTTGATCCAGAAGGCTGGGCCGGATTTCCGGGTCTAGGGCGCGATGCGGTTACTGCTCACCAGGCCACGCGCAGACTCGGACGATCTTGCCAAGGAGCTGAGCCAGCGCGGTATTGAGAGCCTGATCAACCCATTGCTGGATATCGAACTGGAACCCGAAAAATTGCCCCGGGCCGACGACTGGCAGGCGGTTCTCGTCACCAGCAGAAACGGCGCGCGGGCCTTGGCCAAGTCCAGCCTCGTTAAATCCACTCCGATTATCGCGGTTGGCGACGCAACTGCCGAAGCGTTGGTTCATGTTGGATTTATGGCTGTGAAAAGTGCAGCGGGAGACGCCAACGATCTACTCGCTTTGGCCCGCACACACCTTAATCCTTCTGCCGGACCCGTGCTGCATGTCAGCGGTGATCGGATCGCACTCGACCTCGCGAATGCCCTCTCGGCAGGCGGATTTGAATGCGTGCGCGCCGCACTCTATCGCACACGTGAGACAACAGCATTCGATCCAGAAACCGAAGCCGCCCTGCGACAGCATGCCGTCGATGGCGTGCTGCTTTTTTCTCCCCGGACGGCAGAGCTGTTTGCTACTCTCGTGATACGAGGTGAGCTTGACGGGACGACACACCGTCTCACCGCTTTTTGTATCAGCGAGGCTGTGGCCGAAGCCGCGCGCGCCGTGGACTGGAAGGCTGTATACGTCGCGAAATGCCCAGATAAAAATGCACTGCTATCTCTGGTCGAAGCGGCTAAAAGCTAACGCATGAAATATAGTTGGAGACACCAATGAGCGACGGTCGCCAGACCGAAGAGCAAGCCACGCCGACCGACGCCTCTCAAGGGCAATCCGGCGCCGGCAACGCTCCGCAAAAAGAAATCGCGCCGCCCCGAAAATCATGGGTATCGCTGAAGCTGAAAGTATATTTCTGGCTCATCGTGGTGTTGGCGGTCTCTGCCACCAGCGGCTGGTTAACCTATTCGTACTGGCGCGCATCGGCCGAACAGGAGCTCGCCAAATACGGCATTGAGCTCGTTCAAGTGGAAGGCTTCGTGCGCGACGCAATCAGCAGCGTGTCAGGAACCCCTGTAGTCCCTAAGACCGAGCCAAAGCCCGCCGCTCCGGTCGCGGAAGAAAAACCGGCCAAACCCGAACCTGATCCAACCACGCGCGCCATCGCCGACCTGACGGGACGGATCGATGCGCTCGAAGGCGACAAACCGCCGCCAGCACTGGACCTTAAGCCCATCCTGGCGCGGATCGCCGCTCTGGAGGCAAAACCCGACCCCGCGCCCCTGCCAGATCTAACCCCATTCGACCAGCGACTAGCGGCACTTGAGAGCACACTAACTTCGATCAAGACCCGATTAACAAAGCTCGAAACCCAAGCGCCACGCATCGTGGAACTTAAGGCTCCGGTGGGAGCCTCGCCGACGGAGCTGAACCTGGTCGCCAGGATCACTGCGATCGTCGAGCGGGTCGACGCGCTTGCCGCTGCTGTCGTGCGTCTGGAAGCCCGCCCGAGCCGCACCAAGGCCAGCGACGACGCTATGATGCGTCTTGCAGGCGACCTCAAGTCTACGTCCGAGCGATTGGCAAGCCTGGAAGCGCGGCCGACGGTTACCGCCGGCGATCTCGATAAGATCACAGCCACCGCAACGGAAGCCGCCAGTGCCACGCAGACCGAACTGTCTGCATTGGAGACCCGCCTCGCCGAGATCGAAGCCGGTGTTGCAAAAGCCGCCAGCGGTCGAGAGCGCCCGGCCCTGCTGGTATTGACGACGGGCCAGCTCGCGATCGCTATCGAGGGCTCGAGCGCATTCTCGGTGGAATTGAACGCTGTGCGTGAGGCGGCGGCCGGGACGATCGATATCTCGGGCCCTCTCGCGATCCTGGAGCCGCTTGCCGCCAAGGGCGTACCGTCAAGGGCCGAACTTCTGGGCACACTGCCGATCGCCGCCAGCCTGGACCCAAGTCAAACCGAAGACCCGAAAGGCTTTATCGGCCGCACACTTGATCGTGTGTCAGGATTGGTCAGCGTCAAGAAATTGGGCGACGCCCCCAAACCTGGGACCGCCGAAGCGGCGACCATCTCTGGCCGCCTTGCTTTGGCCGAAGCGGCCCTGGCTCGGGGTGATCTGGCAGCTGCCCTGGCATCGGTGCAGACCGAACCATCCCCCAGCCCAACACTTGCCGCGTGGGCAAAGGCCGCACGAGACCGATTGGCGGCTGAGCGCGCCGTCACCGGCCTCAAAGCTGTGGCCCTCGCGGCACTCTCCAAGGCGGAGTAGGCAGCCGTGATTCGCACACTTATATATTTTGCCCAAGTCGCCGTTCTAGTCGCGGCCGGACTTTGGCTTTCGGACAATCCGGGCGAGTTGCGCGTAGATTGGTTGGGCTACCGGATTGAGACCTATTTCGCGCTTCTTCTGGTGGCCGTGGCGCTACTGGTCGTGTTGGCGATCGGGTTCTACAAATTCTGGCGCGGCATACTTGGGGCACCGGGCAGTTGGCTTTCCCACCGGGCCGTCAAACGACGCGAATCAGGCTACAAGGCCCTGACACTCGGAATGGCGGCAGTTGCCGCCGGCGATCCAGACGAGGCCAAGCGCCAGGCGAAACGGGCGGACGAGCTGCTCCGGCAGCCGGCGCTCACCAGGCTCCTCTCGGCCCAAGCGGCCTCGCTCAATGGGGACACCGCCGCAGCCGCACGGTACTTCGAAGCTCTCACGCAAAATGCCGAGACCGAATTCCTCGGGGTTACCGGCTTGATGCGGCTCGCCATTCAACAAGGTGATACGGATGAAGTCAGGAGCCATGCCGAGCGCGCCCGCAAACTTAAACCCGGCTCGCCCTACGTGGTTGAGACCCTGTTTCAGTTGCAAACCGAGGCTCGCGATTGGTCGGCGGCGCTGGAAACCTTAAGCGGTACGGAGAACCGCCGGGCTTTTGCCGATGCCACCAAACGATCTCATCGCGCCGCATTGATGACCGAGCGGGCCCGCGCCGCCGAGACGGCCGGCCACCTCGCCGAAGCGATCAAGATCGCTGACCGGGCGCTTGAGGCCAGCCCGCACTTCGTGCCTGCGATCGCCACCAAAGCACGCCTCCTGATGTCAGAGGGAAAACCGAAGCGTGCTGCGCGCCTGCTTGAGGACGAATGGCGCCATGTGCCGCATCCGGATTTAGCGGCAGGTTATCGCGCGATTTGGGGTGAGGAAGACGCGCTCCAAACCATGAAGCGAATGCAGCGCTTGACTGGCTCTAATTCCGATAATCTCGCGAGCCATTTGGCTTTGGCGGATGCAGCTCTCAGGGCCGATCTATGGGGTGCGGCGCGAAATCATCTGGAACATGTCGGTGTTGAACAGAGAACTGCGGCCTATCACCGCCTACAGGCCCGCCTGGCGGAGGCCGAGCATGGCGACGTCGAAGCCGCCCGCGCAGCGCTAGAGGCAGCCACTTCCGCACCACCGGAGGAGGGTTGGTCTTGCTCAAGTTGCGGCGCGACCGTGGGAGATTGGGGTGCGGTGTGTGACAACTGCAACAGCTTCGACACAATCGTTTGGAAACGCCCGCCACGGGTCTCGGTTCTACGCCAGGCGGTGCCGGGCGAGCCCCTCGCTGCGGAGCCGGGTTCCGCAGAGCCGAATACCGCAGATCCGAATACCGCAGATCCGAATACCGCAGGGCCACAGGTCGCGTTGATTGAAGCCGAAGACGTGCCCGCCGTCAGATCAGGAAATTAAGATACGAACCTGGTGGGGCATCTGGATCGATATTGTCGTTGGCAATCAGCTGCATCAGTCGCGCGATCTGAGTATCGATCTCACCATCCGTAACCGCCGTCCGCAGCCGGAAGCCGGGGCTCGGCAGCGAAGATTGTACCGCAGCCCGCCGCACCTCTGTCTCAGCAACAGGGACTTGCCTCGATGCCGGTCTCGGAGCCTGCCGAGCCGGAACACGCGAGGTGCCGGGCCCGGTGATGTTACGAGAGGTTGGTCTGATCGCCATATCCGAATTTCCTTATGCGTCAGGTGCAGTTTACCCGCGTCTGCCGGCGAAGGATATCCTGCAATCTAGAGCACCTTCCGATCAATCCTGACGACTACCAGAGCCGAGCATTTTTTCCAGCCGGTCCATACCACGCTCCAGTGTTGCGGGCTCCGAGGCGTAACAGAGCCGCAGATAGCCTTCGCCGCTGGCGCCAAAGGCGTTGCCCGGGGCCAGGCCGACATTGCACTCGTCGATGATCTGCTTGGCGTAGTCGACCGAGTTGTCCATCCCCTCTACCCCAAAGAAGGCATAAAACGCCCCTTTCGGGCGCACGGCCCGTACCCGAGGCCAAGCCTCCAGGCGATCGTAGACCAGATCCCGGCCCTTCAGACAGCGTTCCCGCAGATCCTTGATCACATGATCACCATCCCGCATCGCCACCATGGCGGCATGTTGCAAGAAGGGCGGCACGCCCGAAGTCGTGATTTGAACCATCTTGGCCAGGGTCGAGCCAATGCCGGTCGGGTGCGTGATCCATCCGATACGCCAGCCGGTCATCAGCCACGACTTGGAAAATGAATTCACCACGACCAACCGGTCGTCGGGCTGCGAGCAATTGAGAAACGAAGGTGCAACGGGCCGGTCGAAGACCAGTTGGTGATAAACCTCGTCTGCAATGACCCAGATCCCCCGCTCACGCGCAAAATCCATGACCGCGCGTTGCTCGTCTGCCTCCATCATCCAACCGGTCGGGTTCGAGGGGGAGTTGATGAAGATCGCTTTGGTTTTCGGCCCGGCAGCCGAGAATATCTCCTCCAAATCCAGCTTCCAGCCCTCGGATGTCAGGCGGATCGAGGCATCTACTGGCACGCCGCCATTAGCCCGGATAGCAGAGAAGATATTCGGCCAGACCGGGCCGATGACGATAACCTCATCGCCGTCATTGAGCAGGACCTGATTGAGCAGCGCCAAGGCCGCCATGCCGGAATTCGTGACCGTGAGGCGATCGATATCCAGATCGGTTCCAAAGCTGCGGTTCATGTAATCCCGAATGGTCTCACGCAGCGACGTGATGCCGCGTTGATCGGTGTAGAAAGTGTCGCCGGCGCGAAGCGCCTCACAGGCCGCATCACAGATGAACTGCGGCGTCGACACATCGCCCTCGCCGAACCAGAAGGGAACCAGATCTTCACGACCCCAACCATACATGGCGACATCGACAATGCCGGTTTCCTCAATGGCATTGACACGCGTGCTGATCGAGCCGAGCAGTTGATCGGCGGACATATGGCTCTCCTTTTAAATCCTGGGATATCTCTTGGGTCGTCGCAACGCTCTGTCGCGAAAATAGGGGTTTTGCTGAAACGCGCAACGCAATAAACATCAACCGTTCGAGAGTAATGTATCAAGACAAGTTGGGGACCCAGGTGAGCCAGACTATTTATCTCGTGCGCCACGGAGAGACCGTATGGAACCGCCAGGGTCGATTGCAGGGCCAATCCGACAGCCCCCTCACCTTGCTCGGCATCTGCCAGGCGGAAGCGATTGGCGAGGCGTTGCGTTCGCGCCTGGATGGCCAGCCCTTTGAAATTCACGCCAGCCCGCTCGGGCGCACTCGCCAAACCGCCGCCATCATCACCGACATGCTGGGGCGAGACTATATGTCGATCGAATTCGACGACCGCCTGATGGAGATCACACTGGGCGACCGTGACGGATATGCGGGCTGGAAGGCCATGGCGCGGGATTTTCCGGAAGACTGGAAGCGGCAGCAGGCAGATCCCTGGCACTACGCTCATCCGAATGGCGAGAGCAGTCAGATGGTGAAAGACCGCCTCACCCCGGTCCTGGCCGAGCGCCGGGGGCACGACATCCCAACCGTCATCATCGCCCATGGCGTGGTGAACAAGATCCTGCGCGGGCTTTATCTCGAGCTGTCGAACGAGGCGACCTACGCCCTCGACCGGCCACAGGACGCTTTTCATCATCTGTCCGCCGGCAGCATCGAAACCATTGAGGTCGAAGTCGAATGACGCGAGAGATTTTCCTGCTGCGCCACGGGCAAACCGTTTGGAACCGGGCCGGCATCATCCAAGGCCGAAAGGACTCACCGCTCACCCTGAAAGGGGCGCGTCAGGCTGAAGCAATGGGCGTGCGGCTGGCCGAGCAGCTGGCTGGACGGGGCGAATATACGGTTTTCGCGAGCCCGCTTGGCCGCACCCGGCAGTCTGCGGCGATCGTCTGCGATGTGATCGGGTACCCGGACGACCAAATCACCTTCGACGACCGACTGATGGAGACCTCTTTCGGGCGCTGGGAGAATCGATCTCACAGCGACGTCGAGACCAACGACTCAGAGACCTCGAGCCAACGCAACGCCGACCGTTGGAACATCCGGGCGCCTGGCGGCGAGAACTACAGCGATGTCGGGGACCGGGTGCTGTCCTTCGTCGGTGACCTGCCCACCGAGGGGACTATCGTCGTCGTCGCCCACGGCGGCATGGGACGGATCTGGCGCGGAATGCACATGGGCGTTGCAAAGACCGAGATCCACACACTTCCGGAACCGCAAGACGGGTTCTTTCGCCTGACCGAAGGGGTGTGCGAGTATATCGAGAGCTGAAGTTGACCCACTAGTAAGGCTAAATTCTCCGCACCACACTAACCTCCAACCCCATCCCAGCAATACGGCCGAGGAAGTTACCAATCGGCTCCTCCGCCACCGCCATGTGATGAGCGTTGG